>JAUVBB010000308.1 GCA_030591445.1 Deltaproteobacteria bacterium | reverse complement strand
TTCACCACCTTGGCGCCCTGTCCCAGCACCGAGGCATCCAAGGTGCTTATAATCTGTCCATAGCCGGGACTGGAAGGATTGGAGTCCAATACCGTAATTAGCGCTGCACCCAAGTGCAGCAGGTACAAGCGGTTGCCGTCCTTGCTATAGGACAAGGATGTGCCATTATTGGCAACGGTAGCGGTAGACACCAGCTTCAGGCCGGCCGACACATCCCGCTCGATGAAATGCACCTGACCCTGGCACAAGACCGAAGAGTAGATAGGATCGATCCCGTAATTGATCTTGACGTCCAGAACCAAGGACTGTTCGCTGCAGTCGATGGGCAGGCTGATGCGTTCACGGGTGCCCAGGTTGATCAGGTTGATCTGATGTTCGAAGAATTCGGTGCCAATTCCCACCTGCTGGAGATCGGTAGTGGGAACCAGGGCCAAGGCCCCCAAGGACATGACACTGGCGTTGAGAGGATAGCCCGGTAAGGACAGAGCGGCAGAGAGGCTGGAGAAAAACCCGGTCGGAGCTCGGCTCGGATCGGCTAAAGCGTTGTGACCCGCGTCCGGGTTGGCTGTTTCGTATGCAATCTCATATATGTTGGCGGCGCCGTCACCGTCATCGTCGGGATACCGGTAGTCGGCACTACCAAACTCCAGGCTGGCGGTCTTGCCCCGTTCCAGGCGTATCGCCTTGGCTTGGCGGGAGACGGCAACAAAGACCGATGCCGAGGTCCACTCTATGCTTACCAACAAATCACGACCGGCGGGCAACTCGCCTAGGGTAGCGCTGGCGCCATTGGCGCCAATCTCCAGACTGACTCTGCCCAGCTCGGTAGCACTGCCATCGTCCTCGCTTTGGCTGACAATCACCTGCCCAGCCAGATTAGGCAGGGCATCCTGGAGAGCACCAAATTGATGTTGCAAGCGAATCTCAATTTCCGGCTGGGCGCAGGCTGACCAAAGACTTACCAACATCAGGAGGGCCAAGATCCTCATAGGCCACCTCCGGGAAGACCGGCCTGAATATCCAGGCTGGCGGTGTTGGGCCCTTGAGAAAATCCGTAATAGAAGCCGAGAGCAGCTCCGGTGGCAATAACCGTCCCCACCGAAGTCCACAGCCACCACTCCTGGTACCAAGCCGTGGGCAGCTCGACCAACTCGACATCGAGCCTGGTTAACCGACCGGTATCGACATAAGCATCTCCGATCCAGGGCTGGAAACCGTCGGCCTCCAACCGCAAGTTGACCTTGCCGGCTTTGATCTGCTGCTCCGCCGACACCAGGGCTTCTTGGCCATCGACCAAGAGACGCGCACTAGCCACCGACGGTCTTACCTCCAATCCGCCCTCTCCCTCGGGCAGGCGGCCCAACAATCTGCGCGCGGTGAACTTGGCCGCGTTGAGCAGTTGCGACTCATCGCCGGTAAAGGACTCTGCCACCCGGTTGGCCACCGTTGCCTCACGGATGTTGATGAGCTTCAAGTGAAGCAAGTAGGTCGCGCCCATCTGACCCACGTTGCCGGTCAACAAGTACTCAACCCCTAGGGCGCCTCCCAGTTCGGCCAAACAAGAAGAGTCATCACAGCCCAATAGTTGCCGATCCTGCTCAAAGGACAGAATGGACTTAATCTCGTCGCGGGTGATGAGCGAAAGACCCTTTATCTGTTTCAACTCCACCACGATGACTTGGGTCAGGTTCTCGGCCACGTGCTCAGTCGAGCCACTGCTCGACAAATTAAGCACGGCGATCTTGGTCTCATCTTCCCCCAACACCAGAGAGTAAGCGGATTTCTGACCAGCGCCCCGCCCTGCTTGCGGTGCCAGTAAATCCTGCGCCACCCGTCCGGCTGCCGCCAGCAGTTCTTCGGCATTGAGTGCCGTCGCCGTAGCCCGGGCATGGACCACAACCCGTTTCACGTCAAAGAGACGAGCGTTTATCAGAAAGACTTCTCCCACCTTGCCCACCGATCCCGACAAGACGTAGTCACCTTTGAGCATTTGACCAAGATCCGCCAGGCAAGAGTCATCACTGCAAGCCAGTGCCTGACGCTGGCCCTCGTGCTCCAGAATGATCCGGATTTCGTCACGACCCATCACCTGGAAGCCCGGCACCTGCTGGGTCGCCAACAGCAGTGCATCAGTCATTTGCTGGACCAGTTCAGGCTTGACGCCCTTGGCTTCCAATTCCAGCACAATCACCCGGGGAGAACTCTTCTCGCTTTCCGCGGCAAACGCCGACATTCTGCCCAAGCCACAGACCGCAAGGCAACACGCAAAACTCACCGCCAATGATTTCATGAGTCAGACCCCAGCAAGATACCAGTGAGATAATTCGCTCATCTTAGCAAAACAATGGGCCCAAGACATGGAAAAGATGTCGTTACTCTTCTGTTGCCTAAAGGGAATGAACTACTGGGCAGGATGGAAAACGGGGGTGAGGCAGGTTAGTTACGCCAAGCGGTGCCGGTGACAAAAGAGACGGCGTTGTTGCTCTGGACCTGGAAGCCGCCGCGGCCGGCGTCGTCGATGACACCTACCAGGGGCTTGAAGGCAAAGGGTGCGCCGCTGTCATCCGGGTCGGGTTCGATGGAGATAACGGCCATCATGCCTACCAGGTTCAGGGCCGGCTCAATATAGTCCTGGCCGGGGAATGGCGGAAAACCATCGGGGCCGGCGGCATCACCGGCGCCATCATAGTCGGCCATGCCGGCATCCAGAAAACGTCCGGTGGAAATGGCGCCTTCGGGACCGGCTACCCAACCTTCATAGACCCAACCGGCCGGCAAGGTCGGCAGGTTCAGGCTGACGGCGGGTCCGGAGGGATCCAGAAACCAGATTCCCTGGGCGTAGTCGTCAGCCACCGAGCCGGTGCTAGGCGTCTCCAGGATGAAGCCACCGCTGGCGCTGGTGAAGTCATCGCCCAGAGCCGCCGGATGGGCTGCGTTTAGTCCGGCTACCGATCCCTCGAAAGCGCCAGCCAGAACATGGGTAGCCGATGGCGACGGGTCATCGCCGTGGGCCGGTTCGATGGTCAAGACGAACATGGCGGCCTGATCCAAATCCGAAGGTGACACGTGGGAGATTACTTTGGATTGGCCAGGGCGCAGGTTGAAGCGTCCCGACGAGACTGGCTCGCCGTCGACAATCAGCCAGCCCTCGTACACATACTCGGCACCCAAGGGTTCGAGACCCTCAAAGCCAAGTTCAAGCTGGGTAGTGCCACAGCGCGATTCAGTCAAACCCATCAGAAATACGAAAGACACTAGAATCAACGAGATTTTGGAAAGTATTGCGTTCATGACATCCCTCCTGGTTAGCGTTGATGTTTCTTGCTTACACAGAAGAACGTGCGCCATGAAAACAGAAAGTAAAATAGAATGATTTCTACACTATGTTCTAATTAACTGTACACAGCAATGGGCTAGGCATCAGCAGTAAATCCTTCCCGACCAGCGGCTGGTTTGGTGTATACTGGGAGCAATTCAGAAAGGACACGACATGAAAAGTTCGATTTTGATTCCTATTGTTATGAGCACATTCTTGGTGATGGGCGCATGCTCCAATACCAGCAACAACGAGGGGCAAGCCGATGCCAGTGATGGGGCGGACGCAGACGAGAATTCAGATACTGACCCCGGAACCGATACCAACGCCGGAACTGACACCGATACCGGCGGCGACATCGACAAGATTGTGGGTCAGGTAATCGATCATCAATGCACGGATCTCGCCTCGATCCCGACGGCGGCCATCACGACGGCCAAGAGCAATCTGCACATCGTCTACCAGCACACCTCGCACGGCAGCCAATTGATCACCGGCATGCATGCCTTGGCTCAATTCCCTGCCTTCCAGACCAGCTACGCCTGGGACGACAGTGGCGCAACAGCCGAAGCGCTAGACCTGGACGACTTCGGCATTCCCGCTGATGTTGCCGATCTGAGCCAAGGTGACTATGACGATGCCAACGGCGATACGCCTTGGGCAAATGGCACCCGGGCGCTGTTGGACAATCCGGCCAACAGCCATGTCAACGTTGTGGTCTGGTCTTGGTGCAGCATCAATGATCACGACGCCCAGCGATACCTCGACAACATGGAGCGTCTCATCGCTGAATACCCCCAGGTCACTTTCGTCTTCATGACCGGCCATGCCGAAGGTCAAGGAGAGGACCTGACGGTCAACTCGGTTCACTACAACAATGAGAAAATCCGGGCGCATTGCCTGGCCCATGACCGTTGGCTCTTCGATTTTGCCGATATCGAGGCCCACAACCCCGATGGGGTCTATTTCTGGGACCGGGTCATGATGGACAACCTGGATTACACCGACGGCAACTGGGCGGTGGAGTGGACCGAGGCTCATCCCGATTCGGAGTTGACCCGTCTGACTACGGGTACCGGGGTTGCCGGCTACGACGGTTGTCAGGGCTGTGCCCACTCCGATTCGCCTCCGGCCGCCAATCTCAATTGCGTGCTCAAAGCCCGCGCCGCTTGGTGGCTATGGGCCCGGATTGCGGGCTGGGAAGGAACTTGAGAGGCAAGTTTTGCTACGGATGCTAACCAGCCTGGCCTTGCTGGCCTTGACCGGACTTTGCCCCGCCTGTGGCAGCGGCTCCAAGGCCCTCGGCGCGGCCGCCAATGTAGCCATGGGCGCCACCGGCGCCGGTATCAGGCGCGCGCATGGTCTCTGCTACACTTGGTGTGATCCGCACTCGTTCTGCAATCCCAGAACCGGGCTATGCGAAGCGCGGCCCTGTGAAGAACGATGTAAGAAAAACGAACGCTGCGACGCCCTCGGCCGCTGCGTGCCGGACATCAGGGACATCCCTGGCATTCATGAAGAATCGCAAGACCCAGAGAGCGGACCGGTGCGGATCTTGCCACCTCCGCCCATAGAACCACTATAAGGCTGCATCAAAGCCGGCCTAGAAATCTCGGCAACAGCGAAAACCAGCGTAGAGGGAAGTCCATCCTGCGTTGTAACTACACATCAGCCGAGCGCTGGCGCCGGCACAGTTAAAAGCGCCTCCCCGCACTTCGAAACCACGAGGGTCGGTAGTGGAGGGAACAATCTCCCAGACATTGCCGTTGAGATCATAGGCCCCGTAGCTGTTAGTGCAAGAGGCAAAACTGCCGGTGGGTACCACATGGAAGCATTGGTAGGTATAGCCGCAATTGTCGGCGTTACTGCATGGATCGATGCCCTGAGCGGCGCAGTAATCATCACAGAAAGTGTCAACGCAATTGCATTTCTCGCGGTCGAAAATATCTCCGAACACATAGCTATGGGTACCGGCCTGGCTACATGCCGAATAGAATTCTTCCGGGCGACAAAGCCGTTTTCCGGCCGCCGAACAGGCGGATTGCATGTGGGCGACTTGACCGGAATCAACCGGATTGACATACCAGGGGATAACACCCGGCAGGGAGACGGCCTTAATGGATTCGACGCCCATGTTGCTTTCAGTGGCATCGATACGCGAGGCCTCATAACGATCCATGCAGACAGATTTCATCAAGCCGATGGCAGGGGCAGCCGGCACCACCACCATATCCAGAGGACAAATCCCAAGCTCAATCACACAATCAGGCGTGCAACCATCACCGATGACATCGTTGCCGTCATCGCATTCTTCGCCCTCCGCCCGGATACCGTCACCGCAGCTTGGATCCAGACAAAGGCCGCCCAGACAAATGTCGCCCGTCAAACCGGTTTGATTGTCACAAGCAGTTCCATCCACCGCGTTGCGTTGATAAGGAACCCCGTTGATATCGCAACCACCTTGCCGACAAGCAGCTTGGCTGGGCGGCAGATCTCCCAGATCCATTACTTGGACACAGACCTGACCCAGGTCGTTGGGCTCGCATTCGAAGCCGTGACAATCGCCAGCGACATCACCGCAATCTAGTTTGGCATCTACACAGGTATAGCGACAATCGTCCCGGCAACCATCCTGGTCATCACCGTTTTGCCCATCATCGCATTGTTCCTGCTCTTGCGCTTCTCCGTCCCCGCAAAGCTGAGAAACACAAATGGTATTGCCAAGACCCGGGGTGCCCAAATCGCCATCTCCATAATGTTCGGTGGCGGCACACCAGTTTTCGGGCAAATCATTGCCCATCAGATCATATTGGCTCGGATCCAAGTTCAAAGAAGCGCCCGGCAGTTCTGGCCACTCCTCTGCCGAGAAATCCACCCGATCAATCTCTACTTCTCCCGCGACCAGAATAAGCAGCCTGGTATCCAGATCAATTCCGCTAAGCACCAGGTCCGGCTCCATGCCGCCATTGAGCTTGGCATCAGGCTCGAAAGCCAGCAACAAGTGGGCACCGGGCCCAAAGCTCTCACCCGCCGGCAAAGCCAGTTCGTCCTGCCCTCCCTGCCCGTCCCGCAGCAACCAACCATTCATCGCCAAGGCATCAAAACCAGCATTGTATAGCTCAAGATATTGACCCGACTTGCCCGTCACCGTTGCGGGCAGGCGCATGATTTCGGTAATCAGTACTTGGCCCGGATAAGCATCGATACAGCCGCCATTGTCGCTCGGCTCATCATCCCCATCCTTCTCCTCGTCCGCGCTCCCCGCGTCCCCATCATATGCCCCACCCTCGGGATCATAATGCGGAGGAGAATCACCCGCACAGGCCGAAAACAAGATAAGCAAAACAGCCGCTACCAGACCCAATAAGGACTCCGACACCCACATGCCCATTTCAAATTCCTCCGCAAATATTACAGCGGCAAAAGTACTGCCATTATAGCCACTATTTGAAAACCAAAACGATCTTTATTTCAGTGAAAGAAATAGTGTCTCCCCCAATCACACCCAGTTAAGCGCAACTGAAAGTTTACATCGCGCAACAAATGGTTGCCCTGCTAGTGCATTGTTTTTACAGGACTCTGCATGAAAACCAAAAATAGCGCAACAAACAGTTTCCCAACAGTAGTTATGTAATATTATGTTTCTTTGCACTATTTCATATATTTCAGATAGTTATCCTGTCGCAACCATTTGGCGCGATGCTTGCACGTAAAGCAATAATTGGTTGCGGAGTTACTGGGGTTTTACATTTTCAGCGGAGGTATTCATGTATCGAACAATCAGAAACGCAGCGATTTCGATGTTTGTCCTGACATTGATGGTGTCCGTGACACCAGGATGCTTAGACAACAACATGACTCCCATTGATCCGTCGGCACAGCAGACGGATATGATCGATGTGAATTCGACTGTTCCAGACATGAACCTCGCTCTACAAGGGCTTAACATTGTAGACGGCATCATTATGCATGAGAATGCCGTGGCCGACAGTTATTTGGTCGTGCTGAATGAAACATTTGATCCCGCTCAGCTCAGACCCATCACTCTACAGGCTGCCAACTCCATGGCTCACAACTTGATCCTGGACCATCAACTCGAAACCATCGAGGTAACCACCACTTTCCGGGCTGCCATCAAGGGTTTTGCGGCTACCATGACCCGAATGGAGGCCATGCAACTGGCCGCCGATCCTCGGGTCAAGTGGGTGGAACAAAATTCACATCTGCAAAAAAGCAGAACCGATCGGGACGTGTCGGGATCAAATGGCATGGGCCAATCCTACGACTGCTGGGGCCTGGATCGCATCGATCAGCCCAGTGGGATGGACGGCTACTATACCTACTCGGCCACTGGCGCCGGTACCCACATTTATATCATCGACGAGGGCGTCTACTCGGTGCATGATGAATTCGCCGGTAGAATCGGCAATGGCGTTGACGTCGCTCCGGCGGGCAGCTGTGACGATGAGACAAACGGCAATCTGGGCAACGGCTACATCGCGCGTGAGTGCAACATGTCGCACGGCACCATGGTGGCCGGCATCGCCGGGGGCAAGACCTATGGCGTGGCTAGCAGCGCAACCATCCACTCCGTTCGCATCTGGAACTGCTGCCCCGCGGCCACGGTCGAGTCTCTGGTAGCCGGCATTGACTGGGTCGCCGCCAACCACATCAGCCCGGCGGTAGCCAATCTGAGCCAAGGCACCGACGATAACAACGCCACCTTGAACCAAGCGGGCACTAATCTGGTAGCTGCCGGAGTGTTTACCGCCATCGCGGCCGGCAACACGGCTGACGACGCCTGCCTGTACTCTCCCAACAATGCCGTGGGCGCCATGGTGGTAGGTAACTCCAACCCGACTGACGGCATCCGTTCCACCTCCTGCATCGGCTCCTGTGTTGATATCTTTGCCCCCGGCGAAGGCATCTTTTCCGCTTCGGTATCGCGTTACGATTTGGATGGAGACGACGAAATTTACTACGGTGTGTCGGATAACGGAACCTCCTTCTCGGCACCGTTTGTGGCCGGTGTGGCCGCCCAATACCTGCAGGCAAACCCCAGCTCATCGCCCTCCACCATTTTCAACGCCCTTCTCGGCGCGGCCGTACCCGCCATTTCCGCCCCGTCCGGAACCACCACCAAATTGCTGCAAAGTAACTTGAGCGGCTGCTTCCCCGACTGCTCCGGCGATCTCTGTGGCCAAGCCGACAACTGCGGCGGCACTTGCTCTGCGGCCGATATCTCCACTTGTGACAAATGCGGCAACGACCCCTGCGCTGGCGGTGGCGGTGGCGATAGCAGCATAACCGAGACCAACCTGAGTGCCAGCTCCGGTTCGTGGACCCAAATCTTTATTATCACTGGCGACGACCCAATTATCGAGATCTCCGGAGGAGAAGGTGACGCCGATCTGTATGTGAGACTTGGCGCCGATCCCACCACCACTTCCTATAACTGCCGCCCCTGGCTCTCTGGGAACGAAGAGCTCTGTGACCTATCGGGAAGTGGTGAGTGGCATATTGGCATTTTCGCTTATTCCTCCTTCTCGGGAGTGACCCTGGTCGGTAACGCCGCCGGCAGTTCTCAATGCCTGCCTTCTTGCACCGGCGACCTGTGTGGCCAATCCGACGGCTGCGACGACTTTTGCTCCAGCGCTGACGCCGGCACCTGCGGT
>JAUVBB010000330.1 GCA_030591445.1 Deltaproteobacteria bacterium | reverse complement strand
TGGACGCGGGATGGGGCCGGGTTTTTCTATACTCGATATTCACGGGCCCAGGATGGGGCGGCGGCCGAGCGGGATTTTTATCAGCAGGTGTACTTTCATCGGCTGGGCACCAAGGTGGCCCAAGATCGTTACGAGATAGGCAAAAAGTTTCCGCGCATTGCCGAGGTGGTGCTGCAGGGTCATGCGAACTTGGATTATCTGATGGCCACGGTGCAATATGGGGATGGGGGGCATTTTGCCCATTTCTTGCGCGCGCCGGATGGCAAGTGGAAACAGTTTAGTGATTATGGGGATGGGGTGGTGCAGTGTGTGTTCGGGCCCAAGAAGAGCTTGTATTTCATCTCGCTGAGGGACACGCCGCGGGGACAGTTGCTGCGCGTGTCTCTCGATCAATTGGATCAAGAGCGGGCCCAGGTGGTTATTGGGCAAGGGGAAGATACCCTGGTACCCTTGTTTCGAGGCACGTCCAATTTGTTGATTGGGCCTAGCCGCATTGCTGCCATCTACCAAATGGGTGGGCCGGCCGAGGTGCGGGTGTTTAATCATCAGGGCAAGCGGCTCAAGGGCCCGCGGCAGCAGCCGTTTTCCGGGGTGTCGAGCTTGTTGAAGATTTCCGGGCGCAAGGCTCTTTTCCTTAGCCAGTCATATACGGCGGCGCCGGCATGGTTCAAATTTGATCTGCTCAGTGGCAAAACCCAAAAGACGCGGCTGTCGTCTACTTCGCCGGTGGATTTCAGCACGGTCAAGACGGTGCGGGAGTTTGCCATCTCCAAAGACGGAACCCGGGTGCCCATTCTGTTGCTCTTGCCCAAGGGCTTGCAACGCCAGGGCCGCAATCCTTGTCTGGTCACGGGTTACGGGGGCTATGGGGTAAACCGCAGCCCGCGTTACAAGGCCCACAAAAAGGCCTTGCTGGAACAGGGCTTTGTCATTGCCCACGTCATCTTGCGCGGGGGCGGCGAGTACGGTGATACTTGGCATCGGCAGGGGGCCATTACCTATAAGCAAAATGTTTTCGATGATTTTGCGGCGGCGATACAGCATCTGATAGCGCGCAAATATACCAGTTCTGATCATTTGGCCATCGAGGGTGGGTCCAATGGCGGGCTGCTGATGGGCGCCATTTTGACCCAGCATCCCAAATTGGTCCGGGCCATCGTGTCCCATGTGGGTATTTACGATATGCTGCGGGTGGAATTGTCGCCCAATGGCCAGTACAACGTTCCCGAATTCGGCACGGTTACCGAAGTCACCGAGTTCAAGGCGTTATACGCATACTCTCCCTATCATCGGGTCATCGACGGCACGGACTACCCGGCTACCTTGATGCTGACCGGCGAAGAAGATCCACGAGTCGATCCCATGCATTCGCGCAAGATGGTGGCGCGCCTGCAGGCCGCTACCGGGGGCTCGGCGCCCATCCTCTTGCGCACCGGGGGCTCGGGCCACGGGCTAAGCACGCCGCTTTCGGGCCAAATTCTTGAAATCGTCGATGTCCATTCCTTCCTGTTTCATCACCTGGGTGTGAAATATCAGCCAGTGGCAGACTAATCGAAAATTTACGGGTCGAGTGAGCAGATGACGATCAAAGCCAAAGTCGGAATCTCCGCCTGTTTGCTGGGCGAGTTGGTGCGTTACGATGGAGGGCACAAGCACGACCCGTTTCTGGAGCAGTCCTTGGGGATGCTTTTCGAGTGGGTGCCGATCTGTCCGGAGATGGAGTGTGGCTTGGGCGTGCCGCGGCCGCCCATGCGGCTGGGTGATGATCCGGCGGGTCCGCGGCTGTGGGTGATTGAATCAGGAGTCGAAGAAACCGAACGCCTGTTGACTTGGGTCGCGCGCCGAGTGATCGAACTTAAACGTGATGGCCTGGCCGGCTTTGTGCTCAAATGCCGTTCGCCCAGTTGCGGCAATGGTGATACCCCGGTGTATGGTGCCCAGGGGGAGAAAGTAGGTCAGACCCAGGGCTTGTTCGCCCGGGCCTTGGCCGTACACATGCCTAAGCTGCCGCTGGCGGACGAAGAGCGCTTGCGGGAAAGCGGTTATCGGCAATGGTTCGTCAAGGCGGCCATGGCCTACAAGGAGACAGAATCGTGAGTGAAAAATCCATTGTGGCCCACCCGCTGGCCAAGACTTTCAACAGTCTGGGCCCCGAAGATGTGCTCGACGCGGTCGAGGCCGGCGGGCACAAGTGCACCGGGCGTTTTATTATTCTCAATTCCTTTGAAAACCGGGTCTACCAGCTCGAGCTTGACGATAAGCGCATGGTGGTGGGCAAGTTCTACCGTCCGGGCCGCTGGAGTCGCGAGGCCATTTTGGCCGAGCACCAGTTTCTGCACGAGATTGCCGAAGAAGAGATTCCGGTCTCGCAACCCATTGATCTGGGCGATGGCCAAACTCTGGGCGAGGTGGCCGGCATCTATTACTCTCTGTTCGAGCGGGTGGGTGGCCGGGCGCCGGAAGAACCCAGTGACGAACAGTTCAAGATCCTGGGTCGATTGCTGGCCCGGATTCACAATGTGGGTGCCCGCGGCCAGGCGCCGTCGCGCCTGCGGCTGACGACCGTAAGCTACGGCAGCGAAAACTTGGACTTTTTGTTAGAAAACGGTCTGATTCCGGTCGAAGCCCGCGAAAATTTTGCCGCCACCGTGCGCATCTTGCTGGAACGCATTGAGCCCCTGTTCAACGAGGTGCCGGTCCATCGTATCCACGGCGACTGCCATTTGAACAACCTACTCTGGGCCCCGGCCGGACCCACCTTTCTTGATTTCGACGATTTCCTGGAAGGCCCGGCGGCTCAAGATATTTGGCTGCTGGCCCCGGCCTACGATCAAGAAGGCCGCCGTCAGCGCGATTTGCTGATCGAGGCCTACAGCGAGATGCGCGACTTTCATCCCTCTTGGCTGCGCCTGGTCGAGCCGCTGCGGGCCCTGCGCTTTATCCGCTATGCCACCTGGATTGCCCGTCGCTGGGACGATCCGACTTTCAAACGCACCTTTAATCATTTCGGTACCCTGCAATACTGGCAGCGGGAAATGAACGACTTGCGCGAACAGATCGCGCGCATCGACTACGAAGTATTGTAGCCGCCAAGCGGAGCCCTCATGGCCGAAGAAACCCTGGAAATCTGGAAAGTAGACGCCTTTACTACCGAGAGCTTCGGCGGCAATCCAGCCGGGGTGGTGCTCGATGCCCAAGGCCTGCAGCCGGAACAAATGCAAAAAATTGCCTCCGAGATGCAGGCTTCGGAGACCGCCTTCGTATTAGGCCTGCAAGACGAAGTGGTCCGCCTGCGTTTCTTCTCTCCCCTTGCCGAAGTCGAGTTCTGCGGCCATGCCTCGGTAGCCGCCATCTCGGCCCTGGTTTGGTCCGGCCGTTTGCAATTACAAAGCGAAGTCGATCGGGTCATCATCGAAGCCGGCACCGCTCGGGTACCGGCCGCCATTCACCCCCATCCCGTCTGCGGCGTCGAGGTCATGCTTGAGTTTGCCGATTTAGGCATCAAGCCGGTAGCCGCCCGCCGCGATCTAATCGCCGGGGTCTTGGGGGTAGGCAAGGACGATGTGCCCGAACGCTGGCCCCTAGCCCTCTCCCGCGCCGGCATGTGGTCGCTGGTGGTGCCCATGGCCCGCAAAGACGTGGTCGATGCCGCCTGCCCCGATCAAGTGCTTTTGACCCAACTCAACCGCAAACTAGGCGTCACCGTCACCATGATCTACACCTGGCAAGGCCCCACCGATTTGTACTGCCGCGGCTTTGCCCCCGCCGTCGGCATCCCCGAAGACCCCGTAACCGGCACCGGCCTAGCCGCCGTCGCCGCCCTAATGGTCTCCGAACGCGCCCTCCAACTAAGCCCGCCCCTGACCCGCCTCAGCGCCGAACAAGGCACCCAAGTAGGCCGCCCCGGCCACGCCAAATTCGAAGTCGCCCACCAAGACCACAAAGTCCTCTCCGTCCGCATCTTCGGCACCGCCGTAAAAACCCTACACGGCAAAATCCGGGTGCCGGTGATTTGATCTTGGGGCCTAACGGGGTCCGCAGCCGGCTACTTCTCCGAGGACCTGCCACTGATTGTAATCAACGGCATCGGTGCGGGTCATATAGATGCGTTCGGAGACATTGGTGGTCTGGCCCCAATAGTTTTGTTGGGCCATGACTTCGCCGCTGGTGGTGATGACGGTCATCTCAATAAGATTGTCGGTAGGGTCGGTTCGACCCAAATATTCTACTTCGGTGACCTGCACCAAATTGTCGTAGTTGCTAGTGGTGGTGTAGCCTTGGTTGAGACCTACTTTTAGACTGGCCCCATGACCAGAGGTATCCACCCAACCGGCCCAAGTGTTGCTAACGCTCTTGAGCGTGGTGCCAGCGCTGGTTTGCAGATAAGCAGTGGCACTATAGTTTTCAGAATAATTAATATAGGCTCGGTAGATCGAGTAGCCATTTGGTGTAGTCCAGGGGGACGAATAGTAGGTACCGCTATTATATGGGCCTGACAGGTTCAGGGTACCGGAAGGATCTGTGCTGACCAGTTCCAGGGCATTGAGTAGGGAGTTGCCATAGAGGTTGCAGTTGTTGATATCGGGTTCCGGGTAGGCCGTGGCGACGTTTTCGATGACCAGGCCAGGTAAATTGTTAAATTTCACGTTGCTGTAGCTCAGGGTGCCGTCCGAATTTCCTAGCAAATTAATACCTTCGTTGTTGTTGTACATGATGTTGCAGTAAGAAATATACCAGATGGAGTTCAGGAGCTTCAGCCCGCCCAGGCCGTTTTCGCGGAAGACCGAATCGGTCAGGGTGCAACTATTGCTGTCGTCTGCGCCCAGGCCGTAGCCGGCATTGAGTTGCACGTCAAGATAAGTCATGACCGCGTTGTCGGTGCTGCTGAGTTGTATACCCACATCAAGGTTTTCCTGGATGCTGAGATTGTTCAGCGAGCAGTTGTGCGCGGTATAGAGAAACAAGCCGTATTCGTTGTTGAAGGTAAAGGTCGAGTAGCTGACCGAGCTGTCGTCGCGGATTTCCAGACCGCGGTGGCCATAACTGAAGTTGGCATGGGATACAGTGCTTCCCTGACCGTTGAGTTGGATTTTCTCATAGGAAGAGGTGACTGGATCGGCGCCGAGCGGCATGAAGTCGACCATGTCCACGGCGGTGCCTTTGACGTTCATGCTGCCCAGGACAAACAGAGAGTAATCGCCTATGCCATCGAAGTCCTGATCGATTGGGACGAACAAGACTTGGGTGCCCGCTTCAACGGTCAGTGTCTGATCGGCGGGCACGACCGTCTTACCGGTGACATAAATTGTTCCAGACCAGGTTTCAGTGTTTAGATCGCCGGCTTTATAAGGACCGGTATCCCAGCTTTGATCAAAGGCGACGCCCACGAAACCCTGGATGTCAATCGAGCTGGCGTCATGGTACGAAATGCGATCAAGAGTGTTGGGGAAAGTACCCCAGTAGTTATAGCGGGCGTTGACTTGACCGGAGATAACGTCCAACGACATCTCAAGCCCCACGCCAATTTGATCTACGTATACTACTTCGCTCACCCACACATGGTTGTCGTAGTTGCTGGTGGTTGTATAACCTTGATTGAGCCCCACCTTCAAACTGTCGGTATTGGAGCCGGACACTTCCACCCAACCGGACCACGAGTTGCTTATACTCTTGATAGTCGTACCTCCGCTGGTCGAGAGATAAGCTGTAGCACTATAGTTTTCGCTGTAATTGACATAGGCGCGGCGAATACTGGTGTTTTGGGGGCTGGTCCAAAGCGATGAGTAATAAGTACCGCTATTGTAAGGGCCGTTGAGATTAAGGGTGGCAGAAGGGTCGGTAGCGGTTTCAATCGAGCCGCCGACCACCGAGTTGCCATAGATGTTGTTGTAGTTGATTTGCGGGCTGGGGTGGCCGCCGCCGCCGGATTCGGCGCGGAGGCCGACGTCGTCGTTGTAGGTGACTTGGCAGTGGGTCATGGTGCCTTGGCAACTGCCGTTGTACTTGACGCCGATGCCGCGGTTGTCGGTGATGGTGCAGTCTTCGATGGCTACGGTGGAGTCTACCTGGTGGATGCCGTCGGCGCCGTTTTGGGTGATGAGACAGGTGTGGAGGGTGTCGTTGCGGCTGTTTTTGAAGCGCAGGGCGTGGGAGCCGTTGTCGTGGAGGTCGATGCCGGTCATGCTGACGTTGTCGGCGTTTTCTAGCACGATGCCTTCGTAGTCGTTCTGGTAGGATTCGATGGTGCTGAGCACGGCGTTGTCGGCGTTGTAGAGATAGAGGCCGACGATGCGGTTGGAGCGGAATTGGCATTGAGTAACCGTAGAGGCGTTGTGGATCTTGAGGCCTACTTGGGCGTACTCGACCACGGTGTGATCGAAGCTGGAGGTGCTGGTGCCGCTGACCACGATGCCGGGCCAGGCGCCGGGTTCTTTGTGGTCGGAGCCGTACATGGTGAACAAGACCGAGGACTCGTCGGTGCCGTTTACGTGGATTTCGCCCTGGATGGTGATGCCGTAGTCACCGACGCCGTCGGCGTCTTGGTCGTTGTACATGATCAGGATTTGGGTGCCGGCGTTGACGTTTAGGATTTCGCCGACGGGTACTACGATGGAGTCGTTGACGATGATGGTGCCGTACCAGGTGGTGGAGGTGATGGTGCCGCCGGCTTGCATTACGCTGGCCAGATCAACGGTGCGGGTGGTGGAGGCGACCTGGTCGACGCTGTCGCGCACTTCCATGGTGATGGTGTAAGTGCCGTCGACGGCATAGGTGAAGGTGCGCACTTTTTGGGTGTCCCAGGCGGTGTCGAAGCTGCCGTCGCTCTCCCAGTCCCAGCGGACTTCCAGGTCGGCAGAGTCGATTTCGACATCGGAACAGGCCGAGGCGTCTACCGTTACTTGCAGGGCGTCGGAGATGGTGGCGGTGAACCGGGCTTCGGGGAAGTAGTTCTTTACTTCCAAAAAGACGGCTTGCGATTGACCGATGCCGATGGGGTCGTTGTTGTCGTAGGCCTTGGCCATCAGGGTGATGGTGGAGTTGGTCACCGCGCCGATGGGAGTGGTGTAGTCGAATTCGAAGGGGGCACTGTTGTCTTCGCCGGCTTCGACGCCGTCGGCGAGTAAGACTACCCGGGTGATGGCCATGCCGCCCTGGCCGGTGGCATCGACCAACACACTGTGTAGCTTGCCTTGGGTGGTGTCGATGGTGCCTTGGGGACGGATAATGTTGACTTCGGGTAGATCGCTGTCGCCGATGGCCACCTGGCAGGTGGTCGACGAGGGGGCGTTCATGTCGTCGGTCACGGTGAGCGAGACGGTGAAGACGTTTTCGGTATTGAAAGAGTGTTGCAAGGTGGGGCTTGCGCCATTGTCGAAGTTGCCGGTGCCGTCGCCGAAGTTGAAGGAGTAGTTTACGATAGTGCCGTCGGGGTCGTTGGAGGCCGAGGCGTCGAAGCTCAGGGCTTGGCCGATCTGGCCGGAGCCGGGGCATTGGAGTAGGGCGACGGGCAGGTCGTTTTGGGTGGCGGTGACTACCACTTGCATCTGGGCCGAGCCGGTGGCGCCCAGATCGTCGGTCACGGTGAGCACCAGGGTGTAGGTGTTGGCGGTGTTGAAGGTGTGGCTCAGGGCGGGCAGGTTGCCGTTGTCGATGTCGCCGGAGCCGTCGCCGAAGTTGAAGACGTACTTTACGATGCTGCCGTCGTGATCGACCGAGGCTACGCCGGTATAGTCGGCGGGGATGCCGATGGTGGCGGCGGCGTCGCCGCTGATGTCGGCGATGGGTTGCTGGTTGCTGGGGGCGGTGACGCTCACCGCGACTGTGTTGGAGTCGACGCCCTGGTAGCTGGCGCTGATGCTGGCGCTGCCTTCACCGGTGCCGGTGGTCAGGCCCTTGAGCAGTGGGTCGTTGGAGACGGCGGCGATGTTCTTGTCGCTGGAGCTCCACAGAACCTGGGCGGTGATGTCGCGATCGACCTTGTCGGAGTAATGGCCCATGGCGGTGTGCTGGACGGTTTCGCTGACCGAGATGTCGGCGGTGGCCGGGGTGACCGCGATGGACTCCAGGGTGGCGGCTACCACTTCCAGGCGGGCGGAGTTGCTGGTCACGCCGTCTTTTTCGGCGGTGATGTAAGTGACGCCTTCGCTGAGGCTGGTGGCTTCGCCGCGGAAGCCTGCGGCGTTGGAGATCTGGGCTACGTCTTTGGCAGTCGAATCCCAGGTGACTTCGGTGCTTAGATTCAGTTCGTTGCCGTCGGTGTAACGGCCGGTGGCGGTGTAGTGGAGGGTGCCGCCGGCGACCAGCGAGCTGGATTCGGGCGTAACCAGAATGG
>JAUVBB010000472.1 GCA_030591445.1 Deltaproteobacteria bacterium | reverse complement strand
TTCGCAGGCTTCTCAGGTCCTATTGGCCTGTCCGACTTCCCACGACCGTTCATCGTCGGGTTACCCCTTTCGGGTTTCCGACGCGGACCAGATCGCCGTTTCTTACCCTGGTCGGTCATGGGATCTCCCGGCTCCCGTACAAGATGCTTGAGTGCATGCACAGGGTCTTCGCCCGCGCGGGGTTCGCACACATCTTGCGATAGCGATGCGTCCGATGTTGCCTTCCGCGTCCGTCCACGACGTCGGCACCCCGAAGATTCAGGATTTCGCGGCTCAATACCTGGCCTTCACCTCCTCCTGTCAACGCTTCGCACACATGGTTACCCATGCCTACACATGACTCGGAGCTGCCGTGACTCGCTATGTCTTCAGCATATGGAACTTTCATCCACAACACCTTGCCGGTTTGTGCCGGCGCACGAACGGTCACTGTCCATTCAAGAGCGTACGCTCGGTCCCGCTCACATCGACTTGGCGATCGGCCTTAACAACTTGGCCTTCTTGCTAATTGACGAAGGCCGCTATGCAGAAGCTCGGCCCTATTTTGAGCGCAGCCTCGCCATCAAGGAAAAACTCCTGGGTCCAGACCATTCGCGGATCGGAACCAGCGTGCACACCTGGCCCAATGCGAGGACGATCCGACCCGGCTCCAAGAGCTGTATGAACAAGCCCTAAAAATCTGGCAAGAGAAACTCGGCCCCGAACACCCCAACGTGGCCACTGCCTTGGGCAACCTGGCCCTGGTCGCGGAAACACAGGGACAGCCCGCCCGGGCTCGACTTCTCTATGCCCGCTCACTGGCCATTCGACAGAAAAAACTCGGTCCCAGCCACCCCAGAGTGGCCGACAGTATCTCCCGGTTAGCCATGCATCATTGGGAGCAGGGAGATCTCGCGCAAGCCCGAAGATTAATGACCAAAGAGCTAGCCCTGGTGGAAAAGCACATCGATCCCTTGCTTGATGCCACCAGCGAACGAGAGCGCATCGCTCTGATTCGTTCCCGCCGCGATTCTCTGCATCGTTTTCTCTCCCTCTTTACCCGATCACAAGACCACCGCGACACCTATCATGCCCTCATGCGCTGGAAAGGCCTAGTCGCCAATTCTCTCGCCGCCCAACACGCCGCTGTTTTGGGGCGGGCAGAACCACAAAACCGGGCAGCCTTTCTGCAACTGCACAATATTCGGCGAAGGCTGGCCGCCCTGGCCTTCACGATACCGAAAGAATCTGCCCAGCAGTCTCGCCACCACACCATCTTGGCTCTGACCGCCCGAAAAGAAGGCATCGAACGCGAATTGGCCATTGCCAGTAAGAGCTTTCACCGCCAGCGCTCCTTGTTCGCGGCCGGACTCGAAGATCTGTGCGCCCAACTAAAACCGGGTCAGGCCATGGTAGATTATTTGCGTTACCAGCGATCAGACCCGCCCAACCCCCCTTCCGCCCATTACTTGGCCTATGTCCTAACGGCCCGCGATTGCCTGCATCCACGTCGCGTTGACTTGGGTAAGGCCAAACCCATCGAGCGAAACCTGCAAGCATACCGCCAACTGATAGCCACGGGGGCTTCGACCGAGCGTTTGCGCCGCCAATCGCAGCGCATTCGCCGGCAAATTTGGGATCCGCTGGCGATTGAGCAGCGCTGGGTCTGGGTGATTCCCGATGGCGCGCTGGGGGCTTTTCCTTTTGGCGCCCTGGTGAAGAAAACCCGCTTCCTACTTGAATCCACCACCTTTGGCTATCTGGCATCGAGCCAGGAATTGCTTCGACTGGCGCGGATGGAACCAAGCACAAGTCACGCAGCTTTGGTGATAGGTGGCATCGACTATGGTCAGATTGACACCAAGAGAACGGACCGGTCCGGTGACCTCGGTGCTGGTCTGCCCCCCTTCGACCCGCTTCCAGCCAGTCTGACCGAAGCTCGCTCGATCGTCGAAATATTGAACTCACTAGCGGCCGTTGAGGTCACCCTGCTTTCGGGTACCAAAGCCCACGAGCAACGAGTAAAGACCGCCATGGCGGCCAAACGGCTGGTACACATTGCCTCCCATGCATTCAGCAGCGACGACCAGCTTGCATCCTCCGTCGGATTCAATCCCATGCTGCGCAGCGGCGTGGTACTGGCCGGTGCCAACAAAAAGCAGCGCCCATCCGAGGCCGAAGATGGAATCATGACAGCCGCGGAGATTGCCGGTCTGGACCTGAGACAAACCGAGCTAGTCACTCTTTCCGGCTGCGATACCGGCCTGGGCAAGGTGGTTGCGGGCGAAGGAGTCTTGGGCCTGCGCCGCGCCTTTGCCGCCGCCGGCGCCCGCGCGCTTACCCTCAGTCTTTGGCGGGTCGCCGACCATGACACCATGCGCTTGATGAAAGACTTCTACCAACAGATGAAGCAATTTCCCGCCATGAACAAGGCCCAAGCCCTGCGCCAAGCCCAACTCAAGATGCTGCAACAAAAACGCCGGCAACTGGGTCAAGCCGACCCTCGGTCATGGGCCTCGTTTGTGGTGTCAGGAAGCTAAGACTGCCGGGTCGCGCTTGATCAGAAAAGACAGGACCCACAAAACCAGGCCCAAACCAGCGGTCAGCAGGCCGATCAGCAAGACGGGGGCAAACAGGTCCTGGAGGAAAACGCCGGCAGTGGCGGCAAGTTGCTGGGCCAAAAGGCGACCGGCTTCGCTGCCAAAAAGTTTCAGCTCGTTGCCGGCAAAAGGATGCCAGTACATCAAAGAGAAAAACCAAGGGCCGGCCATAGCGGCCAACAGCGAAGAAAACAAACCGCCGGCCAGGAAAGTGGTGCCACTGCAACGCAGAAAACCCCGGCCATCATGGGCGGCTAGGCCCGCGCCGAGGGCAACAAACAGGGCCGGTATCAGCATCACCAGCCACAGGATCATCTGAATGGTCAAGACGAACTCCAAGGCAGTGAATGGCTGCATCTGCACCAACTCGCCGGATTGATCGGGAATCCGGGCAATGCGCGCGGCCAACCAATCGGCTCGATTGTCAATGGCCTGGGCCCCGGGGTTACAGGCGGGCAGGGCTTTATCCTGCCCGCTCTGTTGCAGGCGCCGCTGCCAACGCTGACGCCCGGCCTGATCACAGGCCGGCAAGTGTTGAAATACCTGATCGAGATAGCCGCGCATGGCCGGGCCGGCCAGCGCCGATTTCAAGGGCCGCAGATCCAAGGTCACCGAGCTGGGATCGACCGTTCCACTCATGAAGCCGCCGACTGCTTCGATACCGCCGGCTACTTCTTCATCCAACCAGGTCTGGATGCCGGTTTGTTTGAGCATTTCGACCGGCTGCGTCTGGGCCTTGGCCATGGCCGAAATCCAAGCGCGGGTGTCCGGGTCCTGCACCGCTCCAGGTTGCCGGGCCGCAGCGAAAGCGTCTTGCACCAGAAACGGCAGTCGCTGCACCACCTTCTGGGATAGACTCCTATAGAAGTCCTCGCTGGTAGCCGCCAGGGTCAGGCCGGTCGTAAAAATGGCTGCCAGCAAGAAAGGAGAAGCGACCAGAAACAGCAGCCCTACTCCGATGGTTTGTCTTATGCCCCGCATCTTGCGCGCCCCGCTAAAAAGGGTTATCAATTATGTGCTTGAAGCATACTTAGCAGCAAAAGGCAATAGAGGGAAAAACTTGAAGAACCCAGAGGAAAAAAATACCGCGCTTCCGCTTTGGGAGCGATGGATGCTGGGAGAGTGGAGTGATTTATCCAGCGAACGCTCTCGGCTCAAGGCCGTATTGTTACACTTTTTTTCCTTGGCCAGCCTTCTGGTCATCCTGTTATTTGGCGTTCTTTCCGTCTACAACGATCATCTGGCCTTTGCTTATCTGGATTTCTCCGCCGCCTTTTTCCTCTTGCTCAATGTTGCCATTCTCAGAGCAAGCCGAAGACTTCAATTAGCCACGATTATGGCCGTGTCCATCGCCGCCTATCTGTTACTGGGACTGATGGCCCTGGCCGCGGCGGCAGACACTACCTTTCTATGGGTCTACCTTTTGCCCTTGGTTGCCTTCTTCTTGCTGGGATACCGTATGGGCTTGGTGGTAATCTTACCGTTTACCGTCGGGGTTTTGGGGATTCTCTTCTACCTGCGCAATACCTTGCTGGCCTCGGTACAGGATCCGGTCTTTCTCACCCGCTTTGTCGGTTCCTATGCCTTGGTGGTAGTTTTTGCCTACCTGTTTGAGCGATTTCGCTATCGTGCCCAGAACCGTCTGGAACAAGAAATCACTACCCGGAAAGAAGCGGAGGTCGATCTGATCCGGGCCAAGGAGGCCGCCGAAAAGGCCACCCGCATCAAGAGCGAGTTTTTGGCCAATATGAGTCACGAGATACGCACGCCCCTACACGGCATCATCGGCGTGACCCAACTCATGCAAGAGGGCGCCTTGAGCGACCAGGGCCGAGAACATACCCAGATCATCCAAACCTCCGCATCCACATTGCTCGACATCATCAACCAGATCCTGGATCTGGCGCGGGTAGAAGAAGGCAAGATCAACATCATCACCAAGCCCTTTGACCTGCAAAAACTAATACATGTGGTAGCCGATTTGCAGCGTCCGCTGGCGGAAAAGAAGAAGCTCGAATTGGCCGTCGACATCGCCCCGGATCTGCCCCGCTTGCTAGTCGGAGACCCCTTGCTCATCCGCCAGGTGCTGATCAATCTGGTCAGCAACGCGGTCAAGTTTACCGAGACCGGCAGCGTTCGCATCGCGGTCGAGCTGAGTCAAAAGTCGCTCCCGAACCTGGATCTGCGCCTGCGCGTATCCGACACCGGCATCGGCGTGCCGGCGGACAAACAAGAACTTATCTTCGAGAAATTCACCCAGGCCGATGGTTCCTCCAGCCGTGATTACGGCGGTACCGGCCTGGGCCTGGCCATCAGTCGACAATTGGTTGAACTAATGGGCGGCCAGTTGGGAGTCGATAGCCAAGCGGGAAAAGGATCCAGCTTCTGGTTTTCCCTCCGCCTGGCGCCAGCCACTGAGGCCGATAGCAAGCAGGTAGAACCCGAAGCCGCGCCCGCCACAAAATTTCCGCGGATAGAAGCCGAAAACAAGCGGGTTCTGCTTGCCGAAGACAACGCCGTCAACATGATGATCGCAGAGATCATGCTCAGCAAAATGGGTTTTCTGGTCGACAAAGCCAAAGACGGTGTCGAGGCCAGCCAAAAGTTTCGGCCCGGACACTATGCCTTGATTTTCATGGACTGCCAGATGCCCGGCATGGACGGTTTTGA
>JAUVBB010000100.1 GCA_030591445.1 Deltaproteobacteria bacterium | reverse complement strand
GCCTGCTTGCTGTCGATGTGGACCAGGACTTGCATTTTCAGTGAGGGTTTGGCACGCAACAATTTTCCCAGGGTATCGAGCATCGGTCCAGCCAAACGTAGACCGCGGGTCGAACGTTTGGGAAAGCCGACACCCTCGAGCAGCACCGCATCACCGCGCCGAAAGCGTTCCAGGAGTCTGGCCGCTTTCGCGTCCAGGCTGACCATTGTGCCTGCCGGCGGAGCTTTCTTTTCTTTTACTGCCGGCGCTGCTGGTTTCTTGGTCGGGGTCTTGCTGGCTATTTTGACCGGCTCTTTTTTCTGCGGCGCGCTCAGCGGTGGCGGCAGCGCTGTGGGCTTGGTAGGCTCGCTGGGCTTCTTGACCAGATCTACGATGGCAAGCTTCTTTGCGGGCGCATGTTTTTGTTCGGATTGCAGGGCAACGCGCACCTGCGGATGCAAACAGGCGTTCTTGCTCACCTGCCGCTGCGGATGCAATTCGGCGGCCAAGCGGGCCAACATGCGGCGCAAGCCGTCTTTGAGCAAAGCCGGAGCCGAGCGCTCACCATCTTTGGCGCTGGGGCGAATCATTATGGTCGACAGCCACAGAATCTCCCCGTTTTTGGGCGAGAGCAGTCGACCGTCAATCCACAACAGGCTTTTTTCGGGAGCACCTTCATTCCAAGCGCCGCCGACAGTGCCGAACATGACGGCATCGGCCTCTACCACCCGGGCCACATGCAGGGCGAATTCCACATCGGGTATCACCGGGACCGAAATGTTCATGGCCGCCAGCAAGTCGACAAAATCGAAGGCGTGCAGGTCTTGGTTGGCCGCCAGCTCGGAGTTTACTTGTTTCCCCAACAGCAGGTTGGCTTCCTCGATGTTCGACATATTGTCAAAGGGAGCCACCAAGATACAGGCGCAGCGCTTGGGTGCCGCTTGCACGTAGAACAAACTATCGTCGCCTCGGCGCGAGTTGGCCGAGCAAGCGACCAGGGCCCAGCACAGACAGAGGCTGAGTAAAATGCTTCGCAAAGACACTACCCGCAACGGTGCCATTCGGAAGTCCTCGATAAGAAATAAATATCTCGTTTCCCTATTAAGATACCACAAAGCCAGTAGCTGTCAAAAAATGAAACAGTGTGCTTTTTAGGTGGCTATTTAAGTAGGACGTCCCAGGGTGGTGACCAGATCTCGAAAATGTTCGGCATCCTGGAAAGCGAACTCTACCGAGCCGAATCGGACCCGGGTGCCGGAGCGTAACTCCATCGCTTTGCCGTCCCCGCGCGCCGGAACGGGCCGGCCGCTGATGACGGTGCCGTTTTTCGAGCCGGCATCCTGCAGGAAGGGTCGGTTTTGCTCGTCGATGCGAATAAAGGCATGAAATTTGGACACCGACACGTCAGGCACCACGATATCGTTATTCTTGGTGCGGCCGATGGTGATGTGGATGGAAGTGGAACGACCGGTGGAGCGGACGGGAAAAATAAGCAAATCACTACGTTCTTCAAGCAGACGCGAGACCGAAACCCGCACATTACGCTTCATGGTCTCCTGCGGGCCGTCCGGCATGTTGAGCGGGCTGATGGGGCCCACCAGAAAGAATTTTCCATGTTTTCGGCAAAATTCAGGTAGTTCCAAATACTGGGCCGCATCAGTGTACTGGGTGATGGGTTTGGCTTCGGCCAACAAATAGGCTTTTTTATCCATGGCGCTTGCTCGCTCCTTCGAGAAGTCCGAGTAAATCACATTCACTTGGCCGGGTCAAAGAGGAAACCAAGCACACGCAGGCCTTGATATTTTCCCCTCAGGGTGGCAGATTACGGACCCGTTGGGTATGCGCTCGGCTACGACACCATCCGGAGGCCGGGGCAGACGGGTTCTTGATCACCAAGAGAGGAAAAACAAATGAAATCGGGCGGTAACCTCGAAGCGGTCCTGAATGCCGGAGAATTTGCCATCACTGGTGAGTTGGGGCCTCCCCGTGGCACCAGTATCGAGGCGGTTCGGGAAAAGGCCGCCCATCTCAAGGGCATGGTCGATGCGGTCAATATTACCGACAACCAGACCGCGGTGGTGCGCATGGCGAGCTGGGCTACTTCCTTGATCGTCATTGAGGAAGGTCTCGAGCCCAACTATCAGATGGTATGTAGAGACCGCAACCGCCTGGCCATGCAGGCCGATATCCTGGGGGCCTCGGCGCTGGGCATTCGCAACATTCTATGTCTGTCGGGCGACCACCAGCAGTTCGGCGACCATCCCCGCTCCAAAGGGGTGTTCGACATTGACTCCATCCAGCTGGTCAACATGGTCAAGAACATGCGCGACGAGGGCAAGTTCCTCGGAGGCGACGACATCGACGGACCACCCAAGCTATTTATTGGCGCGGCTGCCAATCCTTTTGGCGAGCCCTTCGAGTGGCGCGTACACCGACTGGCCAAAAAATTGGCGGCCGGGGCTGATTTTGTCCAGACCCAATGCATCTATAATATGAAGAAGTTTAGGCAATGGATCGACGAGGCCAACGACATGGGCCTGACCGAGAAAATCCACATCCTGGCCGGGGTCACTCCCTTCAAAAGTATTGGTATGGCCCGATACATGAAAAACAATGTACCGGGCATGGACGTTCCCGAAGACATGATCAAACGATTGAAAGGGGCGGGCAAGGGCAAGGTGGCCACCGAGGGTATCAAGATCGCCTGCGAACAAATCGAGGAGTTCAAAGAGATGAAGGGCGTGGCCGGCGTGCATCTGATGGCTATCGAGTGGGAGCACCGGGTGCCGCAAATTGTCGAACAGGCCAAAATGCTGCCCCGGCCCGTAATTACGCCCGGGTCCGGAGAGGCATAATGTACGCATTTATCAGCGGGCCGATGGTCTGGATCGCCTTCGCTTGCTTTTTTGCCGGCCTGGCCTTCCAAACCATGCAATTTCTCCGCCTGAGCCAGAAGAAAGAGTTGCGCGCCTTGCCGGGCAAGCCCAAGGCCAAGAAAAAGAAAAAGGGCAAGAAGGCGGTCAAAAAGAAAAAGGCCTGGACGCTTGCCGCTCTTTTTGCCTGGGCCGACGGGCTCTTCGTGCGCCAACTCGAGAGCTTGCGTACCAGTTTGTTGGGTCATCACGTGGTGATGGCCGGCTTCACCATACTTTTTCACATCTTGTTGTTCGTGGTGCCCATTTTTTTACTGGCCCACAACATCTTATTGCGCGATGCCTTGGGCCTGAGTTTGCCAAGCCTGCCCGAGGCCCTGACTGACGCCCTGACCTTTGTCTTTTTGCTTTGCGCCTTCTTTTTTCTTTTTCGGCGCCTATTCGTCCGCCAGGTGCGGGCCATTTCCGGGCCCTACGATTACCTCATGTGGCTGATCACGGTGCTGCCCTTCTTGACCGGGTTCATGGCCTATCACCAATGGTGCGATTACGATTTGATCTTGCGGGTGCATATCATCGCCGGCGAGTTGATGTTGATCGTGATTCCCTTTACCAAATTAGGGCATATGCTCTTTTTCTTTTTCTATCGCTTCCTGGTCGGCACTGAATACAGTTTTGGCCAGGGCAAAAGAGCCTGGTAGCCGTGAGGGAGAACCAGATGACCAGCCAAGCCCAGCCCGCGGTTCGCAGTGACGAGATCAAGCGCCTGCTCGACCGAAAAAAAGACAAGATGAAATTCCAGCTCTCCCACTGCATGCGTTGCACGCTGTGTGCCGAAAGCTGCTTTCTGTTCAAAGCTCACGACAAAGATCCACAGTACATGCCCTCGTATAAGGTCATCCATTCCCTGGGCAAGCTATATCGGCGCCGGGGCAAGGTCGACCGGGCCTTCTTGGAGTCAATCAAGAAGATCGTTTGGAAAAACTGCGTTCTGTGTCGGCGCTGTTATTGCCCGGTGGGCATCGACATCCCGGGCATGATCGCCTTTGCTCGCAGTATTTGCCGGTCCCAGGGCGTGCACCCCGATTTTGAGGGCGATGCCCAGCAGAGCTGGTTGTAGCCAAGACTGCCGGCGAGTAGACCCAACCTTTGCTTCTGGAGAAGAGCAATGATCGTTGCCGAACAAAAGCCTATCGAAGAAATTATGAAAATGCTGCACGGATTCACCAAGGTCTTGAATCTCGGTTGTGGCGGTTGCACTTCTATCTGCCTGGCCGGCGGACAGAAGGAAGTCGACACCCTAAGCCACGACCTGCGCCAGAAATATGCCGACACCGGCGCGGCCATCGAGATAGGCGAGCACACCATCGAACGCCAGTGCAACGCCGATTTCTTCTTTCACCTTGATGATTTGGTCAAAGAGTACCAGGCCGTGATTTCAATGGCTTGTGGGGCTGGGGTGCAATTCGTGGCCGACCGCTATCCCGCGCTACCTATTTTTCCGGCGCTCAATACCACTTTCGTGGGCGTGGATCTCGATGTCGGGTGGTATGAGGAAAACTGCCGAACCTGTGGCGATTGCGTTTTGGGTGATACGGCCGGCATTTGCCCGGTGACCCGTTGTGCCAAAAGCCTCTTCAATGGCCCATGTGGTGGCACCCGGCTCAACGGCAGCTGCGAGGTTGACAAAGAACTTCCCTGCGCCTGGTATGAAATCCATCAGCGCCTCAAAAGCCAAGACCGGCTCGAGCTTATCACCAAGGTGCGGCCAGCGCGGGAGTGGGTCAACCAGACTCGCCGTACCGTGATCCAGGCACCCTATCGGGACCGCTACCAAAAGTAAGGATCCAAAAGAAAATGTCATTGCCAAAAAGCGACAGATTGCGAGCATGGGCGCCAGGCATGGTCCTTTGGCTTGCTGGGGCCCTGGTGGCCTGCGATGGTGGCCATCATGAGACCTCTTTACGGCAAACGGGCGCGTCGGTGGTGGCGATCGAAACCCCGGCCTCCCTGGGCCAACCCGAGCGACCGCGGGTAGAGTTCGCCCACGCCGGCCATAGCCAGGCGCTGGCCAAAGAAGGCTGCAGCGCCTGTCACGATAAGGATGCCGCCGGCCGAATCAGCCCGCGCCTCCAAGGCGCTCGGGCCTGGACCGACTTGGATGAATTTGGCGACTTCTACCATGGTCTTTGCATCCAGTGTCACCAGCAGCGTCTCGATGCGGCCGAAAAGACCGGGCCGGTGATTTGCGGTGGCTGCCACTTGCGGCAGCCCCCGGCCGAATCACAACGCGTCGAGATGAGGATGGACAACTCCTTGCACGCCCGCCACGTCTTGGCCGAGGGCGAAAAATGCGAGACATGCCATCATATCTACGATGAGCATAAGAAACAGTTGGTCAACAAAAGCGGGACCGAGAGTGGCTGTGGGGATTGTCACCAAGAGCAAGACCAGGGCAAGCTGCTCTCCTTGCGCAACGCTTCTCATACCGACTGTGTCGGCTGTCATTATCAGCGCGAAGAGGCGGGCCAGGCCCACGGGCCGACCTTGTGTGCTGGCTGCCATGAGTCCAAGAGCCAAGCCGCCATCGAGAAACTCGCAGAGATTCCCCGGTTACAGCGGAATCAACCCGACCAATTGTGGATTTACACCCCGGGGGCCAACTCGGCCCTGGTGGCCTTCGATCACCAGGCTCACGAGTCACTGACCGGCTCTTGCCGCGATTGTCATCATCTTTCCATGCAGGCTTGTTCGAGCTGCCATAGCTTGACCGGCAGCGAAAATGGCGGCGGGGTAACGCTGGAGCAAGCCTTCCATTCGATTAAATCCGGACGCAGTTGTGTGGGTTGTCACCTGCAAGCCACTGCCAAGCCCGAGTGCATGACTTGTCATCACGCCCGGGTGTTGGGCAACGACCGACAGGCCTGCGAGGTTTGCCACAACGGGCCGGCGCCGCCCAGTATGGCCCAGGCGGCCCAATCGCCCGACGAGCCGCTGGCCTATTTGCCCCCGACCATGCTGAGCGCGGCTTTGGCCGAATGGTTCTTGAATCCCCTGCCTTTGTTTGGCGAGGACTGTCCCGAGAATCTCAGCTTGGGCGCGATGGCCAAAGACTACCAGGCGGCCAAGTTCCCGCATGGCAAGATTTTGACCAGCCTGGATCGCCTGGCCCGCCATAGCAAGTTGGCCAATCGCTTTCATGGCGGCATGGGCGTGTTTTGCTCCGGTTGCCATCATCACAGCCCGGTGGGCCGGCGCCCGCCGAAATGCGGTTCCTGTCACGGCGATACCCCCGATCCCATCCAGGACCAACCCGACTTACTCGGTGCCTACCATCGCCAATGCATCGGTTGCCATCAGCAGATAGGCCATCCGGCGCAAGGATGTGAAGACTGCCACCCCAAAGCCGTCCGGGAGGAAGGCCCATGAGTTTTTCGCGCAGAGGTTTTCTGACCGGCATCGCAGCCGGCACGGTGGCGGCTAGTAGCGCTCGGGCCGCGGGCGGCAAACATTTTACCGGCTATGAGGGTCGCTATGGTTTGTTGCATGACTCGACCCTGTGCGTCGGTTGCCGTTCCTGTGAACTGGCCTGCACCAAAGTCAACGACATGCCGGCGCCGGCCACGCCCATCGGCGACACCAAAATCTTCGATCAAAAACGGGGTGTTACCGATAAGCTCTACACCGTGGTCAATCGCTATCGCGAGGCCAAGGACAAACAGCCGGCCGTTTATCGCAAGCACCAGTGCATGCATTGTAACGAGCCCTGCTGTGCTTCGGTTTGTTTCGTCAAGGCCTTCGTCAAGACTCCCGAGGGCCCGGTCTTGTATGATCCGGAAGTATGCGTGGGTTGTCGTTACTGTGTGTTTGCCTGCCCCTACTACGCGCTGGCCTATGAGTATGACGATCCGCTGACCCCCAAGGTGGTTCGCTGCACCATGTGTTATCCGCGCATCAAAGAAGGCAAAAACCCGGCTTGTGCCGATGCCTGCCCCACCGGAGCCATTCAATTCGGGCGCCGCAAAGATTTGATCAAGCTGGCCCAAACGCGCATGCGCAAGTACCCGGGTCGCTACGTCGATCACCTCTTTGGCGAGCACGAATACGGGGGCACCAGTTGGTTGACACTGACCGGCGTACCGGCGGCCGAGGTCAACCTGCCCCAGGACGTCAGCCACGACCCCTTGCCCAACTTGACCACCAGCTTTCTCTCCTTGGCCCCCTTGGTGACCGCGATTTTCCCGGGCCTCTTGGTTGGTTTCTACGCATTTACCAAACGCAACGAAGCCCTCAAGAAGAAAGAGATGGCTGCTCTGGTGGCCAAAGAGCGGGCCCAGGCCGAGGCTCATCTGGAAGAGACCCTGGCGGCCAAGGCCCTCCAGGCCCAGCGCAACGAAGATCACGCCGTTGCCGACGCTGTGCGTGAGGCCCTGCGCCTGGCGCAAAAATCGGCCGCGGCCGATAGCGCTAAGGAGGAGGCGAAATGAATGCCGTCAAGCCGCGGCTGATAACGCCCTTCAATGTAGTGGCCGGGCTGATCCTGCTCTTCGGCGGGGTCATCATTGCCCTGCGCTTCACCCAAGGTCTGTCTTTTGCCACCAACCTCAGCCATGCCACTACCTGGGGCCTGTGGACCGGCTTCAAATTGGTTTTCGTCGCCTTGGCCGCTAGTGGCTATACCCTGACCACCGCGGTATACATCTTCGGCATGCACGAGTACCACCCCCTGGTGCGGCCTTCGGTCCTGGCCGGTTTTATAGGCTATACCCTGTTTATCTTCATCTTGCTATTCGACCTGGGCCGGGCCTGGCGCATCTATTATCCTTTTCTGGTCCAACCTGGACCCACCTCGGCTCTGTTTGAGATCGCCCTCTGTGTCGGTCTGTATTACACCACCCAGTTTTTGGAATTGACGCCCATCGGTTTCGAGTGGTTGGGCATGAAGCGCTGGCGCAAGGTCTTCGTGGGTGGAACCGTGGGCATGACCATTTTCGGCTTGGTCTTGTCGATGCTGCACCAATCTACCCTGGGTGCCTTGTTCTTGACCGTGCCCACCAAGCTACACCCCTTATGGTACTCGCCCTACATCCCGCTGCATTTCTTTCTCTCCAGTGCCATGGGTGGTATCTCCATGGTGATCCTGGTCGGGATGCTTTCGAAGCGCATCTTCAGTCACAAGATGGAAATCAGCCGCGAGACGCTAGACAAACTAACCGTGGGTCTGGCCAAGGGCGCCGCGATTGCCCTGGCCGTGTATTTCGCGGTGAAATTAGTGGATCTGTCCATCGCCGGCAAATGGCATTATCTATTTACCCCGACCGGCGTCTGGTTCCTGTTCGAGGTGCTGGGTTTTGTCTTGCTGCCTTGTCTGCTCTTTGCCCACGGTCACCGGGAGAAAAAGCCCCGCTTGATTCGTTTTACGGCGCTGCTGACGGTTTTGGGCATTATCTTGAACCGGATCAATATCGCCATCGTGGTCTTCAACTACGATCTGCCCGCGGCCGAACGCTATGTGCCCCACTGGATGGAATACGTGGTAGTCTTGACTCTGATCACCGGTGGCGTTGCCGCTTTCAAGTGGATCGTACAGCGGATGCCGGTGTTGCACGATCATCCCGATTACAAGGCGTCTCACTAACGACGCCGGCGGTAGGGAGAGCACTATGTTTAGCACGCTGCAAGATTTCACTGCCCATGCCAAGGGTACTTCCTATCTCTTGGCCGGTCTGATTCTGCTGACCTTCATCCCGTTCTGGTTTTTCCTGACCAAAAAGGGCAAGAAATAAATTCGGAGGTGGCCATGAAGCGAGCGTATTTGTCGGCTTTGCTGGCCGGCCTGGTTTGGCTTCTGGCCGGCGCTTGTGTCACCGAGGAACAAGACTGTAAAGAAATGCCGGCCAGCATTGAAGAAGATACCAGCCTGTCCGGTTGTTATCTGGCCGAAAGCACGGTTTATGTCTCGGGGGCGACCTTGCATCTGGAGGCCGGAACCCGGATCGTATTCTCGGCGGACGTGGGTTTCAATGTATCTGCCGACGCGGCTCTGACCGCGGTCGGCACTGCCAGCCAACCCATTCGTTTTACCGCGGCCGAGAAGAAGCGTGGTTTTTGGTCCGGCATCAATTTTCACAACACCAACTCCATGGCCAACCAACTCGAGCATGTGGTGGTTGAGTACGGTGGCGGCTTCGATTACTCCGACTTGGGCTATACCGCCAACGTGAATCTGACTTCGACCGGCGATCCGATTCGGCTCTCGGTCAAAAACTGCCGAATTCGCCACAGCGCCGGTGATGGCATGTACATATCCGGCCACGGACACCTGGCCGCCTTTGCCGAAAATATTCTTACCGACAATGCCGGAGTGGCGGTCACCATCGGGGCCCGCGCGGTCGGCGGCCTCGACGATACCAGCACTTACCTGGGCAACGATGTCGACCAGGTGACCGTCATCGACGATCTCATCGATGCCGACCAGACCTGGAAAGCGCTCGACGTGGATTATGTGGTCGAGAATTTGCTGCGGGTCGAAGAACACTTGATCATCGGCGCCGACGCGGTGCTGCGCTTTGCCGAAGATGCCGGCTTGACCGTGATCGACGGGGGCGCGCTGACCATGGTGGGCACGGCCGCCAAGCCAATTTTGTTGACCGGCACCGATCCCAGCCGCGGCGCCTGGGCCGGGGTCAATTTTCACGAAGCCGATAGCGAGGACAACCGCATGGAGCACGTGACCGTCGAATACGGTGGCGCCAGCGATTTTGGCTACGGCAATTTTGCCAATGTGGTTTTGAGTTCCAGTGGCAATCCGGTACGTCTTTCCCTGGTCAACTGCACCTTGCGGGAGAGCGCCGCTTACGGATTGTTCCTCTCGGCCCCGGCAGTGGTGCCCGAGTTTGCCGGCAACACCCTGACCGAAAACGAACTGGGCGCGGTCGAAGCTTCTGCCGAAGCCATCGGCCTGCTCGATGATAGTTCCAGCTATCAGGGCAATGACGTCGATATCATTCGGGTCATTGGCGAAGCGATCGACACCGACCGGGTTTGGTCGAGCGTCGATGTTCCCTACTCGATTGCCCAACGGATCTACGTGGCCGCGCAGCTGCAAATCTCTGCCGGCGCCCAGTTGCGTTTCGATGCTGACGCCGGCCTGATGATCGATGCCAAGGGCGCCCTGGCCGCGGCCGGCACCGCTGATGCGCCCGTCGTTTTTACCAGCCTTTGGGAGATCCCCGGTTCTTGGGCCGGCATCAATTTCCACGACTCCAGCAGTATCAGCAACCGACTCAATCACGTCACCATCGAATACGGCGGCGGCTACTCGTACAGCAATGCCGATCCGGCCAACCTAAGCCTGACCAGTTCCGGCGATCCGGTTCGCCTGGAGCTGACCAATTCCACCATTCGCCACAGTGGCGGCTGGGGTCTTTATCTGCATGCCAAAGCCGAGATTAACGGCGACGTCGATACCGTCAATACCTTCAGCGACAACCTGGACGGCGACATCTTCCCCGAGTAATTTCCCCGGTTTGCCGTCTAATTGAACACCGCACAGCCGCTGAGCTCACCCGCCACTGGAGAGCCTCCGCAATACGGCGCTTCGGCGAGATCTCGCAGGGTGAATTCTACCTCGTTTTCCAGCAGGGTCACCGTCGAACTCTTCGCCCCCGTCGAGCAACTGCCCAAGTTGATCCCGTCATGTACTTCCAGGTTTACCGACCCGGTGGCCGGCGCGCTTTGGCCGCTGGCCAGGGTGTCTTCCCACTCCAGGCGTAAACGCCCACCACCCTCGAAGTAAACATTGAGGTAGCAGCCGATGTCCCCAGGCTCGTTGACCAGGGCCTGACCGGCCACGCCTATCTGCTGGTAGACGGCCTGTCCTCCCGCGCTGCCGGTCAGCACGAACTCGGCCGGTCCGCACACGGCCGGCTGCTCGCTCCCGTCTCCACCCCCGTCCCCGTTCGCGTTGTCTACGGAACCGCATGCGGCCAGAAGTACGCCCACCAGAAAGAGTCCAAGATTGCGCATGCCGAACATGCTCCTCCAGTTACCCGCAAACTGTCAAGTCACCTTCCTCCCTAGAATCTCCGCCCAGGAATAGGAATTGACAGAAACCGGGCCGTATTCTACAATATTGTAGAGAAATGGAGGTTTTTGTATGAAAGATGTGCAAGTTTCAGCTTATGTGTCTGAAGAAACCAGAAAACTCTTGGACCGATATGTGCGAGAGCGAGGGGTTAAGAAGGCTTTTGTTATCGAGTCGGCCTTGTTGCATCATCTCCGGGCACTGCAGGAACTACCAGCGGATGTCATTATTCCGCCCCGGCTGGTCGTCTCACGCCAGTCAGGCAAGGAAATTTTGGAAAGTTTGGAGAACCCTCCGGAAGCAACGGATTCTCTGAAGGCTCTCTTTGATGATTGAAATTCGTCCGCTGCAAAAAGAGGACGACCGTTCGACTTTTTGCTCGGGAAATATTGATCTCGACCGCTTCTTTCGAAAGTATGCCGGCCAGAATCAGTTCCGTCATCATATCGGTTTGACCCTGGTGGCGGTCGAGGGATCTAGCGTTCTTGGATTTGCCACCATATGTGCCTCCGAGATCGAAATTGATGACCTGCCTAATACCTGGAAGAAACGTTTGCCTGCCTATCCGCTACCGGTCTTGCGCCTGGCTCGCCTGGCCGTGGATCAAACGGCCCAAAGTAGGGGTATTGGCAAAAAGCTGCTGCGCGCGGTTTTTGGCCAGGCCCAAAAAATGGCCGAAGGTTTCGGCTGTCTGGGGGTCGTGGTCGATGCCAAGGCCGCTGTAATCGATTTTTACCAAGGGCTGGGATTCACCGCTATCGAAGCCGTCAAGGGTCAACTACCAGATCGCCCCGCCACCATCCCGATGTTTCTTCCCTTGGCTTCCTTGCCCAAAACAAGATCTTAGAGATGCCCTAACCATCCGGGCTCCACGAATCACAATTCGGTAGGGGCGCGTTGCGCGCGCCCGATCACATGGACATTAGGCAGTCAGTTGCTGGGCGAGTTCCAGGAGTTTGGCTCGGTCGATGGGTTTGGGCATGAAGGCGTTGGGGGGTGGGGTTTGTTTGCGGCCGGCCAGGAATTTTTCCAGGTTGGCGTCGGCGCCGGTGATCATGATGAGGGGGATGTGCTTACGTTGGTCGTTTTCTTTCATGTCGCGGTAGAAGCGGATGCCGCTCTTTTCGGGCATGGATACGTCGAGGGTGATGAGGTCGGGCAGGCTGGCTTCGATGCTTTCCTCTGCTTGCTGGCCGTTTTCGGCGGTGCGAGTGGCAAAGCCGGCGTCTTCTAGCACGGTGGAGATGTATTCTACGGTGTCGGGATCGTCGTCGACTACGAGTACGGTTTTCTTTTCTTCGGTCATGGCTTTCCCCTCAAATAGTGAAGGTTGGTCTGTCGTTTCCTAACTGCAACGGGCCGGGATCTGGACGATGAAGGTGGTACCGTTACCGGCCTCGGATTCTACTTCGATGCTGCCGCCGTGGGCCCGGGCGATTTTGTTGGCGATGAACAGGCCCAGGCCGGTGCCTTCGGTGCCCTTGGATGAGAAGAACAGGCTGAATACTTTTTCGCGGGTTTCCCGGTCCATGCCGATGCCGTTGTCGCTGATTTCGAAGCGCAACTGTTCGTCAGTGCCGGTGACCGATATGCCAACACGGTGGTCGTCTTTTTTGCTGTCGACCCGGCAGGCGTCGAGTGAGTTTTCAATCAGATTGACCAGCAAGGAACGCAAAGCGTTGTGATCGGCTTGGCAGCGGTCGATCTTCTTTTCTACGTCTTGCGACAGGTTTACGTCTAGCTCTTGGGCTTTGTCCGCCATCAGGGCACAAACTTCGTCGACCAGGGCGGGAATCGATACCGGCTCCAAAATAGGTTCGCGCTCTTTGGCGTAGTAAAGGATGTTGAGCACCATGCTGCGGATGCGATCGACATTGCGCTGGACCATGGCCCAGCCTTTGGTGACCCGGGCTTCTTGCTTTTTCTCGAAGCCAGAGTTGACCAGGTACATGCCGCCGTCGAGGCCGTTGAGCAGGCCCTTGATGCCGTGGGAAATGGAGCTGATGAGCAGGCCGATGGATTCGAGCTGGCTTTGCAGTTGGCGGATGGGGGTGATGTTGGTGCTCATTTCCATTACCGAACGGATGTTGCCGTCGGCGCCATAGATGGGTGCGGTGTAGACCAGCACGTTTTGTTCGCCAGTCTTGGCTGCCACTACTTCTTCACTGCGATGGGTCTGGCCGTCGTCAAAGGTGCGTTGGACGGGACAATCGAGACATTCTTCGTTGCGGTGTTTGTATATTTCAAAGCACTTGCAGCCCAAATGGCTGCCGAAATCTTCGCGAAAGCGGCGGTTGGCTTCGATGATGCCCAGTTCTCGATCCTGGATGGAGATGTAACAAGGGACCTCTTCAAACAAGAGGCGGTATCGTTCCTGGCTTTCCTTCATTTGTTTCTGCAGCAGCTTGATCTCGGTGATGTCGGTCGACATCTCCATCACCGCCGTGATCTGACCGTCTTCATCACGGATGGGCGTGGTATAGGTAATGGTTGAGACTTCGCGCCCGTTGAGGCAGGTGACTTGTTCTTGGCTGCTGTGCTCCTGGCCGTCGCGGAAAGTCTTGTCCACCGGGCAAACTTCGCACTTCTCCGAGCGTTGCTTATAGACCTGGTAGCAGGTGCGGCCTTCGAAATCGCCGAAATCCTCCCGGAAGCGACGGTTGGCATCGATGATGTGTAAGTCTCGGTCCTGGACGGTTAGATAGCCCGGGATCTCATTGAAAAAGCGCTGGTAAGAATGTTGGATCAAACCCCCCCTCCTTCCTGCCCGTTTAGCTCTTTTCGCTGCCGACTTCGAGGATCTTGCGCAGGTTGAGTAACAACGAGTCTTCGGCGATGGGCTTGTCCAGATAGCCTTCGGGCCGCTGGATGTCGCGGTCATAGATCAGTTTACGCAGCTCGGGCTTGCCGGTGACCACGCAAACCTTGATGCCCTTGAGATCGTGCTCTTTGCGCATGGTCTCGTAGACCTTGGCCCCGTCGGTGCCCGGCATGGACAAATCGAGGGTCATCAGGTCGGGCTTATGTGTCCGGGCCATTTCCAGGCCCAGGTCACCATCGGCGGCGGTCAGTACAGTAGCGCCGTTGTCTTCCAGTACCGTGGTCAAGAACTCGCGCATGTCGGGCTCGTCGTCGACCACCAGGATGGTGTAACCAGCCAGTTCGGCGGCCGGCGCGGCTTTGGCGGCCACTTCGGCCACGGCCTCTTTCTTGTCCACGATCAGAGCTTCGGCCACTAGATTGACCAACTGGGTCACTTCCATGTCCAATTTGTAATGCTTGATCAGATCGTTGAGGCCGTCTTCACAGTTGTGACAGGAGGTGACCACGTACTTGGCGCCGGTGGCCCGGAGCTGGTCGGCCTTGACCTTGGCCGATTTCAGGCGCTGGGGGGTATACTCGGCCATGGACATGGCGCCGCCGCCGCCGGTGCAGCAGTAGTTTTCGGCCCGATTGGGATACATCTCGCGAAAGTCGTTGGTGACCAGATTGAGCAGCTCGCGCGGTTCTTCGAACATGCCGCAGCTGCGGGCAAAGTTGCACGAGTCATGGTAAGTGAATGCGCCCGGGTTTTTGGATTTGTCTACCCGGATGCGGCCTTCCTTGATGTAGCGCAGCATGGTGACGACCGAGCTCTCCATCTCGAAGTCGATGTCGTAGCCGGCCCAGTTGGGACCTTCGCAGCGAGTCGAGCGGTAACCGTGGCCGCATTCGGACATAACCAGGATCTTGCCGTTGAGATCGTGCACCTTGTCATAGACTCGGCGAGCGACCGCGCCGCCCAGATCATCGTCGCCGGAGAACAAGCCAAAGTTGGTCATGTCCCAACCTTCGCTGGGCATGGTCCAGCTTTCGCCGGCGGCGTAGAAGATCTTGGCGGCATTGGCAATGGTGCGCGGATCATATTTAATTTCGCGGGGATTGATGGTGTAGACGATGTTGACGTCTTTCTTGTCCATGGGAATGGCGGCCTTGTCGTCGCCCATCTCGTCGACTACTTCATCCGACATCCATTCCACGGTCTCAAGGTAGTCTTCCTTGAGCACGCCCATCTGGTTGCCGATTTCCCACTGGTCTTTAGAGACCGCGGCCACGCCTTCGGGCATGATGCCTACATGGACCAGCAAGCCACGCGCCATGCGGTTGAAGGTGGCGAAATCCACGCCCATGGGGCAATTGACCGAGCAGCGTCGGCAATTGGTGCATTTGCCAAAGACGATGTCCTTGAGCTCTTGCAGCTCCTCGTCGGTATAGACGCTCTGGGCATTGACCCACCAGGGCAAGACCCGGCCGGTCCAGTCGTAGTGGCGCTTGAATAACTTTCGCAAGCGATCGGCTTTGTAAGCCGGGGCGAAGGTCGGATCGTCGGGGTTGGCCAACACGTAGTGACAGGATTCGGTGCACATGCCGCAGTGGACGCAGGCGGCCAACGAGCCTACCACTTGCCGGTTGAGTTTCTGGCCGAGGCGGTCGATGACTTTCTGGGCTTTGTATGATCGGGGTCTGGATGCCATGAGGATTGCCTTTCCTTTCTTTTTCTATTTGTGCGAGTGCACGATGGGATATACGCCCCGGTAGCCCATGGATTTGCCGAACCAGTAGCGGGTGAAGGGGTAGTACAGGTAGTGCGAGATCTTGGAAAACGGGACATAGATCAGGAAGAAGGCTGTTATCCAGAAATAGACCAACAATAGGGTCTCGCCTTGCTGCCACTGATTGGGGACGGCCAAGAAGGCAAAGGCAAACCAGGTGGTCAGCAGGACCAAGGAGAAGTAGTCGTCCGGGGAGCTTATCATGCGCATGACCGGCCGGGCGATACGGCGGAGAATGCGGTAGATGCCCACCACGAAGGCGGCGCCGATGGCCGCTTGCAAGGCGGTCACCAGCCAGGCGGCTTCGAGTAGCCCGGGCAAGTAAGGAATGACAAAGGACAGCCCAATGGCGGCCACCACGCCCACATGAAAGAGCACAAACTGCAAGTAGTTGAACAGGCGTCGGCGGGTGCTCTCCATGGCCCAGGGCATCAGGATGTTGGCCCAGGAATAAACAATGCCTTTGGCCTTGGTGGTGGAGGGGGCCCCGGTTTCGGGCTGACGTTCCTTGCCTGCCTTGAAGCGGAACCACCAGATCAGCCGGCTGATATAGACCACGGTCATGATGGCCAGGGCCACTTCTTGCAGCGTGGTTTCGGCGAACAGTAGCGATTCAGACATTTGAGATTCCTCCGGCCTCTTTAGGACATGGCCTGTAGCCGGGCCGAGAAGGGTTTCATGTCCCGCGGGTCACGGGCGCAAATGAAGACTTCCTTCAAGCCGGTCTTGTTTTTCAAATGGGCGGAAATAGTTGCCAGCATGACCTGGGCGCTTTGGTCCGGGGCAATGCCATAGAAACCAGAGCCCATGGGCGGAAAGGCCAGTTTTTGTACCTGGTTTTTTTCGGCTGCTGCCAGAACCGCGACTGTGGTTTTTTGCAGTTTGCTCTCGGTGTCGGCTTCCTGGAAGGTCGGGCCCACGGCATGGATGATGTTTTTTGCCTTGAGCTTTCCCGCCGAGGTAAGCACTGCCTGGCCCACTTGGGCGGTACCGATTTTGTCCAGTTCCTCTTGCACCCCGGGCCCACCGCGCATGGTAATGGCATTGCCGATACCGGTACCGAGCTGCAGATCGGTGCGGGCATAGAAGACGAAGGCGTCAACATCCATCAAGGTGATGTCCTCGTCGACCAGACGAAGCACGGTTTCGTTAAATTTTTTTTCCACAGTCATGGCTTCTGCCTCCAAAACGGTTGATTGCTGCTAACAACTTACTCTGGCCGTGGCCGAGCTTTTTAATGGAATGGCCCGTGGCCAGTATTTGGTCGCCAACTCGGCCAGCGAAAATTCGTTGAGTACTTCGCACACGCCCTGGTTGATGCGGTGATACAGCCAGCGGCATTCGCATTCTTCTGATTGAATGCAAAGTTCGGGTTGGACCACGCACTCGACGATGTTGATGGGACCGATGGCGGCTTCCACAATTTGACCCACATTGATCTCTTCGGCCGGCCGGGCCAGCATATAGCCACCGCCTTTGCCCGAAACCCCCACTATCAACGAGGCATTCTTAAGTCCGATGGCCAGTTGCTCCATATACCTTCGAGACAGATTGGTCTTTTCCGCGATTTGGCTAAGGCTCACCATGTGAGAGCCATTCGAGTGCCTGACGATGGCGACCATCATTCTAAGGGCATAACGTGCGCGTCGAGAAAGCTTCATATATTCCTACTATAACAATCGGAATATGATGTAAAGCAAAAAATAGCATTGGCCTCCCTTGCAAAAGCGGAAGGGGTGCATAGTTTGTTCAAATCCGAGGGATTACAACGCGGAGCCATCCAATCGTACCTAAAGGAGGAAAAGACATGTCGACCAAGGAACTTCAGGAAAAACTCGTCTCGACCATGCAAACCTGGCAAAAAATTGAAGACGCTTCGATCGCATCCACTGGAAAAATCATCGAGCAAACCGACAATCCACTGATCCGCCTGGTCATGGAAATCATTCAGTTGGATTCACAGATGCACTACCGGGTGCAAGATTTCATCGCCCGGGTTACCAAGGGAGAGACTTTTACCCTGACTCCGGAAGACATGGGAACGGCCTGGGAGGGCATTGAGAAACACATTGCCATCGAGAAGAAAATGGTGGGCCTGGTTGAAGAGACTCTGGGCTCACTCAAGGGTAAGAAAATGGTGATTCAGGAGTACTTGCTCAATTACTTGAAGCAGGATGAATCCAAGCACGATGATCTGCTGTCCGCACTGGAGAAGGTCAAGGCCGGCATGTATCCTTACAGTTGATGGCCTCGATCAGTGCGGCCCGGCCGTATTTTCCCTTTTGATCGTCTAGAAAATCCTCGAGATTGGTCACTTCGCTATAGACATAGGCGTAGACTTCCAGGTCTTTCTTTCGGTTTTCTTCGATCATATCCGCGCCTAGGCTGAGCGAGCCTAGATGGATCAGAACCACCAAGCCGGCGATGGCAGCAAAACCCAAGATCAAAGCCAGCCAGCGATG
>JAUVBB010000276.1 GCA_030591445.1 Deltaproteobacteria bacterium | reverse complement strand
CCAACTGCTAAGCCGAATGCGTTTGGCGAATACGGCCTCGGTCAGCGCGCCGCTTTTGCTCACGATCTCGGCCAGTTTTTCGGGCCCCTCTTTGTCGCGCACGTACTTCAAAAGGCCTAAAAATGCTTTTCCGCTGACTTCCGCATTCATGTTTCACCTCAAGTTGGAATTGTCCACCAGCCAAACTTCGATTCGTCCTCGTGCTTTTGCCTGTGCCGGTCCCGCCGCGCGGTAGATATCGAGAGCCTGCCGGGCCAGAGTAAGGGCGCGGTCACGGTCGATTTTCGTGGCCCACAGGGCTCGGGATAGGCGAAATCTGGTTTCGGCCGCTAAGACGGGATTGCCCGGACTGGATTCGCAGCTGGACAGGCTACGCTTGAGCAGGGGCAGGGCCCGGGCTGGCTGGTCGGTCGCCAGCCAGGATTCGCCCAGATCGCTCAAGGCTTCCGCCACACTGGGATGATCGGGACCAAAGGTCTTTTCAAAAATGACCCGCGCGCGTTCGAAGTACTGACGGGCTTCTGCGGGTTGGTGTTTTCCGCATAACACCGTGCCCATCTTGCTCCACACCCGGGCCAGATCGGGGTGATCCGAACCCAGCGCCTGCTCTAAGATATTTTGTGCCCGGAAGAAGTAGGTCCAGGCCTCGCTGAATTTCCCGAGTTCCACCAGAACATCGCCGATATTGCTGGTTACCCGGCCCACGTTAGGGTGCTCGGGCCCGATGGCCTGGGAAAGGATAGCCAAGGCCTGTTCGTATTTGGTCAGGGCCTGGGTTGTCTGGCCCCGTTTGTTCGAAATATTACCGAGGTTAATCAGGGAGAGGGCCACTTTCGGATGCCCGGGCCCCAGGGCGTGCACGAAAATCTCCCGGGCTCGTTCATGGTGTTTACCGGCTTCGTCCAATTTTCTCATGGAATAGAGTACGTTGCCCAGGGACATGTGGGCTACTGCCACATCGGGATGATCGGGACCTAGGGCGAGTTTGGCTTGGGCCAGGGCCCGGGTGAATTTGATCAGCGCCAGATCGAAGTTGCCCTGCTGAACCAGGATGACTCCCAGATTGCGCAATAGTCCAGCCACCAGAGCCGGCTTGTTCCCGGCGCGTTTCACGTCGGCCAGAACCAGGTCGCCGATTTCGAGCGCTAGCTCATAGCGAGCCTGCTGGTATCCTTTGACATACACCAGTTCGCTGCCGGCTCGGGCGCGCAAGATATCTAGTTTGGCCACGGCGGCGGCGATCATGGCCTGCTTGAGAGTCGGGGCCGCGGTTTTGGCGTCACCACTGTGCCATTGCAAGGAGCCCAGGAGAAAAAGAGCCTGGGCGGGTAAGGGCGGGTAGTCAATCTTACTCGCCTCCTGGGCAAGTTTCGATGCTTGCGCCAGTCCTTCCCGGTACCGGCCAGCTCTTTGCAAGACCGTGACCTTGCTCAGGCGGCGCTGCAGATCGGCGATGCGTGATCGGACAGCGGGTTCGTCGGGCAGGGGAAAATCCTCGGTCAGCGCTTGGGTATTGGTACAAGGCCGCAAATGGCTAAGTGCCAAAGCTGCCTGTACCGCCCGATCCACCATCTCTTCGTCGGCCTGGCGGACAAACAATTCGCAGAGGGCCTGCATTTCTACCAGCCTCTTTTCCAGGCACTGCATGCGCAGATCCAGCAGCTTATCCGATTGGGTGCCGTGTACCCGAGTCGCTTCGCAGGCCTCGGTGTGCATGGCCACCCAGGCGGCGCTCTTGTGATCGAGGATCTTCGCCACCCGTTCGAAGGTATCGCCGGCATAAGGCCGCTGGGTAGACTTAAATCTCTTTCCCATCGCCAGCCGGACCTGGTCATCCCAGATTCCAATAAGTTTGTCCTCGGCCCCCTGGCACAGACGCGCTGCTCTGGTTGTCCCATACCAGAGCCCGAAGGCGCTGGCGAAAAGGACCAGGATAACGCCGGCACCGATCGACACCCAGCGTCGCCGGCGTGCCCGGATTTGCCTGCGGGCACCCTCCGGGTCCTTGTCCAGTTCTTCCAGCAGTACGCGTAGTGCCGGAAATCTCTGATCCGGATCCGGTGTCAATCCGGTAAGAATGATGTTCTTGATCCAACTGGGTATTTGGTCTGGCTCTGGCAAAGGCGTGATTTTACCCAAGGTCACGTTTTCGACCAGTTCCCGGAAAGTTTTGCCCTGATATGGTCTTTGCCCGTACAGGGCCTCGTACAAAACCACGCAGAAGGCGAATTGATCACAACGCTCGTCAACCGGTCGACCCAGGTGTTGTTCGGCAGCCATGTAGTTGGGTGTGCCCACGATCGAGCCTACTTGGGTCAAGGAAGAAGACAGCAAACTGCCGGAAGATTCCATGCTCTTGGTCGCTAGTCGCTTGGCCAATGAATCGGATAAGCTCTCGCTCAGATCCAGGTCGGGTTCGACCGTACTCTTTTCCTGGCTCGCCGCTGCTTCGGCTGGGTCCACCGCCCGAGCCAGGCCGAAATCCAGCACCCGCACCCGTGTGTCCTTGCCGATAATGATGTTGGCCGGCTTGAAGTCCCGATGAACAATGCCTACCGCATGCGCGGCCGCAAGTCCTTCGCCGGCGGCTCTCAGGACTTGCATTATTTCTGCCCGGCTGCGCACGGCGCCGCCTAGCCACTCTTTGAGCGTTTGGCCTTCGATCAGCTCCATGGCTACGAACACCGCGTTGGCGTACGTGCCCACGTCGAAGACGGTCACTACGTTCGGGTGAGCCAACTGGGCCAGCGCCTGAGCCTCCCGTAGCAGCCGGGAACGATCTAGTTCCAGCTGTTGGGAGTCGTTCTGCTTACCTTTGCTCACGGTTAGCAACTTCAAAGCCACTGGTCGGTTCAGGTCCGGATCGAAGGCCTGATACACTTCGCCCATGCCCCCCTTGCCGATACGGGCTGCGACCAGATAGCGCCCTACGCTGGTACCGCGCGCAAGGGCAGGCGCCTCCGGCTCGTCGCTTTGATCCTCCGGCTGGGTAACATCGGTCTGGTCCCGATCTTCATCGGCAGCAGTCATTTTGATCACCATCTGTTGGCTTGTCACCGACATCTATACCCATTCGTCGGTAATAATCAAGGCACTCCCTATCAAACCCGAGCGATGTTTTAAGTATTTTCACTGACATCCGTAGTATACTATGGCTATAGACCAAGAGGTACATTTTGGCTGGCACTTGGCGTTGAAGTTTGCGAGGACGGGCATGGTAGATCAACGGGATTCTTCTGGGCCGGAGTTGGAGGGCGACGATGTCTTCAACGAGAACCGGAAGCTAAAATTGGCCAACTCAGAATTTCTTGCGCAACTCAATTTTCTGAACCTCATCCTGAACTCCTTGCCACACCCGTTTTATGTGATTGAAGTTGACAGCTATCGCATACTGGCTGCCAATACAGCGGCAGGTCCTGGATCTCTTCTTCCCGACACAACCTGTCACGCCCTAACCCACGATAGCCCAGAGCCATGTGGGTCGGCCGAGCATCCCTGTCCGCTGGAGGAAATCAAACGTACCAAACAGCCTGTGATCGTTGAGCACATTCACATCGACGCCCAGGGTAAGAAATATGCGGCCGAGGTTCACGCCTTCCCCGTTTTGGATAAGCAAGGGAATGTGATTCAAATTATCGAATATTCGGTAAATATCGCCCGGCGCAAGCGCGCCGAGGAAGAACGGGAAAAATACGTAGGTGAACTAGAAAGCGCGCTGGCGCAGGTCGAAACCCTGCGCGGCTTGCTGCCCATCTGCGCCGTGTGCAAGAGGATCCGTGATGACCAGGGATATTGGAGGCAGCTGGAGACTTATCTCAGCGAGCACCTGCAGACGGAGTTTAGCCACTCCTATTGTCCCCAGTGTGGCAAAGAAGCCGTTCGTCTCGTCCGCGAATACAAAGCCAAACATGAATGAGGGAAGAAAGATAGAGGAGAGCCGGGTAAGCACTTACCGCCGCCTTTATTTTTCTTGGCAAGACACCTTCTTTTTGTAATCGACATGCCGTTTGACAATGCTTTCCATCGAAACATTGTTGTCCTTCATGTATTGGCGAAACTCTGGATGCTTGGTGAAATGTTCAAAGTGTTTGACCAACATTTCATGATCCGCTTCAGCGGAATAATCGGTAAAATTTGATGTTACATCACCAGAGCGATCGAAGTGCATGTCGAGGATTTTTCTTGGCGTCTGGCAGGAAAAATCAAAGGCGTCCAGATTCACATAGCGGATTTTTTTGGCGATGCTGGTGCGAAAAAAGATTCGTCGATTTTTGACATCGTAGACTTTGGCCAGGCTGGTGATCGCGGAAAATCGCATATGGTCCGGGCTGATGGTGTCTAACAGACGAAAGCCATAGTCTACCGGGCAAGCATCTTTTAGCGGCTGGAAGTGCGCGATCATTGCCGCCCCGCGCACGAATCTCGATGGGCCATCGTAATCTTTCACATCCAGGATTTGGTCACCGCCAAATCCTTGATACTGCTTTATCTTGGCCAGTTCCTTGGTGTAGATGCTGTTGGTAAGAATCGAATAGGGCAAGGTCTTGTCTTGATGAATGACTGCCGTGCCATCCAGGAATTCGATCACCGCCCGGTCTCCATTTTTGTCGGCGGCGTAGAAGTGCCAGTTCCAACCATCAAGGTTGATCTGCTTCGCACTTTCCACCACCTGGGCAGTGCTGGCACAGGTGTCTAAAATATATTGTATCCATTGACTCATAAACAGGGTCGGTTTTGATTGGTTGGCGGGATATTTGGTTTCCAGCAGTGTCATCTCTTCAAAAAAGAGCCCGGCTTCATTCATGCCGCCGTCGGGGAACTCAATCCCGGAATAGTTGAAGGTGATGGAACCGTATTTTGATACCCAAGTGATTTTCGGCGATTTGTCCTTTTTGCCGCCATACAGCCAAGCAAAGGTAACGCCTTCCCGATAGACCCCTCTTTTGTTGACCACCACCACTCCCGGGGGAGCATCAGGCGAGTCCACATTGCGCCCAAAGATTAGCGCGTCGCCATCCTTAAAGGAAAAAGCCGCACAGGGGAAAGCGTCCGAAGAGATACATAGGCTAAGCAACAAAAGCAAGCACGCTGACTTATTAAACAGACCCATGTTTTTCTCCTCTGACTTGATGCCAAAGCCACCGGCTTTTGGCCCTAGATATGTCTAGCCGGCGATGGAGAATTTCAGGCGGGCGCGGAGGCGGAAGTACTCTTCGCTGACCGAAAATTGGAGCAGGTCGCGGATGCCGGCGTGCTCGCTAAAGGCAGTGGCGATCTCTTCGGTGGTGGCCAGGCGCTTGCGGTCGAGCTGGGCGTTCTCGCGGGCCAGGTGCATGATGGCTTGCGGTAGCTCGTTGCCCATCAGCAGACCGAAACGATTGGCCGAAAGCTCTGTGCTTTGCAGGTAATGGTCGTAATCGGGGACTTGGTTGCAGGCGGCGGCTTGGGAGCGCAGCAGTTCTTCCAGCGCTTTGCGGGCCTTGCGAGGCAGGGACTTGGCAACGCGCTTGGGCATATCCGGGGGCAAGGATCCGGCGGCTGAGACCAAGGGGCTGTCTGGGAAGTGGGGTTGGACGCAGGCGGCGATCAGTTGGATCAGGGCCTGCTTGTCCAGCGACAGCGCCAAGTGGCTGCCATCGGCGATGCGCTTGAGGGAGCGGCCGATGGCAAAGCGCTGCTCACGAACAATGGCGCGTTTGGCCAATCCCTCGCCGGCAATCAAGGCTATCGGCGCCGTGTTTTCGATGGCGACCCGGTGATGGGGTTGGGTCGAAAGGTAAAGCTCGTACTCCGGGTTGCCTAGGTTGCCGGCGATGCTGGCGCAGACCTTGCGCAGGGCATCGTCGGGTCGGGCGCGGTTTCCCTTGCCCACGCCATGACGTTCCAAGTTAGCGGGAATTACTTTGGTGAGATTTTTGCCCACCACTTGGAGGATTTTGCGAATCAGGCCCTGTTCGCCGGGATGAATGAGTTGACCCTCCATTTCCTCGCTGGTCAGCGTTTCGCTGGAGCGCTCGGGCACCCGGTTTCGGTTTTCCCCGAAAAAGAACTCTTCGTTTTGATCGGCGGCGCGCAGGTAATGCAACACCGAACAGACACAGAGCACCTTGTCGAAGGTTTTTTGCTCTTCGAAGATGCGGCGCAGTTCATGCAAAGAGCTCACCCGGAAAGAATCGATGGCCAGGAGTTTGCGGTGTTCGTCGACGGCGTTGGCATAGTAGAGGTTCTTTTGGCCGTACAAAGCGGCCAGGGCTTCATGGGCTTCGACGTGCTGTTCTTCGAGTTCAACGATTTGCTTGAACTCCAGGATGGCTTTGTCCCCGGCGCTGAGTTTATCGGCGTACAGGCGGCCCAGCTTCAGGTGCAAGGGCAGAGACTCATTCTGTCGTTCTGGCGGCAGCAGCCGAATAAAGGCATGGAGCGAGTCGACCAGATCTTGCCAGCGTTCTAGGCGTTCGAACAATGCCCCTAACTTTTCGATCACCGCGACGTTGTTGGCGTCGATCTCCTGCACGGCGCGAAAAGCAGTGATGGCTCGTTCGGGGTCGGCCAAGCCATTCTCAAAAAGATCGGCCTGTTCCAAGTAGTGGAGCACCCTTTGTGAGGGGTCGGTGTCGGCTTCGATCAAGGCGGCCAAGGTGGTCGCGGCTTCTTCCCATTGTTGGCGCGAGGCATAGATGGACTTGAGCCGGCCCAAGGCGGGAAGATCGCCGGGTGTCAGTTCCAGGCCCGCGCGGAAGTGGACCACGGCCCGATCGAGATCCGGTTCCTTTTCTTGCAGAATAATGCCGAGGCGGAAATGCGCCGCGGCCAGCACCGGGGAATCGTGGCTGATCTCCAACAGGCGGCGGCTCAACTCTGCCGATTCGCCCCACTGCTCGGCCTCGAAGGCCAGTTCCGACAATTGCACCATGGTGGGCGCATGGCCGGCTTGCAAGCGTAAAACCTCTTGAAAAGCGCTAGTGGCGTCGTCGTTGCGCTGCAACTGGCCGCGGTACAGGCCGCCGAGTTTGAAGTGGAGTTCGGCCAACTTCGCTTCGTCTTCGGTGACCAAGATTCGGTTTCGGTACAGTACTGATAGTCGTTCCCAATCGGCTTGGTGAATCAGCAGTGCTTCTAGTTGGCCAAAGGCACGTTCTTCTTTGGCATCCCGTTCCAATACCTTGAAGTAGCATTCGATTGCTTGGGTCGGGTCCTGAAACTGCTCGAGGTGTAATTGGGCGGCTTGCAACAGCAAGTCTATGCCTTGCTGTGGATCACGGGTGGTCTCTTCTTCCTGGCAAAGCAGGTCGGCCAGGGAACGGTAGTCTTGTTGGGCAACGCGAATGCGCTTGAGTGCCTTGATGGCTGGTAGCAGTGAAGGTTGGATGCGCAAGGCCTCACTATAATAGTGACTGGCGGCGTCGAGGGAATCGAGCCGGGTCTCGGCCAGATCGGCGATCCGCAAACAAAGATCGGCCAGCTCTTCGGTCGTGTGGGCTTGGCTCAGCTCTTGTTCGTACAATTGGCGCAGCCCATCCCAGGTGCCGAATTTGTGATAGAGAACATCCAGGGAACGCATCGCTTCCGGGTGCAGGGGGTCGATCTCGAGAACTTTTACGTGATTCTCCCCCGAGTTCTGAGGTGTTGGCAGCCGGTTCTCCTTCAAATCGGCGATCTGGAAATGCAGCGACATTTTCAATTGCGGGTCGACGGTGCACTTGGCCAGGGTCTCGTACACCCGAATCAGGGCGCCATAATTCCGTTGGCTCAGATAAATTCGTTCGAGGGTCTCTAGGGACGGCAGATGGTCCGCCTGCAGAAGCAGCACTTTTTCCAGGCTTTCCGCGGCCCGGGCCAGGTCGTTCATGCGAAAGGCGAAAATCTCGGCCATGTCAAAACGAATGCGGATTTGCAGGGCTTCCTGGCTGGCATCTTGAAGCAGCCGTTCGTATATTTCAATGAGTCCGGACCAGTTTTGGGCGCGGGTGTAAAGATTCATCAGGGACCGGACGGTGGGTAGGTGATCGGGGAGAAATCCCAATACCGAGCGCAGGGTCTCGGCGGCGCGCTCTGGATTCCCGAGGTGGGTTTGCCAGATCTCGGCGACCCGAAACAACGACAGGGCTTTTTGTTCGACATCCTCTAGCGCCTGCGCCTCCATCTCGAAAATCTCGATCAGGTTTTCCCAGCTGCGCTTGTTGGTGTAAATGCGAATCAGAGATTTTATGGCCGGGACATTGTTGGCTTGAATGCGCAGCACTTCCCGATAGGCGGCAATGGCTTTGTCCTCTTGTAAAATCTTTTCCTCGTAGAGCTCGCCTATCTTGTACAGCAGGGCAATTTGCTGATCTTTGTTGAGGGTGACATCGATTTCCTGTCGATGCATGTGGATGAGATCTTCCCAGCGACCCTTGATGAAATACAAGCGGCCGAGATTCTGCAGCGCCGGCAAATAGGACGGCGCCAAGGCCAAGACCTTCTGGTAGATGTCCATGGCGCGATCTTTGTCGTTGAGCTTCTCTTCGCAGATCTCGCCATTGCGGTGCAGCAAGGAGACCACTTGTTTCTGGTCGTTGATCAACTGCGCTTCTAACTCGTTGACCTGGATCATTTCGTCCCAACGATCGGCGCGCACATAGAGCTTGCCCAGGGTTCGAATGGCGGGCAAGTAGTTGGGGGCGACTTCGAGCAGACGCTGATAGGTTTCGATGGACTTGGCGATGTTGTTGAGCTTTTCTTCCCAAAGCGTGCCGATTTTATCGAGCAGAAAGATGGATTGATCGTGATCGGTGGTGACCAGCAACTCTTTTTCGTACATCTGAATCAGGGCTTCCCAGCGATTGTACTTGCTGTATAAGCGACCCAGTAGTTTCAGGGCCGGCAGGTAGCCCGGACTAGTCTGCAGGCACTGCTCCAGTTTCTCAATCGCGTCTTCGTCGCGCTGTACCCGCTCTTCGAGGATCTCCGCCAACTTGTACAGTTTAATGGCCTTGGGTTTGGCTTCTTGGGTTCCCTCGATTTCAATCTCATACATCCGGATCAGGTCGTCCCATTGTCCCTTGCGGAAAAACAGCTTACCCAAGGAGCGTAAGGCCGGCAGATAGCCGGGGTTGAGTTCTACTACCTTGCGATAGGCCTCGATGGCTCTATCTTCGTTGTAAATCTTTTCTTCCCAGATACTGCCCAACTTGAAATACAGCGCCACTCGCTCCTGTAAGTCGCTGATGCCCTCCACCATTTGCTGGAACACCTCCACCAGATCTTGCCAGCGCATCAGGTTCTCGTAGATGCGGGCCATTTCGGCCAAGATCATCGGCGAGCCGGGCGCAAGTTCGAGCGCGCGGGCGAGGTAGGTCAGAGATTTCTCCTCATCGCCAATTTGCTCTTGGCAAAGACGGGCCGACGAATACAGCAGCCAGGAGGCGATGGCCGGTTCGGCGGTGGTGGCGGCTTCTCGCTGCAAGACATCGAGCAGCTTAGTTTCCTGGCCGGTCTCAATATAGAAGAAGCGCAGAGAGCGCAAAGTGACGGTGTCCGTGGGGATGATTTCCAGCGCCCGGGTCTGCGTTTTTTCGGTCGCCGCCCAATCCTTGAGCTCCATCTGCTGAATCCGAGCGCAAGAGAGCAATATTTGCACCGATATCTCCGGATCTTGCAGGCGGGCTAGTATCTGCTCGCGGGTCTCGATGACTGCCGACCAGTTGGCCGCGGAGAGGTAAAGGCGTTCTTGTTGTTTCAGGTGTTCGATACTGGGCTCGGCCGCGGCGGCGGCCAGATAAGACGCCTCGGCTTCTTCCAGGTTGCCGAGTTTCTCTTCCTGGATCAGGCCTCGGCGTT
>JAUVBB010000002.1 GCA_030591445.1 Deltaproteobacteria bacterium | reverse complement strand
GGGGCCATCTTTCCGGGGGCCATCGGGGCCCTGGCCTTGATTCTGGCCGCCATCTCCTCGCAGATTTTGCCGGTTAGCTGGGGCGGATTGGTGCTGGTCTTTATTGGCATAGGTCTTTTAGTCGCGGAGGTATATGTGACCAGTTACGGATTGCTGGGCGCCGCCGGCGCTGTTTTGTTATTGATGGGCGGGGTCTTTCTCTTCGACCCCAGTAGTCAACCGCACTATTTGGACCCGAACCTGAAGGTGGACTGGATCGTGTTGATTCCCATGACCTTGGTGCTGTCGGCCTTGATTTTATTCGTGGGCTACAAGGTGGTGCACGCGCTGGGGCAGAGGGTGCACACCGGCCGCGAAGGCATGGAAGGGCAAATGGGCGAGGCCCGGGACGAGTTGGGGCCGGATGGCGGAATGGTTTTTGTGCGCGGAGAACTTTGGAAGGCCAAAAGCGAGCAGCCTATCGAAGCCGGGGCCAAAATAGAAGTGATTGGGCTAGACGGCTTGGTGGTGCAGGTCAAGAAGAAGGATTAAATCGAATTTAACCATTTTTTGGGGGGCTGGCGGCCTAGGGCTAGGCTGATCGCTCCGAGGAGGCAAAGTCATGCAATACGCAATCGGTATCCCGGTGGTGGTGGTCATCCTCTTCTTCTTCATGGGCATGCGAACCCTGCTCGAGTATCAACGAGGGGTGGTGTTTCGCCTGGGCAAGTACGTGGGTATCAAGGGCCCAGGTTTGCGCTTTATCATCCCCTTCGTCGATCAATTGGTAAAAGTCGACCTGCGTACCATCGCCCGTGATGTGCCGCCCCAGGACATTATCACCAAGGACAACGTGACCGTGCAGGTCAACGCGGTGGTGTTCATGCGGGTCATGAGTCCCGACAAGGCGATTCTGGAAGTGGACAACTACCTCTATAACACCAGTCAGTTGGCCCAGACCACGCTGCGCTCGGTCTTGGGCCAGGTCGAGCTCGACGATTTGCTGACCAAGCGGGATCAGCTCAACGAAGAGGTACAGAACATCCTCGATGCCGACACCGACCCCTGGGGAGTGAAGGTGACCAAGGTCGAGATCAAGCACGTGGACTTGCCGCAGGAGATGCAGCGGGCCATGGCCAAGCAAGCCGAGGCCGAGCGCGAACGGCGGGCCAAGGTGATTCACGCCGAGGGTGAATTTCAGGCTTCCTCGAAGTTGGCCGAGGCGGCCGCGATCATCCAGAGAGAGCCGGCAGCCTTGCAGCTTCGCTATTTACAGACCCTGGCCGAGATCTCCACCGAAAACTCCTCCACCGTGATTTTCCCGGTACCGGTGGACCTGATCAGTGGCTTCTTGAAAAAATAGAAGCACCCTTGCTGTCGTCGACGGTATTTCCGAGCCTGGACATCTTGGTCCTGGTTTGCTTGGCTCTGATAGCGGCGCAGTTGGTGTATGTGGCCTTTGGCTTCGGCGCCGGTCTTATTGCGGTCGGTACCTTGGCTCTGGTTTTGCCCAATGTCCAGGACGTGGTGGTAATGCTGCTGCTGGTCAGCCTGCCGGTCGAAATCTACGTGGTTTACCAGTCGAGAAAAGTGGTGCAATGGCGTGGCGTGGCGCTGATTTGTGTGGGCATTGGCTTAGGGGTCCCGTTGGGAACCTGGTTGTTGAAAGCGCAAGAGCCGACGTTCATCTTGACTGTGCTGGGTGGCTTTTTGCTGTTGGTAGGCCCGGCTTTGCTTTGGGGGAGCGGTGGTAGGCAAGTGCGCCTGCCGGCCTGGTCGGCCCCGCCGGTGGGTTTGCTATCCGGCCTGCTGGCAGGCCTGTTCGGGACCGGCGGGCCTCCGCTGATTCTCTATTTTCAACTCGGTGGCGCCGACAAGCAGCGCTTTCGGGGCAACTTGATGGCCATATTTCTACTCACCGCTTTGTTTCGCCTACCCGTTTACGGCTGGTCGGGTCTGATTAGCGCCGATCGAGTTTGGGCTGCCCTGATTGTTTTTCCCGCCGTGGTCCTGGGCGCTTGGGGCGGCAGTCGTATCCACCTCCGCCTAAGTGAGCAGAACTTCCGCCGCCTGGTGGCCGCGGCTATCGCGCTGATCGGCTTGCTACTTCTGGTGACCGGTTGACAAGATTGCCCAAACGGTGCGAGTGTGTAGCACTTTTTGCCTGTTGGGGAAGCAGGCGCATGGAACCATTCGGGAGTTGAGGAGAGTCCAGATGCAAAGACAGTCAGGGATGAGATTTGCTTTCTTATCGGTAGGTTTTTCGTGCGCCGCTTTGTTGGCGGGCGCTTGCTCCAGCGACAGCGGTCTTGATGCCGATTGCAATTTGGCGTTGAATCCCTGTGTAGTGGAGAACCAGAAGCAGTGCGCCGTGCCGGCTACCGGCGTTGAAACTTGCCTGCGCAATACCGACGGCTGCCTGGTTTGGGCGCTGACCGAGACCTGCACCGCCAGCCAGACTTGCGGCTCTTCGGCCCAGGGATTTTCCTGTCAATGTGCCAGTGTTTGCACCGCCGGCCAGACTCGCTGCAAGCCCGGTGAGCCCGCGGTCATCCAAACTTGCACTGCCGATGCCCAGGCCTGTACCTATTGGCTCGATGGCACCAACTGTGCCGCCTCTAGCCAAACCTGCGTTATGACCGGCACTACCGCTGGCTGTGCCACCCAGTGCAACAACTTGTGCACCGCCGGTCAGTCCCGCTGCTTGCCCGGCTCCACCACCGTAATCCAGAATTGCAGCGCTGATGCCAATGGCTGCACCGACTGGGTCAACGGCACCGATTGTGCCGCCACCAGCGAAGTCTGCATCGAAAAAGCCAGCGCCGCCAGCTGTGAACCCACCGGCGGTAGCTGCGATAAAAAAGCCGAACAAATCTTCGGCGCCGCCAAAGAGACCCTCTTTGTGCAAGAGCTAGAGTCCAGCTTTAGCCAACTCGATACCTTTGCCGCCGACGATTTCACCTTCGCCACAACAACTGAAATCGATATGATCTATATCCCGGGCACAGTGAGACACCGCATCGATGATTCGGTTTCGTCTTTGTTCTACGCCCGTCACTTGCATTGGGCCTTTTACGCCGACAACGGTGGCCAGCCGGCCGGGGTGCCTGAAGATGGTGTTACCACACCCCAGGAAATCATCATTTTAGAACCAGACGATCCGCAAGTTTTCATTCGCGACGACATCGAAACGGGTATGTACGGCAGCGTGACCCTGTGGCTGGACGAACCCATCACTCTGCCGGCTGGTACCTGGTGGCTGACCTTTTGGCCACACATGGACTACGGCAACGATGGCCGCGAGTATTCTATTGGTTTGGCCGATACCAGCAATGGTGCTATCGCCAAGCTGATCCTACCCGGGGCCGACACCGGCTGGGAGGACATTAATGCCCTAGAGACCACTGCCACCGACATCGCTTTTACCATGTTTGCCGGCTCTGCTTGCTGTGCCGATGCCTGTAGCATGGGCACTTCGCAGTGCGATGACGCCATGATTCAGACCTGCGCCAACAGCGGATCCGGTTGCACTGTCTGGCAAGACGGCACCAATTGTGCCACCAACAATCAAGAGTGTAGCCAGACCGGTACCACCGCCGCCTGCGCCGATTGCACCAACGAGTGCGACACCCCCGCCGACCAACGCTGCAACAATAGCGCCATCGAGACTTGCACGGTCGGCGCCGACGGTTGCAATGACTGGATCATGACCACCGACTGCTGGGCCCAGGACAAATCCTGCGACGAAGCTGCCGGCCCAGCCTGTGTGGAGTGGGGCTCGTTCGCGCCTGGAAACACCTGCGACGATGCTAATATGATACCTATTAGCGTAGCCGATTTGCCCGTGCAGAGTTTGGGTCAGACAACCTGTGGGAGTGGTGACAATTACAATGATGAAGACAATCTATGTGCCGCGGCGGCCTCTCGCGGCCAGGATATTTTTTACGCATTGACCCTAGAAAAAGACACGATGATGTCCTTCAAGATCGACCCGAAGGGCTCTTACCCGGTGGGATTTGTTATTGGAAGCGACTGCCCGCCCAGCAACGGTAATTGTGAATATGGCGGTTGGGCCGGACCGGACCCTTCCACCACTGCTTGTGGTCCTCTTTCTGCTGGGACTCATTACATCATGATCGACATTCTGGTGGATGCAGTATCAGGTGGGCCAGATTGTATACCCGAATTTGATTTGTGGGTAGAGGAGTGCGGTTGCGCGAGCGATGCCACTCGTTGCTTCGATGCCAACACCTTGGAGGTTTGCAACGACAGTGGTTCTTGGGAAAAGACCCAATGCGATAATGGCTGCGCCGAAACCTCAACCACAGGACTGTTTGCCTGTAACGACTAACCGAAGCCAGGGTAGTTGTTATCTCCCCCGCCGAAACCCAAGGGCTGCCGCGCCGTCATGGCCCCCTGCGCACACAACGCACACTGGCGTTCATTTGGTTCTCATCCTTGGCCCCGCCGGTGACGTAGCCGCCGCTGAAGTTGACGGCCCATGCATAGGCCGAGTTGTTTGCATAGGACGACGATGACCAGAAAAGCCAACAGGTAGCCGCTTCCGTGCCTTCGAGCCAATAGCAACCATCTGCAGGACCTTCATTCCCAGTACAGCCGTCGCAAGAACTATCCCGACACGCATAGTCAAGGCACTCGTCAGTCACGGCGCAGGTACCCCCGGTTTCGGTGTTCGGGCAGCCGCGAATGAAGGACCGCAGTTCGCTAATGGACGGCGAACGCCAGTCGTCACGGCCGTCATGCAAAAGACTCTCGCAGTAGTTGATCGCATCTTGCCATTTGTTTATTGGACTGGGAGGATCTTGCCATTCCAGGCCGAAGCAATGTCCGGACTCGCAAACCTCCAATGCTCCGCAGGTGCCGCAATCGATCTCACTACCGCAACTTGGCCAAAGACCGCATTCCCGGTCCAAATCCGTACAGTTTTCAGGAGTGCAGCAAGAGTTTTCGAAACAGACATTTCCATCACTGCTGCAAGTTGCACCATCGTTTGACGGCACCAGACAGATGGAATCGCAACGAGGCGCTCCTTTGTCGTCGAAACACGTTTGGTAAGTCGGGCAGGACAAACTGGCGGTCGCACAAGTTGGTTCGCAAGTCTCATTGCCATCGTTGTCCTGATAACCGCTGGCACACTCATCGCAGAAGTCGCCTTGATAGCCTGGGTAACAATCGCAAATGACGATTCCCGTTGAGTCATCGCATTGGCCGTGGTAGGCGCAGGTGTCGAGTTGACAGGTCTGGTCCACTACACACAAACCTAGTTCCCGATGGAAACCGGCAGAACAGTCCTCGCAATAATCTCCGGCATAGCCAGGGTCACAGTCACAACCGACGCTTCCGTCTTCATCGTTGCAAACACCGTGGTGGTCGCAAGTCAAGGCGGCGACGGCGCAATTGGCGCTACATTCCTCATCGCCATCGTTGTCTTGATAGCCGGCGATGCACTCACAGGCGCCCTGCGCATTACAGAACTGATAGGAACCGATACAAGGGTTGGGGTCACAAGGATCATTGGTACAGGCATCACCCTTTGCGTTCAGGTGATATCCATTGTCCGTGTCGCAGGTTTCGCAATGGGTTCCGTCATAGCCCTCCTCACAAGTGCAAACCACGACACCGGTGCTATCATCGCAAGTCCCTCGATGGGAACAGGAGGCCTCCAGGCAATCGCTGTCGGCAACGCATAAGCTGTCTTCGATATGATAACCGCCGGCACACGCGTCACAGGCCTCGCCGATGTAGCCCAGGTCACAGTCACAGATGGCTTGGCCGCTGGCGTCGGAACAATTTCCATGCTCGGAACAACTTAGTTGAGCGGTTTGACAATCCACCAAACAGCTCAGATTCTGATCGTTGTCTTGGTAGCCGTCTTGACAGCCGCAATTTCCGTCTGCTTCACATATTTGGTGTTCTCCGGTACAAGGATCGGGATCGCATGGGTCCTTGGTGCAGGCGTCTTGGCTGGCGTTTTCATGATAGCCGGGCGCGCATTCGTCGCAGTATGATCCGGCGTAGCCCTCATCGCAAGTACACACAACCACACCGCTGTTGTCTTCACAGCTTCCCCGGAAGGCACAGGAACTCTCAGTGCAAGTGGTATCCAAAACGCAAGCCTGGGCTTCGGCGTGATACCCGGCGGCACAGTCATTACAGAGACTGCCGCTGTAGCCTTCGTCACACAAACAGAGGGCTTCTCCGCTTTCGTCGGAGCAATAACCGTTGGGGCTACAATTGAGACCCGATGACGCGCAGTCTTTTCGGCAAGTGCTGTCCCCGTTCTTGTCTTGATAGCCATCATCACAACTTTCGCAGATATCTCCAGCATAGCCTGTATCACATTGGCAAACGATCTCCCCTGTCTGGTCCTCACAACTTCCATGGAAAGAACAGCTGTTTTCCAAACACATTTTGTCGGCTTCGCATTGCTCGTCGATGAGATGGAACCCGTCTTTACATTCTGAGCAGGTGTCACCGGTATAACCGACAAAGCAAGTGCACTCGATGGCCCCGGTACTGTCGTCACAAAGACCGTGACCAGCGCAAGAATCATTGGTACACAGCTGCTGACGCAGGCATTCATCTCCATCCCTGTCGAATCCTTCGGCACACTGCTCGCAATTTTCTCCAGCATAGGCCTCTTTGCACTGACAATAATTGTCCAAGCAAAGTTGCGTATCCAAACAGTCGTTGTCGGATGTGCAGCCAGAAGTTTCAACTTTAGGACAGCCGGCCAGGCCCACTAGACAGCATAAATAAACAAGCCATAAAATCCTTCCCATTCTATCCTCCCGCCTCAGGTTTTGTTTTCCTAAATCTATCGAGCCATCTACTTTCTCCATACGGGCAATAGATGACTTTGAACTACTCATTGTACCACTCTCTGGAATGAATTTGCCCAAGGTATTTTTTTTATTAAACTGAGGACGGATATGGAAACCAAATCCTATCGCGCAGGGATTCCTTCAGTATCTTTCGAGCAACTCCAAAATAGCGTGGTGTGGAACTTATGTGCTTATTGACACCTTTGTCGTTAAATGTCATGATAATTAACGACAGAGGTGTCAAATGAAAGAAAAGTTTGTTCCCAGGTTGCTCGATTTGGGCAAGTTATTGAAAAACAAATCATATTTTCTGTTTGGTCCCAGGCAAACGGGCAAAACTTCCTTGATTGATCATAGTTTGCAGAATGTGAAAACCTATAATCTACTCGATACCAGAGTTTTTCTCGCTCTTGGAACTACCCCAACCAGAATTCGGGAGGAACTCAAGCCCTCGGATTCGATCATCGTCATTGATGAAATTCAAAAACTTCCCAATCTTCTCAATGAAGTTCAGTTGATCATCGATAAATCCGATGTTCATTTCTTACTGACCGGTTCCAGCGCCAGAAAACTTCGTCGGGGTGGGGTTAATCTCCTGGGCGGAAGGGCTCGAAAGAGAATCTTTCATCCCTTTGTTTTGAAAGAACTCAAAGAGAAGTTCGATCTAATCAAGGCCATCAACCAAGGATTGATACCGTCCATCTATTTTTCCGATGCTCCCGATGAAGATCTGCAGAGTTACGTGGGTGAATACCTAAAGGAAGAAATCTCCGCGGAAGCCATCGTCAGAAACGTGCCCGCATTCAGCCGGTTCCTGGAGGTGGCCGCCTTAAGCAATGGCCAACTGATCAATTATTCCAAAATTGCCAGTGACGCCCAAGTGCCTACTGCCACGGTGCGCGACTACTTTCAGATTCTAAAAGACACATTGATTGCTTTTGAACTAGAGCCTTATGCCAAAACCTCCAAGCGAAAACCTTTGGCGACATCAAAATTCTATTTTTTCGATATGGGTGTTGTTCGTGTCTTGCAGCAACGACGACCGATTAGCAATCAAAAGACAAGAGAATTTGGAGAATTTTTTGAACATTACATTTTTCATGAACTCAAATCCCTGACCGACTATCAAGCATTGAGGACACTCAACTACTGGCGGTCAAAGTCCCAGTTTGAAGTCGATTTCATATTCAATGACGCATTGGCCATCGAAGTTAAATCCACCAGCCATGTCTCAGCCAGAGACTTGCGCGGATTGAAGGCGCTGCGGGAAGAGAAATTGCTAAAGGACTACATGGTGGTTTCCTTCGAAGATCGAGAACGAACGGTGGATGGGATTCATATCTTTCCTTGGAAAGATTTTATCAATAAACTCTGGCAGGGTGACTTCTCCGCTTGATCTTACCGCTACTCACAGCTTTTTCCAGCTGTTTTCAATGGCTCTGAAATCCTTTTGGAATTTCTCGTTGGCATCCATGGGTACACTGAACGCCATGATCATGCCGTAGTCTTCTACTTCCTCAACCAGAATGATGACCACCTTCCGCCACTTGGGATCTTCGCCCGGCCGGCTGCCCGTGAATATCATTTCCGTGGCCGCGCCTCCTGGGAGCAGTTTGGTCCAGGTCTGATCCAGCAATTCGTAATCGTCATAGCGCTTGGAAAAAGACTTCTCGAAGGTCGAGTTGATATGGACAAAGAACGCCGCTCCCCGGTTGATCTTTTCCTGGCTGGCATAAGACAGGATGACCTTGGTCTCGATGGCGTCAAGAAAGGGTCTGATATCGAATGCCGAAAGCGACATCATCGCCGTACGCGATGAATTCCCGATGACCACCAGCGCTTTTTTGCCCGGTCCATACTCATCGGTCTCCATCCGGCTCCAGCCATCCGGAAAGTCAAAACGAACCCCTAAGTCTTTGTTTACATAGGCATCATCAGGTTGCCGATCGCAGGCGCAGATCCCCAGAAAAAAGACGGAACATAACATCAATTTCCAATGCAAAGGTAGATTCATCTAAGCAGCTCCATCCGGAAAGTAGTTGACGCCAGGCCCATGCCCTTAAGGTGAACACAATTCAAGCTGCTTCGATGTGAACTTTATAGCTGAGGCCCGCGCGTTTCATAGAATCCTGTACTGCAAGTTGAACAAACTGCACTTCTGAATAGCCCAGTCGCTTGGCAAATCCTGCAGCCCTTACTGGGCTTATGGGTTTTCGGTCTTTTTCGATATCGCACAGGTGGGATTTCGAAATGCCTAGTTTTTCAGCAAAACCAACCTGGCTCATATTTTCGCCCGTGCGGATGGCGTAAATAAGACGACCCAGGGTCAATGGTCCACCAGCGATGCCCTCCAGGAAACTGACCGCGACGCTTTTTTTCCTAGTAGCCATGTTTGCTTACCTCCTCAATAATCACAAACTCGATGCTGCCATCTCTCAAAATCCGGTAAATTGCCCGGTAAGCCCTGGTAAGACGTATAGAGCGTTGACCTTTCCTCTTTCCTTTCAGCGGTTCATCATGGTAGCCCGGTACCCGTCTCCCTTCATCAAGCCCCCTGTTTTCCACCAGCAATACCCAAGCAAGCAGTTTGTCAACAACATGTGCCGGAACTTTTCTGAGCTGCTTCTGCGCCGCCGCGGATATCCGAACCAGCTTGATCATGTCACCATAGTACACAATAACTGTGAACCTGGCAAGTGGGAAACGGGAGTTTGTGATAACCTCATAAGCATATCTAGGTTAATCTGTAAAAAGTTCCTAAGCCCCTTTTCGGGGCTTTTTTCTGCTTACCTATTTCACTCATCTCTACAGTGCTTGCTCAACACTAATCAGAACTTTTCTGCCATCCGCAGAGGATCTATCTATCTTGTCTGCCCATTGCCAAAATTTCTCTTGGCCTGGAAGGTCAATCACGTTTTCTTTTTGTCCTTCTGTTAATTCAATATGAACTGCTCTTGGACGGTAGCGAACATAATCACCCAATACTGCCGTTGTGACTTTTAGCAAACCACCACTTGCGATTTGAATTTTTCGAAATTCACTCTGGTGGCAAGTCCTTACGACTTTGGCCACGGCTTGGCCCGGAGTATCTCGATCACATTGAAGAATGATTTGACCAACGAATTCCTGATGGGGATATAGTAGTTTGTGGTTTTGTTTTGATTTTTCAAGAAGCTCTTGCAAACGTGAGATGTACAAGTTTTCGTCGGCCATGACTGCGTCAATCGCTCCGATACTTCTGCCTTCCATGGCAATGTGACGCTTGCCCATCAAAATGACAAGTGCTTGATCGAGACTCTGCGTGTTCTTCAAATCTGGTATCTGTATGTCTTTCTCGATAAATAATATGTCTCCATCGCGCGGTATTGTTTGGAACAGTTTTGAAATTGAGTCTGCATCACTGGCATGATCACGAGTGGCGGTAAATAAACCAACACCCAGAATCAAGACGACGACACTAGGCGCCAGAGACCACCTTCCCAACTGAGGGAGTCCCTTGTTATTGACTATCGTCAAGCCGATGATGATCAGACAAGTAATCAGCAACACTGTTGTGGCCACAATAAGGTAAGGACTCAGGTTGGGAGCGTCGAAAATACTTCTCTCTAGCAGTATTCTCTTTTCTGCGAAATCCGCGAAAGAAACCGCTGAATAGCTGTTCATAAGAACTACACTGCGTATGACCAGGCCAAGCCCAGAAACCATAAAAGCGATTGAATAACCGCCCAGAGCCAACACTGGCAAAATGGATCTCGCGACCGACCTACCCAGCCGGAGCCACGAAGTAAATACACAGACAAACCCAAGAGCGCAAAGCACGATCAAGGCCAGGCCGCCGAGAAACCAGTAACTCTTGAATTCAGCAATACCTCTCGCTAAAACCACTACCTTTTCAGATGCAAGGTAAGTGGTAACAACCTCAAGAGCAGGTATTTTTCCTGCATGGGAATGGAATACCATAGGCAGGGTAATGACGATTGGTGATAGCGCTGCTAGGATATAGGCCCACTGAAGAACCAGGAGCGAACGCTTTTCGTCCTTTGCCGAGAAAGACGCAATGAGAACGATTAACAGCCCCATCAAAGTTATCCCAGCGATCGTCCATATGTAGAAATGCTTTGGAAAAAAGAGCATATCCCAGTCCATGGCTGGCTCCTTAGGTCAGCAGCAGAAGCAAGGCAAAGAAATCATCGAATCGCAGGTAGTCTACAAAGGCTACCAGACTCAGCCCAACTCCTACCGCCACACAAACCATCGCAGTCACCAGCCGAACCCGGTTACCCAAGTTTGCCTCTTCATTGGGCAGAAGGAACATGCCTCTCACTAGCAAGGCTATGCCCAGTACCAAAGGTAGAATGGATAGCCAAAAACTGTAGGTGACAATCTTGGCGCAATCGGTTAGGCCCGCCATGGCTTTTGCCGATTCAAGGTAACTGCTCGCGTTGGCAATGGATTTCTGAACCATGGCTTTTTCCTGCAGGTACTCGGACCAAGACAGTGCCATTGTTACCAATACGCTTAGCAAACCACTTCCGGCAAAGATGAAGGTCGTCGTGCTGTCCTTCTTCAGACAAGAAAAGAAGCAGCCGACAATCATTGCCACGCTAGCAGTCGCGCCGATGACAAGAATCAGTAGCTGAAATATGGAAAAGTTGCTTTCCCCCACCATGGATTTTCTCCTTTTCTATGAATCATCGAGATTCTTTTTATTTGCTGCTTGGCAATGGCAGGTATCACAGCCGGAGGGGGTGCCGTCTACGGACTGATGGCAGGAGCCTTTCAATGGGGTGCGTTTTTTTAGCAGGATGCCGAGACCGATTAGGAGGAAGGTCAGGGCGAAAAGGGCGAAGGCTAGGAGGAAGATGAGCAGGGGGTTCATGGGGTTTTCTCGGGTGGTGAGGGGAAGAGGGCTGAGAAGTGGGTGCTGCTTTGTTGGGTGAAGGATTGGTCGGGGTTGCGGGTGATGAAGAGGGCGGGGAGCTTCAATTTTTCGGCTAGGGCCAGGCCGGCTACGGGGCCGAGTACGTTTAGGGCGGTGGCCCAGGCGTCGGCGCTCATGCAGTCGGGGAGGATGACGGTGACCGAGGCTAGCTTGTGGGTGATGGGGTGGCCGGTGCGGGGGTCGATGGTGTGGGAAATGCGCTGGCCGTTTAGCAGATAAAAGGAGCGATAGTCGCCGGAGGTGGCCAGAGATTGGTCGCTAAGTTCTAGGGCCCGGTAGACGTCACGGAGGCCGGCGTCGGGGCGTTCGATGCCGACGCGCCAGGGGGTGTGGCGGGGGCTTTGGCCTTGGCAGCGGACTTCGCCGCCGATTTCTACCATGTGATGGCGGGCACCGAGGCTGGTCAATGCTTCACTGATGAGGTCTACGGCGCGGCCTTTGGCGATGGCGGCGAGATCGACTTGCAAGTCCGGCCGGGTTTTTTGCAGGGTGGCAGCTTTGTGATCGAGGACTAGTTTGTCGCAGCCTACCGAGGCGCGGGCGGCGGCGATGGTCTCGGGGCTGGGGGCGGTGCTGAGCGCTTGCTTTTTGTGAAAGCCCCAGAGGCGCACCAGGGCACCGACGGTGGGGTCGAAGGCGCCGCCGGAGAGTTGGTTGATTTCGAGTGCCTGGGCGATGACTTCGACGGTGGGCGCGGACAGTTTCATGGGCAGGGTGGAGCGGGCGTCGTTGAAACGGGAGATTTCGCTATCGGCCCGATAGGTGGACATGGCCTGGTTGACCAGATCCAGTTGCGCGTTGATCAGTTTTTCTATTTGCGCCCGATCCAAGTTCGTATCGACCACTTTGATCTGGTAAGTGGTGCCCATGGTTTGCCCGCTGAAGATCAAAGGTTCGGCTTGGGCTTGGGGAGACTGCTTGATGGCCCACCAGGCCAGGCCGGCTAGCAGAATGGGCAGACAAGCGGCGAAGGCGCGCGAAGGCTTATGGGAATTCTTGCTCATGGCTAAGGTCCAGTAGGCAGCATTTAACCAAAATCGTCGAATAGAATGTTTTCGCGTTCGACGCCCAGATCGAGCAGCATCTTGGTGACGGCCTCGTTCATCATGGGCGGGCCGCATAGATAGTATTCGATGTCTTCGGGGGCATCGTGCTGGGAAAGGTATTGATCGAAGAGCACCTGATGGATAAAGCCTACCGGGCCATCCCAGTGGTCTTCGGCCAAGGGTTCCGACAGGGCCAAGTGCCAGTGGAAGTTGGCATGGTCTTTTTCTAGCTGGTCAAATTCGTCATTGTAGAAAGACTCACGCAAGCTGCGGGCGCCGTACCAATAGGTGATCTTGCGGTTGGTCTGGAGGGTTTTTAGCTGATCGAAAATGTGGCTGCGCATGGGTGCCATGCCCGCGCCGCCACCGACGAAGCACATTTCATTTTCGCTGTCGCGGGCAAAGAATTCACCATAGGGGCCGGAGATGACCACTTGGTCACCAGCTTTCAAGTTGAAAATGTACGAAGACATCTGTCCTGGCGGTACCTTGGGCAGCTTGGGCGGCGGACTGGCAATGCGCACGTTGAGCATAATGATATCTTTTTCCGCCGGATAACTGGCCATGGAGTAGGCGCGGGCAATATCCTCGGTGACCTTTGAGCGATACCGCCACTGGTCGAATTTGTCCCAGTCGCCGCGATACTCGGACTCAATGTCAAAATCCTGATATTTGACGATGTGCGGTGGCGCTTCGATCTGAATATAGCCGCCGGCGCGAAAGGGGACCTGCTCGCCGGCCGGGATCTCGAGTACCAACTCCTTGATGAAAGTAGCCACGCCGCGGTTGGAGCGCACGGTACAGGTCCATTTTCTGATCTGGAACACTTCGGCTGGGATGGCGATGGCCATGTCCTGTTTGACTTTAACCTGACAGGCTAAGCGGATGCCCGCCCGGGCCTGACCGCGATTGATGTGTCCGGTCTCGGTGGGCAGCAGGCTGCCGCCGCCGGCATGTACCGCGACGGTACAAACTCCGCAAGTGCCTTTGCCTCCGCAGGCAGAAGGCAGGAAGATCTGCTCGGCGGCGAGCGTGTTCAATAGGGTGCTCCCGGCCGGCACGGAGCGCGAGAGATCGGCTTGGTCGTTGATCTTGAGCTGGACCTCGCCGCTGGCTACCAGCTTCTTTTTGGCGATCATGAGTACTACCACCAAAGAGAGAATCACTAACAAGAACATGGCGACACCGAGAATGACGGTTTCCATGCGGGTGGCCTCAGAGCTGGATTCCGGCGAAAGCCATAAAGGCGATGGCCATCAAGCCGGTGATGATGAAAGTGATGCCCAGACCTCGTAGCGGTGCCGGGATGTTATGGAAGCGCAATTTCTGGCGGATGGCGGCCAGGGCGGCGATAGCCATCAGCCAGCCAATGCCGGAGCCGAAACCGTACACCGCCGACTCAAGCAGGGAGTAGTTGCGCTCGACCATGAACAAAGAGGCGCCCAGGATGGCACAGTTGACCGCGATCAGGGGCAAGAATACGCCCAGGGCGCCGTAGAGGCCGGGGGCGTACTTGTCCAGGATCATCTCTACGATTTGCACCATGGCGGCGATGGTGCCGATAAAGGTTAGGAAATTCAGGAAGGACAGATCCACCGTGGCCAAGTCGGCATGCAGCCAGCTCAAGGCGCCCGGGGCCAGCAGGCCTACGTAGATGGCCTGGTTGAGCGGTACGGTGATGACCAGCACGAAAGTGACGGCCAGACCCAGGCCGACCGCGGTTTCTACTTTTTTGGATACGGCCAGGAACGAGCACATGCCCAGGAAAAAGGCCAGGGCCATGTTCTCGACGAAGATGGCTTTGAGCGAAAGGCTGAGGTAGTGCTCGAACATCAGTCCGCCTCGATTTGATCGGGTTTGAACGCCCGCAGGGCCCAAATCGCAAAGCCAATGATGAAGAAGGCGCCGGGGGCCAAAAGCATCAGCCCGTTGGGCGTATACCAGCCGCCGTCTTTGGTCAGCGGCAGTACCTCTACGCCAAAGAGTTTGCCGGAGCCGAGCAGTTCCCGGCAGAAACCGGTGAGCAGCAAAAAGGCGCTATAGCCCAGGCCGTTGCCGATGCCGTCGAGAAAGCTGTCGAGGGGCCCATTTTGCATGGCGAAGGCTTCGGCGCGACCCATGATGATGCAGTTGGTGATGATTAGGCCGACGAAGACCGATAACTGTTTGCTGACGTCGAAGAAAAAGGCTTTGAGGATTTGGTCGGTGATGATGACCAAGGATGCGATGATGACCAACATGACGATGATGCGAATATTGGCCGGGACGTGGCGACGGATCAGACTGACGGACAAATTCGATACCGCGCAGACCGCGGTCAGGGCGGCGGCCATGACCAGCGAGGGTTCCATCTGAGTGGTCACCGCCAGGGCCGAGCAGATACCGAGCACCTGGGTGGAGATGGGGTTGTTGTCCAGCAGCGGATCAATGAGGGCGCGGGCTCTTTTGCTGGCCATCTCAGATCTTTCCTTCCCGTAAGTTCGTAAGGAACGGGCCGAAACCATGTTCTCCCAGCCAAAATCGTACCGTGGCGGTCACCCCGTTGCCCGTGAGCGTGGCTCCCGAAATACCGTCCACCCGAAAAGGGTCGGCGGCGATGGTGCCGGCGCTGCCCTTGATTACCTGAAAGACCGGTTTGAAGCTCTCGTCGAGCACCTGGCGACCGACCCAGCGGGCGGTCCAGCCGGTATTGGTAATCTCACCGCCGAGTCCTGGGGTCTCGCCATGATCGTAGAAAGAGATCCCGCGTACGGTTCTGGTGTCTTGGTCCAGGGCCAGAAAGCCGTACATGGTAGACCACAGGCCTTTGCCCTTGATGGGCAGGATCCACATATCGGGCTGCCCGTTTTTGCGCACCTGGTAGACCACCGCATGCTTGGCAATTTTGGTGATGCCGGCCGGGTTGGTTGGTACCGGGTCGGTGGCGGCCGCTTCGGCATCGAAGCGCATGGGATCGATGTCTGCTTGCGGCAAACCGGTGGCTAGTTCAATGACCAGGGCTTTGACGTTTTCGAATCGTGTCCTCAGTTCCGCGCGGCTTGGTTTTTCGTCGGCAGTGATCAAAGTGGCCGCCAGCAACACGTTTTTTTGTCGATCCAGACGCCGGTTTTCTTCTTGGCGGTCTTTGAGCCCGACGGCGGCCAGGCAGACCAAGATCGAGCAGACCAGACACACGGCGGCGGCAAAGGCCAAAGTGTAGCCGGTGCCGTGTCTAGCGGCCATGACGCGCCATCCTTTTCTTGGTGTGGGCCTGGACCACATAGTGGTCGATCAGCGGCGCAAAAACGTTCATGAGCAGGATCGATAGCATCATGCCTTCGGGATAGGCGGGATTGAGCGCGCGCACCAGGACCACCAGCACGCCGATGGCCAAGCCATAGATGAGCTTGCCCCGATCCGAGTAGGGGGCCGAGACTGGGTCAGTGGCCATGAAGATGGTGCCCAGGGCCCAACCGCCGATGACCATGTGCCACCAGAAAGGCAGGGCCATCATGGCATTGGTCTCGGAGCCCACGGCGTTGAGCAGCAAAGACATGGCGATGGTGCCCAGCGTAATCGAGAAGATAATGCGCGCGGAGGCCACGCCGGTGACCAGTAAAAGCACACCACCGAGCCCCAAGGCCAGGGCCGAAGTCTCTCCCATGGAGCCCGGCAACCAACCATAGAAGGCATCCCACCACAGTTGGGGGTTGCCGGTCAGCGCGCCGGCGCCGTGTTCGGCGGCCGCGGCCAGGGGGGTGGCCGAGCTATAGCCGTCGACCGCGACCCAACAAGCGTTGCCCGAGATCTGTCCGGGATAGGCAAAGAACAAAAAAACCCGCGCGGTCAGCGCCGGATTCAAAATGTTGTAGCCCACCCCGCCGAAAATTTCCTTGCCCACCACCACGCCGAAGGAGATTCCCAGCGCGGCCTGCCACAATGGGATGTTCGGTGGCAACAGCAGGGGAAAGAGCATGCCGGTGATCAGGAAGCCTTCATTGATTTCATGTTTGCGCACGGAGGCAAACAAGGTTTCCCAGAAGCCGCCCACCAAAAAGGTGAGCAGGAACAGAGGCAAGTAATAGGCAGCCCCATGGACGAAATTGGCAAACATGTTCTGGGGGTCGAAGCCCACGCCCAGAGCCGTGGTCAGGGCGTACTGCCAAGAGCCGTTGGCGCGAAACCCGGCGGCCAGGGCCAGGTTGGCTTGGTAGCCGGTATTGAACATGGCCATGAACATGGCCGGGGTCAGCCCCAGAACCACGGTCATCATCAGTCGCTTCATATTAACCTGGTCGCGCACATGGGCGGCGCCGGTGGTGACCTGGCCTGGGGTGTAGAGAAAAGTATCCAAGGCTTCGTAAAGGGGATAGAGCCGGGCAAACCTGCCCCCCGGGGCGAAGGCCGGGGCATGTTTGTCGAGAAATCTTCTCAGCATCTTGCTCAACCCTCTTTTTCAATCGCCGTGAGCACTTCGCGTAGCACAGGGCCGAAATCGTTCTTGGTCGGACAAACCAGGGACCAAAGCGCCAGGTCTTCTTCGCAAAGCTCCAGGCAACCCAAGGCCTCGGCCGTCTCCAGATCCCGGGCCATCAGGGCCCGCAGTAAAAACGGCGCCAGCAAGTCGAAAGCCATCACCTTCTGGTAAGCAGAGTGCGGAAAAAGGGTTCGCCGTCCGCCATGGGTGCCGGTGCCCAGATCCCATTTTTTCCCGGGCCTGAGCGCCGAGCCAAAGAGCCGGGTGACCGAGAACTTGGAAAAACCGGGCCTAAGCCATCCCAAGAATCGCCGGGCCCGCTCTTCTATCAATGCCGAGACCTGGTGGTGGTAACGGCCGAGGTAAGCGCAGGCTGGGCCCATGGCGATTCGGCCGCTCAACACCGAGCCGCTGACAATGCGGGTCTCGCCCGCTTTGAGTTGCCCCTGGGTCAGTTCGGTCAGGTTGGCGCCCAGCCGGGTGCGCAGCAGGCGGGGCGCACTGATCGCGGGCCCGCCTAATGCCACCACTCGCTCAAGCAAAAGGTGGCCGGTCATAAACAGGGCGCCGATGGCGACTACATCTTGGTAGCCCAGTTGCCACTGGATTCGATCTCGGCCCGCCGGATCGATGCAGTGAATATGATAGCCCGCGGTGCCGGCCGGATGCGGGCCCGAGAATTCATGGACTGCCACGCCCGGCTGATCTTCGCCGGCCAGCGGGTTTTCGGCGCGACGGCACAGATGGACTTTCTTCCCCGCGGCCAGTTGGACCAGAGCGGTCAGGCCGGCGGAAAATTCTTGTTCCCGGCCCTGCAAAATAACCTGAACCTCGGGACCGAGGGGTTCGCTCTCCATGGCCTGGACGAAGATGGCCTGGGGCGGTCGGTCGGGCGCGGCCACTTTGCCAAAGGGTCGGGCCCGCAGCGCGGTCCATAGCCCGGATTCGATCAACAAGGCCCTTACTTGTTGGGCCGACCATTGGGTGGTGTCCTGGGCGCGAAAATTCTGGAAGGCGACCTGGGAGTCGACCGAGTCGTCGGCCAAGGCAATAAGTACTGACTGCAAGGCCCGGCGCTTGCCCCGGTGAATGTGGACCATCCCGCTGCCCGGAGCGGTGAAAACTACCCCCGGATTCTTGCGATCTTCGAACAGGATCTGGCCGCGCTTGACTTGTTCCCCTTCTTTGACCCGGAACTTCGGCCGCATGCCAATATAGTCTGCGGCCAGCAGGGCTACTGATTTTACTTCGGCCCCCAGCGATATTTCCTGGCGCGGCGCACCGCTGATAGGCAGATCAAGGCCTCGTTTATTCTGGTGGGCTATGGCCAAAATTCCCATCAAGGCTCCGGTTCACAAGGCCGCGTGCCCTTGACCAGGGCTTCTTTTTGGGGGCGGCTAAGCGCCTTGACCGCGTATTCGCGCGAAAGGGCTTGGGAACGGCCGACATGGTTTTCCTGATAGCGAAGCACCACCGGTCGCCGGGAACGGGTGTAACGGGAGGCGGTGCCGGCGTTGTGCTGGGTCAGGCGGCGCTCGATGTCCTTGGTTACGCCGGTGTAGAAGCTGCCGTCTCGGCATTCGAGAATGTAAAGAAACCAGGGCTCGCCCTGATCGTATTCGGTTCCGGCTTCGACTTTGGCTTGCATGCCGGCCAGCATGCGGCGGTATTTGGGTTTCACCCCGTGCCTCCCGTCCTAGCGGCCCGTAAAGCTGGGTTTGCGTTTGTGCAAGAAAGCATCGATGGCCTCGACATGGTCATCGCTGGTCAAGCAGTAGCTCTCGGCCAGTTCTTCGTAAGATAGCGCCTGGGTCAGCGTGCAATCGAGACCATAACGCAGGCTTTGCTTGGCCATGCGCACGGCCACAGGGGGCAGGGCGGCGATTTGATGAGCCAGCGCGCGGGCGCGGGTCATTAGTTCGTCGGCTTCGACGATTTCGCCGATAAGTCCCATGGCCAGGGCCTCGGGGGCATCGAATAGACGGGCGGTGAGCACCAGTTCGCTGGCCTTGGTAAGACCGACAATACGGGGCAAGAGAAAGGACGTAGCGTATTCGGGCGACAAACCGACCCTGGTAGAGACGGCGCCAAAGCGGGCCCCAGGGACGGCAATGCGCAGATCACAGGCCAGAGTGATGGCCAAGCCGGCGCCGACCGCGGGGCCGTTAATGGCGGCGATGACCGGCATGTCCAAGTCGAGCAAGGCGCGGGCCATGTGATTGGAAAATAGTTCGCGGGCGCCGCCGCGGGCGCGGAACTCGCGGGCGCGGCTAGCGAGGGTTTCGAGATCGCCCCCGGCGGAAAAAGCCTTGCCCGCCCCGGTTATGATGACCGCGCGCAGATCTTTTTCCCGGCCGATCTGGCCCAGCATATCGCTAAGCTCTTGCCGCGACTCCAGGGTGATGGCGTTCATGCTCTCGGGCCGATCGAGAGTGAGAATGCCAATCTCGTTTTCCCGATTCCAATGGACTGCGGTGCTTTGCTCCGCCATGCCGATTCTCCTTTGCTGGGTCATGCTGTCAAGCGCCACCGCTCCTGTCAACTAGGTCCGCCAATCATAGATGCTCGCCGGGCAGATTCAAGCAAAAGACATTGACCCTATCGAGACACAATGGTTGAATGTGGATGAACATTAGAGGGGCAAGGAGAGACACGGTGAGAGCGCGAGCGGGTAGCGGATGGATTATCTTGATGCCGCTTTTTTTAGCGGGAACGGTCTCTGCCCAGCCGGCTGAGAACTTGGTGCTAGAAAATATCCCGGCCATTCCGGCGGCGTCGATGCCCGGTTTGTCTCCCTATCAAGACGTGCGGAGCGCGACCTTTCTGGATTGGCTGCCCGCCAAAGGTGGCATGTTGATCTCGACCCGCTTTGGCGACACTGCCCAGGTGCATCAAGTAAGCGCGGCGGGTGGGAGAAGAACCCAGCTTACCTTCCAGCATGACCGGGTTTCGTGGGCTTTGGCCTGCCCGCGCAAAGATTGTCCTTATCTGGTCTTTGGTATGGATCGGGGTGGGTCCGAAACCTATCAGATTTATCGGCGGGATTTGGATTCCGGCCGGGTCACGCTGCTGACCGATGGCAAGAGTCGTTACCTCAATGTGATCTGGAACCGGGCCGGCACTCGGCTGGCTTATGCCGCCACCGAACGGGATGGGCGCAACTTCGATATCTACCTGATGGATCCCATGCGGCCCGCGCAGCGCCACTTGGTGGCCAAGACCAAAGGTCGCTGGTCGCCAATGAGTTTTGGCCCGGACGACAAGAGTTTGCTTTTGCAGCACTACGTCTCGATTACCCGTAGCAGTTTGCATTTGCTCAATTTAAAAAGCGGCAAGTTGCGGGAGCTGACCCTGGCCGGCCCCCAGGGCAACTCGAACCCCCATGCCAAGTTTTCGCCTGACGGCAAGACCATCTATCTGACCACGGATGCCGGCGGCGAGTTTGTCCGCTTGGCCGCTTTGGCTACCCGGGCCCAGAAGTTTCGACCGCGCACTCTGGCCGACGCCCTGGCCTGGAACGTGGATAAATTCGATCTGTCGGCCGACGGAAAATGGTTGGCCTTGGTGATTAACGAGGGTGGTTTTCTCGCTTGCGTCTGCAAAAGGTCCAGGGCAAAGGCAAACGCAGCCCCCAGATTCCGGCCGGGGTCATTAAACAACTGCGCTTTAGCCCCGCGGGTGATCGCTTGGCTTTTACTCTGGTGAGCAACCAGTTGCCCGGTGATGTCTTTGTCTACGATTTGTTGAAGAACACCACCCGGCGCTGGACTTTTTCCGAGACCGGTGGCTTGGACGTGGCTCACTTTGTCGAGCCGAAAATCGTCCACTTCCCGACCTTTGATCAAGTTGCCGGCAAGCCGCGGGAGATCCCCGCCTTGCTCTATTTGCCGCCGGCCAAGTTCAAGCCGCCCTACCCGGTGCTGGTGTCCATTCACGGTGGGCCGGAGGGCCAGGCGCGGCCCTACTTTTTGGACCGCAATAACTACATCATCAATGAGATGGGCGTGGCCATGGTTCGTCCCAATGTCCGGGGATCGGACGGTTACGGGCGCAGCTATTTGGGCTTGGACAACGACCGGCAACGAGAGGACACTGTCCGTGATATCGGGGCCTTGCTCGATTGGATTGCCCAGCGCAAGGATCTGGACCAAAACCGGGTGGCGGTCAGCGGTGGATCCTACGGTGGCTACATGAGTCTGGCGACCATGGTTCATTACTCCGAGCGGCTACGCTGCGGAATTGACTATGTCGGCATCTCCAATTTTGTCACTTTTTTGAAAAACACCAAGGACTACCGCCGCGATCTGCGCCGGGTCGAGTATGGAGACGAGCGGATTCCCGCCATGCACGACTTTCTCCAGCGCATTTCTCCCTTGTCGAGTGTCGAGCGGATATCGGTGCCCCTGTTGGTGATCCAGGGGGCCAACGATCCCCGGGTGCCGGCCTCCGAGGCCGAGCAGATTGTGCGCAAGGTAAAACAAGGCAAGCGTGAGGTCTGGTATCTCTTGGCCAAAGACGAAGGGCACGGTTTTCGCAAAAAGAAAAACAAGGATTTCATGAACCGGGTGCGAATCCGCTTCCTGCAAACTCACTTGTTGGCTCCTTGATAGGCGGCATTGGCGCATGCGGGTAACCATTCTCGGTTCAGGCACTTCCTCCGGCGTTCCCATGATCGGGTGCGACTGTGCGGTGTGTACTTCCCCTGACCCGAAGAACCAAAGGCTACGCTCCTCGGTGGCCGTCGAACTGGGGCCCAAGCGCTTGATCTTGATCGACACCGCGCCCGACTTGCGCGCCCAAGCAATACGCACCCAGTTGCCCCGGGTCGATGCCGTGCTCTACACCCACGCCCACGCCGACCATGTCCATGGCATTGACGAATTGCGTACTTTCAACATTCGCCATCTGCATGAAATCCCTTGCTATGGCAATGCCGATACCATTCGGCGCCTGCGGGCCTATTTTGACTACATCTTCGATCAAGAGCAACACGAAAGCCTCCGGCCCTTCTTGACCCTGCACGAGGTGGGTGCGCCATTCATGCTGCTGGGCGTGGAAGTGGTGCCGGTGCCCTTATTGCATGGCCGGCTAGAGGTCTTGGGCTATCGGATTGGCAACTTTGCCTATCTGACCGATGTCAGCGAAATCCCGTCTTCGTCCTGGAACTTGTTGCGGGGTCTAGATGTTATGGTCATCGATGCCCTGCGGCTACGTCCCCACGCGACCCATTTTTCTATCGATCAGGCGGTAGCGGCGGCTGAACGAGCCAAACCGGTACGTTGCATTTTGACCCATCTGTCCCATCAGGTGGATCATGAAACCGTCAACAAGATGCTTCCCATCGGCGTAGAGCTAGCATACGATGGGCTGGTTTTGGATTTGGCAGACCTAAGTCTGCCATCAGAATCGGCCACTTAGCGAAAGTATCTAAGTCCGGGAATAGGCGCGCCTCGTGCGCTGTTCTACCTGCAAGCGATAAGGCGCGGAGGAAATGCTTGTTTTTTCGGAAAAAACCTAAACCCGGCGAAAAATTCCAAGAAGCGGCGCTGGAACACCTAGATGCCCTGTACGGCACCGCTTTGCGAATGACCGCCAATGAAGCCGAGGCTGAGGATTTGGTCCAGGATACTTACGTGCGGGCGCTTCGTTTTGCCGGGAAGTTTGAGGAAGGGACCAATCTAAAGGCCTGGATGTTCAAGATGATGGTCAACCTTTTCATCAATCGCTATCGGCGGGACCGCCGTTTGCGCGAAGTGCGAGAGGGCACCGAGTGTCGGGACATGGTCGAGCGAACCATCGACCAAGACAAACTGAGTTTGGCCTTGGCGCCGGAGGAATATTTCTTCGAGAAACTGTTTTCCGACGATGTGGTCCGGGCCCTGGCCGAATTGCCCCTGGAATTCAAACTGGTGGTGTTGCTAGTGGATATCAACGGGTTTTCCTATGCGCGGGGGGCTGAGATCCTCGGTATTCCCATGGGAACGGTCATGTCGCGGCTGCATCGTGGGCGTCGGCTGCTCCGGGCTTCTTTGTATGAGTTCGCGCTGCGGGAGGGTTATGTGAAGGAAGAGTCTAACTCGCAAACTGTGCAGCCGGCCGATTTGGATCAGTACCGACAACACCGGCGTGGCCATTAGGAGACGGAATCGTGGATTGCCGAGAGCTAGATAAATTTCTTCAGGTTTACCTCGATGGTGAACTCGATCCTGAAGACAGCGAAGCCCTTGAACGGCATCTACGGTCGTGTCCCCGTTGCCAGGCCCGGGCGGATTACGAGGCCAGGTTTGTCAAGGCGATCAAGGTTCGGGTGCCAAAACCAGTCGCGCCCGATTCTTTTCGTGAGCGCTTGGCCGCGGCCGTGGCCCGTGAGTCCGAGCCCCGACCGGTGGCCAGACGCTTGATGTGGGGTTCGATTCCGGCGGCCGCCGCTCTGGCCATGGTGATTACTTTCACCTGGACAGTGACTTCCGGCTTCACGCCCCTGGTTCGCGAAGCCGTCAATCAACACTCCTTGGCGCCCGCGGTTGATGTCAACGCTTCGGATATGGCGACTGTCGAGGACTGGTTCCGGAAAAAAGTCGATTTCAATGTGGCCTTGCCTCGTTTCCGGAGCCGGAGTTTCAATCTGGTTGGTGCGCGGCTCAGCAAGTTGGCCGAGCGCCGGGCTGCCCTGATCCGCTACCAACGTAGTGGGCACCGGTTTAGTCTCTTCGTGGTAACTGATTCGGGTGGAGATCTGGCCGGTCAACGCTGCGAAAGGGTCGGGTCCAAGGAATTCTGCCTGACCGAGCAGAAGGGCTATACGGTTGCCCAGTGGCGATCCCGAGGATTGGTGTACTCCCTGGTGGGTGATGCCACTCCCCAAGAAATGATAGAAGTCCTGTCATCGAATCTCTCTTTCCCCTAAGCCCCCTTTCCAGTAGCCATCCAGAGCCAACCAAGATATTGACAGCCCGCCTTGGGTTCGATTACACTAATACCGCGAAGTTGCGAGCTAATCACATACAGAAGGAACGCGAAAAATGGCAACCACAAGGATCCTGGTGATCGAAAGCGACGAGGATTTTGCCAACTCGCTGGTTTCCATGTTCAATGGCTTCGACGCCGAATTGAACATTATTGGTGACGGGAAATCGGGCCTGCAGGTGGCGAAGCAAGAACCGCCCGATCTGATTCTTTTGTGTGTCGAGTTGCCCAAGATGAGCGGCTATTCCGTATGCAACAAGCTGAAAAAAGATAAAAAACTCAAATCGGTGCCGCTGGTAGTGATGTCGGCCGAGGCCACCGAAGAAACTTTCGAGCAGCACAAGAAGCTCAAAACCCGGGCCGATGAGTACATCATCAAGCCCTTCACCGTCGAACAAATTGTGGAAAAAGTGACGGGCTTGGCCAAACTGCCAAAACTAGCAGCCGAAGATGAAGAGTACATCACCATCGGGGACGACGAGGCTATCAACATCGATGAATCCGATGAGCACCTGATTGCAGAAATGCCCGACCTGGAAGACGGCAGTGTCGACCTGGAAGACGACGAGTCAACGGTGGTCATGGACAGTCCTTTGATGAACGCCGAAGGCGAGTTAGACAGTTTCGAGGAAGTGTTTGACGATATGCAGATGGAAGAAGATCCGGTGGCCGGCGAAGCCGACATCGAGTCAGATCCGGAGCTGATTCCAGACCAAATCGACTCCGACGAATTTGCCGATTTTGAAGATGTACTGGATTCCATCAAAGAAGAAGACTTGGATGAACCGGTCTCGGTGCCGCAAAGCGAAGATCTGGACGCCGAAGTGGCGATGGTCGACGAGATGCTCGAGGTAGAATCCGACGAACTCATCAGTGAATTGGATGAAGTAGCGGCCAAGACCGATGAAAATGATTTGGAGATGGGTCTGGATGCCGACTTGGATGACATGGAGCTTCCGGCGGACCTGGAAGACATCGAGGACTTGGAAGCAGGAGAAGAGGACGATTTCCTGCTCGAGGCGCCCGGGGAAGAAGAGATCTCCGAAGAGGTACCGGAGTTGACCGACTCCGAGGCTGAAGCCATCGAAGATGAGATTATGGAAGCTGCCGAGGATAGCGTCCAAGAGCAAGTCATCGAAGAAGACCAAGCGGAGGCACCGGCAAGAGTGTCAGCGGCCGCGGTTTCGGACCCGGTACTGGCCACCAAGTTGCAAAATGCCGAAAGCGACTGCACCCATTTGCGCGACAAAGTACTCAAGTTGGAACAGCGGCTTGAAGAAGCACACCAGGCCTACCAAAAGCGCGAATCCGAAGCGGCTGATTTCAAGCGAGATGCATCGAAAGACAAAGAATTTTTGGCCTTGAAAAACACGATCAACGCCAAGGATCGAGAGTTGTTGGACCTGCGGGAAGAAATCAACAGTAAGGAGCAAGAGGTACTCGATGCCCGCGAGAAAATCGGCGAGCGCGATAACGAGATCCAGAACCAACAAGAAGTCGTGGCCAGTAGAGATCGCGAAATCAAAGAGCAGTCCGACGCCTACGAGACTTTGTTGCGGCAGAAGAACGAGTTAGAAGAGTTGCATCAAGGCAAGATGACCGAGTGGGAAGATCGCTACAGCGGCGACACCGCCAAGCTCGAGCAAAATATCCAAAGTTTGCAAGAAGAGAAGCAACAGGCAGGCGAAGCAGCGCAGGAAGATTTGCAAAAAGTCCAGGACGAGGTCAAAGCCCTGCAAAAGACCATGGAGGACACCAAGCAAAGACATGGTGACGAAGTCTATGGTTTGCGCACGCGCTACAAGAACGAGATCGAAAAGCTGGACAGCAGCATTTCGGATTTGCAGTCCAACTTGGACGAGACCAGCAAGAACTTGAGCGAAGAGCGTAGCGCCCACGAACAGACCAAAGAAGCGGCGGCCACGGTACCGCAGTTGGAAGAAGACCTGGCCTCTGCCCGTAGCACGGTCGCCGATCTGGAAACCGAGGTGAGCAACCTGAAAGAAGAGGTTGCCAATGGCGAAGATCGGATGGTCAAGGCCTACCAAAAGATCAAGAACGACGAGAAAATCAAGGAGAAGGCACGCAAGGCGGTTGAGATTGCCTTCACTCTATTGGCCGATCAAGTTGATGCCGAAGAAGAGGGCGACGACGACGAATTGGCAGTCAACGAATCCGATCACGACGAAGCCCATACCTAAAGCGCAACGTCCCCCTTCTCTTCTTCTCTTTGTTACTTGCCTTGTCGCTGGCGCAACATTTTTTTGGCATTGGTGGCCACGGCGCCGGGGATGTTCTTGTTGGTGGCTACGCCTTTTAGGTCAGGTGTGCGCAGCAATTGCATGAAGCGCATGGAGTAGACAATGGGTGTTTTCGGGTTTTCTACCAAGGATTTTCTGACCGCGTAAGAACGCGTCCACTCGCGGTTGTTGCAGATAATTCTTATGACATCATCGCAAACGGCCCGATTGGCGGCCACCCCGATAACTTCCGAGTCTGACACCCCCGGGTTTCTGATGGCCGCGGTGGCGACTATTTTGTTGCGGTCTTTGACCAGCGCGCCCCGAATGGTTTTGTTGCCCTTGGATGCCAAAACCACTTTTTGGGCCGGGGTCATGATGATCAAGCGCTGGAGCAGAGTCTTTTTCTTCACTTCCTTTTCGGCTTCTTCTCCCGGGTTTCCCGGTTCGAACTCAAGTTCCTCGGTCAGCATTTCGTCGGGCAGGGAGTCTTCCACTACCTTCTGGATGCGCTGGGATTCGGCGGCATCGGGTGGCGCGGAGAGAATGCGGCTTTTGGCTTCATCAAAGGCATCCAGGCCGCGAAAGTCCATGCCGGTACGAACGGCGAAATCCATCAGGCGATCGACGGTGGATTTCAGTACATTGGGGTTGTCCAGGATGGATTTGGCAATGGGAGGATACCGTAAGATACGAACTTGATTCTCGGCGATGATGTTCAGCAGTCGTTCGCTGACCTGGCTGGCCAAGAACGAGAAGGTTTCGTCTGGAGTCTCGGCGTTGATGAGCAGGGCTTCGAAGGGATCCTCGTTCTCCAAGGGCAGAACCCGGGCCACCTGGTCGAGAACCTGGGGGTGGAGCGCTTCACCCACGGCTCCCAAGACGATACGAGCGGGCAGCTCCTTGAGGCTCTTGCTGGCGCCGGCCGCGATTTTCTCGTCGGCGTCGAAGCACAGGCAGGCCAACACCGTCAGCATATCCTTGGGTCCCATGGGCACCATGCCCCGGGAAGCCATCATGCGTAAAGGCGCTGGCGACTTGGGATCGACGTGTTTTTGCAGTTTTTCGCTAACTGCCGAGAGGGGAATTGGGTTCTTGCTCATGGGATCTTCCGATCCAAGGTGTTAGTCCTTGTCTTCCTCTTCGTCACCGGATTTGTTGGCGGCGATGACTTTGTCCACAAACTGACTCGGGACTTCTTGGTAGTGAGAAAGCTCCATGATAAAGGTGCCGCGCCCGCCAGTGCGGGAATCGAGATCGGGTGAGTACATGAGAATTTCGGCCAAGGGGACCTGGGCCTTGATGATGCTGCGGCGGCCCTTGGTCTCCATGCCTTGTACCCGGCCCCGTCGGCTGTTGAGATCGCCGATGATGTCGCCCATCTTGTCTTCCGGGACCACGATTTCCATGTCGTAGACCGGCTCTAAGATAATGGGTTTGGCCTTTTCCATGGCCGCCTTGAAGCCCTTCGACGCCGCTCGCTTGAATGCCATTTCCGAAGAGTCGACATCATGGTAAGAGCCGTCGTACAAGGCTACCTTGATATCCACCACCGGATAGCCGGCCAGGATGCCCTTGGTGAGGGTCTCAATGACGCCTTTTTCGACCGCCGGAATAAAGCCCTGGGGCACCGCGCCGCCCTTAATGCGGTTTTCGAACTCGAAGCCGGCGCTGCGGGGCTGGGGGGCAAGCTCTAACCACACATCGCCGTACTGGCCGCGGCCACCGGTTTGCTTTGTGTGTTTTCCCTGGGCCTCGGCCTTGCGGGTGATGGTTTCCCGGTAGGGTACTTTGGGTTGTTCCAGGGTTACGTCCACGCCAAAACGGCGCTTCAGGCGGCCGACGGCGATTTCCACATGGGGGGCGCCCATGCCCGACAAAAGATAATCATGGGTGTCTTCGTGGCGGCTCAGGCGCAAGGTGGGATCTTCGCTGAGCATCCGATGGAGGCTGTTGCCCAGCTTGTCCTCGTCGTCTTTGCTCTTGGCCTTGACGGCGTAGGAGATGACCGGCGGGGGCAAAGCGATGGCGGGGAAGAGCAAGGGTGCTTTCTTGTCGCACAGGGTGTGGCCGGTGGCGGTTCTTTTCAGCTTCAATACCCCGACAATGTCGCCGGCGGTGGCGGAGCTGACTTGTTCCTGTTTTTTGCCGTTGATCAAGAGTAGCGAGCCAATGCGCTCTTCGGTGTCGGTATTGATGTTTTGCATCAACGAGTCGCTGGTGAGCGAGCCGGACATAACCCGAAAGACCGTTAAGGTACCGCCTTGGGCGTCAAAGGTCTTGAACACGAAACCCCAGAAGGGCTCGCTTTCGTTTCGCTCGCGGCTGACCTCTTCGCCATCGGGTATTTGGCCGGTGATGGCCGGCAATTCATTGGGTGCCGGCAATGAGTCGGCGACGAAGTCCATCAAGGGCTGGATGCCCAGGTTGTGGGTGGCGCTGCCGAAAAAGGCCGGAAACAGGGTGCCGGCGCGGATGGCCTTGGCAAAGCCTGCTTGGGCCTCTACTTCGGAGAGCTCACCGGTCTCTAAGTATTTTTCCAGCAGCTCGTCGTCGCTCTCGGCGATTTTCTCCATCAGCGCTTCGCGGGCGCTTGCCAGCGCATCGGCGAGATCCGCCGGTGCGTCGGTCGTTTTCATGGTGCCCGAACCGTCTTTTTCGAACAAGTGGGCTTTGCCGCTAAGCACATCGACCACGCCCTCAAAGGCCGCTTCTCGGCCGATGGGGATTTGCACCGGAATCACATCGTTCGACAACAGGGACTGGATCTCGGCCATGACCTTTTCGGGGTTGGCCCGCTCGCGGTCCATTTTGTTGACGAATACCACCCGGGGGATGCCGAGCTCTTCGGCTCGTTCCCAGACCCGCTCGGTTTGTACGCCGACTCCGTCCGGGGCGCTGACTACCACCGCGGCGGCGTCGGCCGCCGACATGGAGAAGCGGGTGTCGAAAATGAAGTTTCCGTCCCCAGGCGTGTCGATGATGTTAATCTTGTGTTTTTTCCATTCGATGGTGCCCACCGCGGTGGCAATGGTCATCCCGCGGTCCATTTCCTCCGGTTCGGTATCGAAGGTCGAGGTCTTGTGGTCGACGCTACCCAGCCGGGTGGTGATTTTTCCGTCGAAGAGAAAGGCGTCGGCCAGGGAAGTTTTGCCGGCTCCCTTGTGCCCCACCATGGCCAGATTCCGGATGTCTTTTGATTCGTATTTCTTCATGTTATCCTCTCCAAAAGAGACCACTAGTTCCCAAAAGGACCCTAAGGTATGTCACGCTCCGGGCGACTGTCAAGGGATTGGACAAAAGCGATCAGGAAAAATGATGCGACGTCGAATCATAGATTTCTCTCGTGAATGATTCTCAGGCCTTTCAGGGTGAGCATGTTGTCTACGTCGCGGATGTAGCGCGACGCTTTGGATATGAGTTTGCCCAGGCCGCCGGTGGCTAACACCCGGGGCTGATTAGCCATCTCCGCGGCCATTTTTTCGACAATGCCGTCCACCATGCTCACATAACCGTGGAAGAGCCCGGCTTGGATACTGGTCACCGTGGTGCGGCCGATGATGGACTCGGGCCGGCTAAAGGGGACCCGGGGTAGCTTGGAGGCCGACTTGAACAGGGCCTCCATGGAGATGTTGATGCCCGGGGCGATGGCGCCGCCCAAGTAGGCACCTTCTTCGCTCAGGGCGTCAAAGGTAGTGGCGGTGCCGAAATCCACCAGGATGAGCGGGCCGCTGTGCTGATCGAGTGCGGCCACCGCATTGACGATTCGGTCGGCACCGACTTCCTTGGGATTGTCGTAGAGTACCTTGAGGCCGGTTTTGATCCCGGGGCCTATCACCAGCGGTTTGGTCTGGCAGTAATCCTCAAGCATGTGCACGACGACCCACTCTACCTGCGGGACCACGCAAGAGAGCACCGCGGCATCCACATCTTGGAATCCGAGCGCGGCCAGCGATAACAGTTGCTGCAAGAGAATACCGTACTCATCGGCGCTTCGTGCCGGTGTGGTACCTACCCGCCAATGTTTGACCAGGCGATCGGACTCAAATGCGCCAATGACGATATTGGTGTTGCCTACATCAATGGCCAATAGCATGGCGATCCTCCAATTATTTTTCCGGTTTCAAGTAGACGGTTTGGGAGGGGAAGGCGATTTCCAAGCCCATGGTCTCGAGTGCGCGCATGATGTGCAGGTTGACCTCCTGGCGCACTTGCAAGTATTCGGCCCAAACCGTGCTCTGGGAGTAGTAATAGATGAAGATGTCCAGGCTAGAGGGGCCGAAGGCGGTGAAGTACACCAGCCAATAGTCTTGGCTGACCTTTGGGTGTTTGCGCAAGATGTCGCGGATGGTCTCTACGGCCTGCTCCATCTGCTTGGCACTGGCGGCATAGGTAATCCCCACGGTCATCTTGACCCGGCGGATGTGGCGGGCGTCCATGTTTTCGATAGCGGAATCGGCCAATTTGGAGTTGGGAATGGTGACCAAGGTTTTTTCAAAAGTGCGGATACGAGTGGAGCGGAAGCCGACGTCTTCCACATAGCCTTCGGCGGCGCTGGTCTTGACCCAATCGCCAATCTGAAAAGGCCGGTCAGTGAAAATTGTGACCGAGCCGAAAATATTGGCCAAAGAATCCTTGGCAGCCAGGGCAAAGGCCAATCCGCCCAGTCCCAGGCCGGCCAGCAGCGAGCTGACCGAGCCGCCCAGGTTCTGGATCACCATGATAAAGGCCAACACTACCACGGTGGCCCGGCAGATGCGGCGCACGATGGGCACCAGCTGGTCGTCGAGCCGGGACTTGGTCTTGTCGGTGTACTTCTTGAGGTAGAAGGTCATGACATCGACGGCCGAGAACAGGAACCAGGCTGCCGAGACGATCAGCAGGCTGATGTAAAGATTGTCGACAAAGGCGGGTACGTCCGGATCGGTGGGCAGATCCAAAGCCTTCAGGGATAAGTAAATACCGGAGACGTACACCAGCAAAAAGGCCGGCCGCCGAAAGGCGGCCAAGAGTTGATCGTCTGCTTGCCCGCTGGTTTTCTTTGACCACTGCTTGATTTTGTTATCGAGCAGATAGCGGGTAAGAACCCGGATCACCAAAGTGAGCAAGATACCCAGGCCAAACAGCAGGTATTGTCCCAGGGAGTTGCCCAAAAAGGTGTCGTCGAGTACTTTGCTCAGTTGTTCCCACATAAAGCGTCCTCCCGTCGGCCAGTCGAGGCCGAGCTTGCCACGAACCGCCGGCAGAATCAACGACACCAATTCTCCCGGCATGATCTTGAATCACTGGGAAAGCTATGCGATACTGCAGGCGTGTCCAGACAGTGGTTGGAGCCAGAATGGCGTCCGAGTCGAAAGCAACCGTGCTCGTGGTGGATGACGAGAAAACGGTCCGGCAGCAAGTAGAGAAGCTACTCCGAGAGGGGGGCTACCATGTGCTTAGCGCGTCCAACGGTAAAGACGCCTTGACCATGGTTCGCCAGCACCAGCCCGACCTGGTGCTGCTCGACGTCATCATGCCCGGGATTGATGGCATGGAAGTATGTCGAATCTTGAAGAACCGCAGCGACGAAAACTTCTTGCCAGTGATCTTACTAACCGCCAAGAACGACCTGGAAAGCCGGGTCACAGGCCTGAAGCTGGGGGCGGATGACTACATGGCCAAGCCGGCCGCGCCCCGGGAACTGATGGCGCGCATCGAGGCCTTGTTGCGCATTAAAGAATTGCAGAATCGTGCTTCGGCCCTGGCAAAATCGGTGGAAGATCGCTCGGTGACCGACGAACTGACCGGCCTATATAACGAGCGCTATCTCGAAAACCGCTTGAGCGACGAATTCAAGCGGGCCGAGCGGTACTCGGAACCACTGTCCTTTATCTCCATCGAGTCCAGCGGCCTGGATACTGTCGAACGGCAATACGGCAAGGAAGCCGCCGAGGCTGCGCTTCAAGAGATCGCCGGCATCCTGCGCAGCGGCATTCGCGACTTCGACGTGGTGGTGCGTCGCAACGAAAATCAGTTTGTGATCTTGTTGCCCCGTACTCATTTTACCGGTTCTTTGTCGGTGGCCACCCGGATTTGGCAGCGGGTCCAAGATTATCCTTTTCTCTGCGCCGGCCACCGCCTACGCATTGGGGTCAGCATGGGCGTGTCCTTCTTTCCCAACAAGGACGTTACTTCGGCCGAGCAACTGATGGCGCATGCCAACGAGGCTTTGGACAAGGCGCGCAAGGCTGGTCCCAACAAAGTCTGCCTTTATCAGCACACCACCTATTTTTTTCGACCGGAAATGGGCGATTAACGCGATTCTAGTCCTTGACCGGATCGACCAGCCGAACGCCCCGGTGGGTGCGCACGCGCGGAAGCAGGCGTAGCGCGCTGGAGCGAGCGCCGCGCAGGATTCGATTCAGGCTCATCCACAAGCCCCGGATCAGACCATGGCGGGCCACTGCCCCGCGGGCATAAGCGGAACACGATGGCGCATGTTGGCAGCGTGGGCCGTCGATGCGCGTTAGCAAGGTCGTCCATAGTTTGAGCCATTGGTCGAAGGCTTGGGCTGATAGGACGGGCACTGAAGACTCCGACTGGGGATCGGCCTTGGCCAGGGACGGATGACGGGGATGGACCGACCAGGGACCGAAGTCTTGGGCGCTTGCCGCCGGCAGCAATAAGAAGAACAGTGCCAGCCATAGCCTGGGCGCCGGCTTCACGTCTCCGGTTCCTCGTCTTTTGGGAGTTCCTCCCGCCAAGCAGCTAGCCGCTCAGCGATGGTCTTTTCGTAGCCGCTGGCGGCCGGGGTGTAGTAGCGCCGATCGGAGAGCTCGTCGGGCAGATAGCGTTCTTTGAGGTAGCGGCCCTCGAAGTCATGGGGATAGCGATATTCTCGGCCATAGCCGAGTTTGCGCATCAGCCCGGTGGGGGCGTTGCGCAGATGCATCGGGACCGGCAAGGCGCCGCGGCCGCGGACGTCTTTGCGCGCCCGCGCATAGGCGGTCAGAGCGGAGTTGCTCTTGGGCGCGCAGGCCAGATAGCTCACCGTTTGCGAAAGGCACAAGGCCGACTCGGGCAGGCCCACCATCTCGTGGGCCGCCAAGGCGGCGGTCGCCAATTGCAAGGCCTGGGGGTCGGCGTTGCCCACATCCTCGGAAGCGAAAATGATCAATCGACGTAAGATAAAACGCGGATCTTCGCCGGCCTCCAGCATACGGGTCATCCAATAAATGGCCGCGTCGGGGTCGGAGCCGCGTAGGCTTTTGATGAAGGCCGAGATCACATTGTAATGTTCCTCGCCGGCCCGGTCGTAAAGGAGAGTGCGATGTTGAGCGGCCTCGCGCACGATCTCGCGGGTGATGCATTTCTTGCCGACATACTCTTTGGCCGAAGCCAGGTAAGCCGCGGAGGCCTCCAGGGTGTTGAGCGCGCGGCGGGCATCGCCCTGGGCTGCCCGACACAGGTCCTGACCGGCATCATCGTCGATGCTAAGTTTCAGTGCCCCCAGGCCTCGTTCCGGGTCGGCCAGTGCCTTTTCAATAATGACCTGGAGCTGGTCATCGGTGAGCGTTTTGAGCACGAAGACCTTGCAGCGAGACAGCAAGGCCGCGTTGACCTCAAAAGAGGGATTTTCGGTGGTGGCGCCGATGAGCGTTACCGTGCCCCGCTCCACGTGCGGGAGCAGACCGTCTTGTTGCACCTTGTTCAGGCGATGGATTTCATCGATGAACAAGATAGTGCGTTCGCGATGGGCGTTGCGGCGTGTTTCTGCCGCCCGCATGATCTCGCGGATTTCCTTCAGCCCACCCAATACCGCGGAGAATGGAATATACACCGCGCCGGTCGATGCCGCGATCACCGAGGCCAAAGCCGTCTTGCCGCAGCCAGGTGGTCCCCATAGAATCGCCGAGGGCAGGACATCGGCCTCGATGGCCTGTTGCAGCAGCCTTCCCGCGCCCAGAATCTGCTCCTGACCCACGAACTCGGCCAGACTCTGCGGCCGCATCCGATCAGCCAAAGGCGCATGCCGGCGCTCCTTGTCGGCTTGATGACTAAATAGATCTCTCTCTTTCATTGACCCACTCTCCCGGCCCGAGTGTATGACCCTGGCCTGTCTTTGGCAACTGGTGGGAAGAGCCTCTGCGGCGCTGGATCACCGCCGAGGGTTGTGATAGAAAATGGCGAACGCCGATCCGGGGAGATGAGCAATGGCGGTGGTAGGAATTTTTGGTAAGCAAAAGCATCCCGACGTCGAGGCGCTGGCGCGGGACTTGTCGCGTTTGGCCAAAGCGGCGGGCTGGGAGGTTTGGGCCGAGACGTCGCTGGAGACGGATTTGGTCATGCCGCCGGCGGATTTGGCTGCCCGGGCGGATCTGGTGGTGGTGCTGGGCGGAGACGGGACCTTGATCCGGGTGGTGCGTCTGCTCGATGATCGTCATGTGCCAATCTTCGGAGTCAACCTGGGTTTCATGGGTTACCTGACCGAGTTTACGGTAGAGGAAGCGGCGGAACAGTTTGCCCGGGTCTTGGGCGGTGGGGCGAAAACCGCGGAACGGGTCCGGCTGCAGGCCGATCTGATTCGCGACGGCCAAGAGCTGGTCAGTGCCAAGGTGCTCAACGATGTGGTGGTTAGCGTTTTCGGCATGAGCCGTATCATCGAGATCAGCATCGAAATCGACGGTGCCCATGTGACCACTTGCCGGGCCGACGGCCTGATTGTGTCGTCGCCCACTGGATCGACGGCCTACTCTTTATCAGCCGGGGGTCCGATTGTCGCGCCTGGGGTGCCCGCGATACTCATTACTCCCATCTGTCCGCACACATTAACCATGCGGCCCCTGGTGGTGTCGGCCGAATCGCAAATTCGCTTGTGGGTCGAAAGAAATCCCGGCTCGGTCCAGGCCACCTTCGACGGCCAAGAGGTTGAAAAAATGCAGGCAGGTGATGTGCTGCAAATTGGCCGGGCTCCGGGACGGGTTTTGCTGGTGCAGCCGCCGCGTGATTATTTTCAGCTATTGCGCGCCAAGCTCAAATGGGGGCAGCGATAGTTCCATTATGCTCTGCTATTTAGCCATTCGTGACCTGGCCATTATCGACGAACTCAAGGTCGAGTTTCGATCGGGCTTTTGCGTTTTGACCGGAGAGACCGGGGCCGGCAAATCGATCTTGATCCAGTCGCTTCAGTTGGTGTTGGGTGGTCGGGCCAGCCCGGATCTTATCCGCAGCGAGGCCGAAAATGCGGAAGTCGAAGCGGAATTTCGTTTGGTGCTAGATGCACCAGTGTACCGGCGCTTGGCTGAGCTGGACATGACTGACGGTGACACGCTTTTGGTTCGGCGCATCCTGTCTCGCAATGGGCGCAGCCGCGCTTTCGTCAACGGCCACGCGATTAGTGCGACCCGCCTGGCTGCTTTGGTCAAGGGCCTGGTCGACATTACCGGACAGCATGAACACGTTGGCCTGACCGACGAAGAAAGTCACCGCGACATTCTGGACGAATTTGGTTCTCTGGTGCCCCGGCGAAAAGAAGTTGCCGAGTTGGTTGCTGCCTTGCGTAAGCTCGAGCGCGAACTTATGGCTCTTAGCGAACAAGAACGCCAACGCGCGCAGCGCGAGGACTATCTGCGTTTTAGCCTGGACCGCATCGAGGCCTTCGGGCCCGAAGCCGGCGAGGATGTCTCGCTGCAGAAAGAGCGCACCCGCTTGAAGAATCGACAGCAGCTGGGTGCCGGCTTACAAGAGGCCGTGGCGCTTTTGTACCAAAACGACGGTTCGGTGGTAGAGCAGTTGGGCCGGGCGAGCTCGGTGCTGGCCAAATTGAACGCCCTGGATGAGAGTTTTTCCGACAGTCATGCGGCCTCGGAGACCGTGCTCCGGCAAATCGAGGACTTGGCCCGCGATCTGGAGCGCGAAATCGATGGCTTGGATGCCGAGCCGGACCGTTTGCAGCAAGTCGATGACCGTTGGAATGAACTGCGCGCCTTGTTACGAATCCATGGCCCCGAGCTCGACGATATGCTGCAGAATCGGGAGACGATGGTGGCGGAATTGGCTGCCTTGGTCGACAGCGCCTCGCGGAAATCAGCATTGGGCGAGGAAGTGGCTCAGGCCCGTGCACTAGCCCTGGAGCGGGCAAGCGGGCTCTCGCGAGCGCGACAGAAAGTGGCCAAAGATCTGGCGGGTAAACTCATTGGCCAACTCAAGTCGCTGGCCATGGAGGCGGCCAAAGTAGAGATTCAGGTGCAGCGCGGGACCGAAAAGGATCTGGACGCCAGCGGTTTGGATCGGGTGCGGTTTTTGTTATCGGCCAATCCCGGGCAAGAGGTTCGGCCTTTGTCCCGGGTCGCTTCCGGTGGGGAATTATCGCGGGTGTTGTTGGCCCTCAAAGCGGTCTTGCGCAAGGTCGACCCGGTGCCCTGTTATGTGTTTGACGAGGTGGATTCGGGCGTGGGTGGTCGGGTGGCGGGCATGCTCGGTGAAAAGCTGGCCCAGGTGAGTCAACAACACCAAGTCTTGTGCATTACCCATCTGCCCCAGATTGCCGCCTGGGCCGACAATCATTACGTGGTGCGCAAGGAGATAAGCGGCGGCCAGACCAAGACCAGCGTATCTTTTTTGCAGCCGGAGCAACGGCAAGAAGAAGTGGCCCGGATGGCCGGCGGCGCGGAAGTAACCCACAAGGCGCGGGTACACGCGGGTGAAATGCTGCATCATGCCCGCCAGAAATCCAAGACCCTACGCCGGAGCGGATCAAGGTAAAAAGGGAAAGACTTTGATCCTTAGCTAGAACTATGTTATGAAAGAGAAACAATGCGAAGCCGTCCAAAAAAGAAAACAAATCGGCGCAGTACTGCATCTAGTGTGCAGGGGCGGGTATCGCACTGGGGCAAGACCGACGTGGGCTTGAAGCGTGAAGTCAACGAAGATTTTTTCCTGGCCGATGCCAACCTCAATTTATACATCGTGGCTGATGGGATGGGTGGCCACGCGGGCGGAGACACGGCCTCACGTATGGCCGTCGAGACCATTCGCGAGAAGATCAGCCAGGCCAAGGACAGCGACGGGTTGTTTATTCGCGGGGCGGTGCTCAACGAGTCCCCGGCCATCTTGAAAGTCCTGGATGAAGCCGTGCGTACGGCTTCGGCGGCCATTTTCGAAGCCTCCCAGTCCAATCCCGAATTGGAAGGAATGGGAACCACGACTACCTTGATGCTGACGCACGGCAAAAGGGCCTACGTGGCTCATGTAGGCGATAGCCGTTTGTATCAGTTCAAGAACAGCATCTTTAGCCAAGTGACCGAAGATCATTCCTTGGTCAACGAGCAGATCAAGGCCGGATTCATCACCCCCGAAGAAGCTTTGCATAGCCGCTTTCGTAACATCATCACCCGGTCGGTTGGTTTCGAAAGCCAAGTGACCGCCGATACCTTTAGCTTCGCGATGAAAAGCGGCGACGTTTTCTTGCTTTGCTCTGATGGGCTCAACGGCATGGTTTCAGACGAAAAGATGGGCAAGACCCTGCGCCGGGGGAAACTGTCCACCGTACCTACCCGTTTGGTGGCGGCAGCCAACCAAAACGGAGGGGACGACAATATCACCGTTCTTGTGATACAATATGGGAAGACGGCAAAGAAGGATCGACGCAATTCGTCAGCGAGAGCAGGCGGCGCTCGGCGGTCGAGCAAGAAAAGAAAGTAAAGAAAGCAAGAAATTGATTGACACTATTAGGCGCTGTTGCCACAATGCCGAGCTTGAGATGGTTCGTGCATTTTATTTGACACAACTTCCGCGGATTCTTGCATGAGTCGGCGTTACACGCTAATGATGGTTCCGGATCGTTCTTCTAAGGTCCGACGTGTGCGCGTTTCAAAAAGCACTCTCTGGTTTTTCTTATCCATATGTATGTTGGTCGTGGCGGTGATCGGGGTCGGGGTTTTTCACTACCTGACGGTGATTGACCAGGTAGGGGAAAACTGGGATCTCAAGCAGCAGAACCTGCAGCTTCGTCATCGCCTAGTGTCTTTGCACGAGAAGGTGGCCAGCATTGAGAACGTACTGGATCGGGTGCAACGCTTTGATACCAAGCTGCGTACGATTACCCAACTGAACGATCCCAAGCGCCATTTGGCATTGGGTCCGGTCGATATCCGTAGCGGGAGTGACTATCAGGCCGACGGCAGCGAGAGCGTGGCGCCGTTGGTGCGGGCCATCGGTGAAAACCCCCATTTGGCCATCAGTCTGTTGGGTAAGCAACTTGACGAAATGGCTTCTGAAGCCGAAAAACGTGAGGGCAGTATCCGCCAACTCGAGACCTACTTGCGGGGCCAAAAAGCCCGCCTGGCTTCGACACCTTCGGTTTGGCCGGCGCGTGGATGGGTGACCTCCGGTTTTGGCATGCGCCCCGATCCTTACACCGGTAAACGTGTCATGCACCGTGGTTTGGACATTGCCAACCAGGAAGGTGTGCCAATCGTGTCCCCGGCCCGCGGCGTGGTTACTTTCAAGGGAATCAGCGGTGGCTACGGCAAATTGCTGATTATCGATCACGGCTACGAAATTCGAACCCGATACGGGCATTTGAATGAGTTTAAGGTCAGCGTAGGCGATCACGTCGAACGCGGTGAGATCATCGGCAACATCGGCAACAGCGGCCGCAGCACGGGTCCCCACCTGCATTACGAAGTCGAAGTTAACGGTGTGTGTGAAAATCCCAAGAGCTTCATCCTAGAAGATTAAGCCCTATATCGTAGTCAAGCAACAAACCGTGGTCTTGTACCGCGGTGTTGGCGGTGGTAGGATGGCGCCCGGCTGAGAACGAACAGTTGCATATGAATGGAGGGTTCCTTCGTGGGCCTGGGAAAATACGTATCTGATAAAGTCTTCGGTTCGAAAAACCTGCGCGAGATCAAGAAGCTCCAGCCGCTAGTCCAGGAGATCAACAAGTGGGAGCCATCGGTCCGTGCCTTGTCCGACACTGACTTGAAGGGTAAAACCGTAGAATTCAAGCAGCACCTGGCCCAGGAGGTGGAAAAGAGACTGGGTGACAAGGATGTCGATGGCAAGACCCGACGTTTGACTGAGCACGGTGTCTTGAACCTAATGCTACCGGAAGTGTTTGCGGTGGTGCGCGAGGCCAGCATTCGTGTGCTGGGCCAGCGCCACTATGATGTACAGCTGATGGGCGGGATCGTGCTGCACCAAGGCAAGATCGCCGAAATGAAGACCGGAGAAGGCAAGACTTTGGTGGCCACCTTACCGGTGTACCTCAATGCGCTCGCTGGCCGCGGGGTGCACGTGGTGACCGTCAACGATTACCTGGCCCGGCGCGACGCTGAGTGGATGGGCCGCATTTACCGCTGGATGGGCATGAAAGTGGGGGTCATCGTCCACGGCATCACCGATCAAGAGCGGCAAGACGCCTACAATTCCGATGTTACCTACGGTTACAACTCTGAGTTTGGTTTTGACTTCTTGCGCGACAATATGAAATTTCGCCTGGAAGACTATACCCAGCGCGAACACTTTTTTGCCGTGGTGGACGAAGTCGACAGTATTTTGGTCGACGAGGCGCGTACCCCTTTGATCATTAGCGGGCCGGCCGAGGAAGCCACCGACAAGTACTACCTGGTCAACAACATCATTCCCAAGCTCAAACGCGACCGCGATTACACGGTTGATGAAAAAAGCCGGGCCTCGGTGCTCACGGAAGACGGTGTGTCCCTGGTTGAAAAACTGCTTACCGTCGACAATCTATACCACCCGCAAAATATTGAGATTCTCCACCACGTCAACCAGGCGCTCAAGGCGCATACCTTGTTCAAGCGCGAGGTCGATTACATTGTATCCGAAGATGGAAAAGTCAATATAGTCGACGAGTTTACCGGGCGGGTGCTCGAGGGTCGCCGTTGGAGCGATGGCTTGCACCAGGCCGTCGAGGCCAAGGAAGGCGTGCCCATCGAGAACGAGAACCAGACCCTGGCTACCATTACCTACCAGAACTACTTTCGCCTGTACCGCAAGTTGGCGGGCATGACCGGTACCGCCGAGACCGAACGGGATGAGTTCTCGAAGATTTATGGCCTCGATGTCATGGTGATGCCCACCAATGTGCCCAATGTGCGCATTGACCACCAGGATGTCATTTACCGCACCGAGGAAGAGAAGTTTGCCGCCGTGGTCGAGGAGATTCGTGAGTTGAACGGCCGTGGCCAACCGGTTCTGGTGGGAACCATTTCGATTGAGAAATCCGAAGAAATATCCCGGCGCTTGAAGCGAGCCGGCATCAAGCACAACGTACTCAATGCCAAGCACCACGCCAAAGAGGCCGAGTTCGTGGCCCAGGCCGGCCGCTTCAAGGCCGTGACCATCTCAACCAATATGGCCGGCCGTGGTACCGACATTGTGCTGGGTGGTAGCCCCGAATTCTTGGCCCGCTTGCACGCCGACCCTGATGAGGACCGGGACAAGTATCTCGAAGTGCTCAGGCGCTTTCAAACTACCTGTGCCGAAGAGCGTAAAAATGTGGTCGAGCAAGGTGGCATGCATATCTTGGGCACCGAGCGGCACGAAGCTCGCCGCATCGACAACCAGCTGCGCGGCCGGGCCGCCCGTCAAGGCGATCCCGGTTCGTCTCGTTTCTTTCTTTGCCTGGAAGATGACCTGCTGCGCATTTTTGGTGCCGACCGACTCAAGGGCCTGATGGAACGATTGGGCATGGAAGAGGGCGTGCCCATTGAGCACAAGTGGGTGACCCGCTCGATTTCCAATGCCCAGAAGCGGGTGGAAGGCCAGAACTTCGAAATCCGCAAGAACTTGCTCGAATACGACGATGTGATGAATTTGCAGCGCAAGAGCATTTATTCACTGCGCCGGCAGGTGTTGGCTGGCGAAAACATGCGCGAGCAGATTCTGGAGTTGATCGAAGACATCCTTATCGTCGAGTTAGACGCGACCTGTGCCGAGGAAGTTTCTGCCGAGGATTGGGACATCAAGGGCCTGGAAGATCGGGTCTACGGGGTCTTCGGTCAGAAAATCGCCTTGGAGGAAGTTGACCGCAGCCGCGAGACTCTGGGCGAGAAACTCTGGACGGAAATCGAACGAATCTACCAGATGAAAGAAGATCAGATCTCCCCCGAGAACATGCGCCGGGTCGAGCATTATTTCTACCTGCAAGAGATCGACCAACAATGGAAAGATCACTTGCTGGCCATGGATCACCTGCGCTCGGGCGTGGGTTTGCGCGGATATGCCCAAAAAGATCCCAAGCAGGAATACAAGAAAGAGGGCTACAGCCTTTTTATGAGCATGACCCATCGGATCAAAACCGAAGTTACCAAAAAGCTGATCCAGGTGCAGTTAGAGGCTTCGGACGAAGACGAAGGCGAGCGCCTGATGCGCCAACGGATGGCCCGGCGCCGTACCATGTTCGAGGCCCAGGGCGGGGACGCTGCCGATGGCGCTGGCGGCAAGGTCAAAACCGTCCGTCGTGACGGGCGCAAGGTAGGTCGCAACGATCCTTGCCCTTGTGGTTCCGGCCGCAAGTACAAGAAATGCTGCATGATCAAAGAAGAGGCCCGTGCCTCCTAGCTTGATTTTCAATCACAGACGCAAAAACATGCCGATGCGCTTGACGGTTCGCCACAATTCGATTTGCCGGTCGAGATCCAGCACATCGTTCAAATCGCGCTTTTTGCTGCCGATCCACACGCCCCCTTCCGTTTTGCGCCAGTCTCCGAGCATCACTTGCTTGGGGAACCGGGCCAGCGGAGCGTGGTAATAGGATCGGTTGGCGTCGTGCAATATGACGATTCCACGATCATCGATCCAATCAAAGGCTCGATCCAAACACTGAGAACGGAATCGACCATCCACCAGAATGAGATCGTATTTTCCGAATTGGCCGGGATAGTCGACGTAATCGGGAGGTGCGCCGGCATTGTCTGGTTCTTCTGCCGGGATAGATTGCCACTGTACCCTTACCCGGGGGTCGGTGATGCGGGCCGCGATCTTCTCGGCCCAGCCCTGGTCGTGCTCGATCGATAGCCACTGGGCCGAGGCGGGCAACAGCCTGGTAAATTGAGCGGTGCCGTGGCCGACGCCCCATTCCAGACAGTTTTGCGGTTGCAGGCGCTCGATAACGCTCTCGATGACCTCGATTTCGCGCTTTCTCATCCAGGGTCGCTTCAGGTCCATGTGCAGAATGAAACGCTTCACGTAGACCTGGTATCGACTGCTGGCTTCGGCAAGGAGAAAGCGAAGCAAATTGTTCTTCCGTCTGGGCATCGGTTTGCTCTCTTTGGCTGATGTTAGGGGCGAGGTCAGGGGCGCCACTCGTCTAGGGCCGAGGCCGTACGCACGCAACCGATGGTGCAATAGCGATTGCAGTCCTTGACCACATGAAATTGTTCGCGCAAATCGGCGGCGCGGTACGTCAACAGCGGCTTGGCAAAGTCTTGGCGTTGCTGGCTGCACCAGCTCACCATGCCAAATTCATCCACGTACAGGTAGCGCGCACCGGCCCGACATTTGAAGGGCGCCGGCTGACCGGCCAGCAGTTTTTCTCGGTAACCGTGGGCCTCACTGAAGCGTTTGCCTATCGCCTGTTTGGTTTGCTCGTAGGCACTAAGCTCATCGGCCGATAGATTGAGCCGGCCCTTCTCGTCGTGAAGCAGCAAGACGCGGGGCAGAAAATCGGCCTGGTGGGCGAAAGCAATGATTTCGAGTAATTCCGCCACCGAGCAAGAGCCGATGACCGCCGACAACTGGACGATGAATTTTTTGCCCGCGGCCAGCATCTCAAGTTTGGGTCGCAATTTGTTCAAGACCTTAACCGTGATCTGGTTGGGTTTCACTCCGTCGACGCTGACTTGCAAATGGGTCAAGCCGGCACGATTGAGGCGATCGATCTTCTCAGGGGTAAAGAGAAAGGCATTGGAGATCATCATGCGCGCCGGGAAACCGAGTTGGGTGGCATAGGCCAGGATGGCGAAGAAATCTGGGTGCAGCAGCGGTTCTCCACCGGTGAATTCGACAGCCAAAGTGCCCAGCTCGCGTAGGCGATCCAATTGGGCCTTGATTTGGCTAAGCGGCAAAGGATCGCTGCTGCGGTCGTACTCGTTGCAGTAGCCGCAGGTCAGATTGCAGCGCCGGGTCAGCACCATTTGGACCAGGAGCGGGCTGTAACGCAGCTGATCGAATAGCCCAGTTTCGAGGCGCGGACGATCCCAGAAAAAATGACGCATCAGCAAGGGCAGTTCGGTTAAACGTTCCATTGATTTTGATGCAAACATGGTTTTACTCTCGCATCTGCCTGCGGGTGTGAATAAATTGCAGCAGTTTTTTTGCCCGTGCGGACCAGGTATATTGCCCGGCATCGCTACGGGCCTGCTTGCCCAGCTTTCGTCCCAGCGCGCGGTCCTGGTGCAGAAGGGCCAATCCCTGGGCCATGGCCTGTGGGGTGGCCGAAGCCTGCAGCAAGGCATTGCGTCGGTGCTGTAATACCTCGGCCACGTCGGCTTGGTCGGTGGCCAAAATGGGCCGGCCGGCGGCCAGATACAGAAAAATTTTCATTGGTAAAACTGTGCGTACCCGCCCGGTAGCGGTGGTTGTCGACGGCGGGATGACCAACACATCCGCCGCTTGCAGGTATAGGGCCAAATGATCGACAGTGACCCAACCTACGCAGCTGACCCGCTTGCCGGCGCCGCAGCGGGCCGTCTCGCGGGCCACCCATTCTTGTTCTTCCGGGCTGTCCCCGACCAGCAGCAGTTGGGCCGCACGCGGCGCTTGGGCCATGGCCTCAATCAGAAAGCCAATTCCCTTGTCTGGTCGAACATGTCCGGTATAGACGGCCAGGAATGGTTCGCGGGGAAAATCCAGACGCGCGCGGGCCTGACTTTGGCTCAAACGCGGCTGCCTGTCATTGGGATCGTAGCCATTGTAGACGACCGCCACCGAATCGGCGGCCAGGCCGGCAGAGAGGAATGCCTCCCGCGCTACCGCCGAGTGGGTGGTGACGCCCAGAAAAGTGGGGCGGCTTGCCATCCATTGGAACAGTTGGCGATAGAAGGGATGCAAGTCCGGCAGCGGTCGGAAGGTGTCGAAGACAAGCTCCCGGCCTAGCAAGAGGGCGCACACCGCGGGCATAATCTCTCGGGTGTATACAGTGGCATGGCCCCGCAGGGCCGCGTTGGCCGGGGCCAGCAGTCCGTGGACCAGCTTGGCGGCCACCCGCAGGCTAGCCGGTGCGGTCAGCATTTCCCGCAGGGCGAAGTTGCCACTTACCTGGTAGTACGACTCTAGCTCCGAACGGCGTTGCTTGGCGGATTTGAGCAAGCTGCGCCAGCGCCGGGGCACGAGCAGTTCAACTTTGGCTCCGTGCTCTGCCAAAGCTGCCACCGTCTTGGTCAACTGCTGGGTGTCGGTCTCCCAACAAGGAAAGCGCTCGTCCGAGATAACGCACAGGGCCAAGGATTCTGGGCTGGTCGTTGCTTGTTTCACAGCGGGAAGGTACTCACTTCAATGCAATGGGTCAATTCATTTTTGGGAATTCGACTTGTTTTCCTTCTTGTTGCCGCCAAAAGGGGATGCGCCGAGCCTGAGGCCGATGGCCAAACCTATCGAAATGCCAATCAAGGTGCGGATGCGGCGCACCAGGATGACCGAGAAACCGACCACCGGATCCAGACCCAACCACTTATATACCAGCATATTGCCACCCTCGGCGACGCCGATTTGGCCGGGAATGAAGGTGGCCGCCCAGATAATCATCTGGGTCGAGGTCTGGGTAAGGATGGCCAGCAGGAACAGGAAGGACAAGCTCTCCGCTGGTAGTAGCGGAATCAGAATCACAAAAAGTTCAATCGCTTGCAGCACTCGGACCGAGAACAAAAGGGCCAGGCTAAGCCAGAAATCACGCCCGCGCTGCTTCCGAAACCCGCGAATCCGCTCGTCGATCGCGCGCGCCCGATCCACCAATGCCTCCGGATTCTTGATTTTGACGAAGGGGATCTTGACGGCCAGGCGCGAGACCCACTTGACGACCCCATAGCGAAGCAAGCCGTACATCAGCGCTACCGGCACGAAAAAAGCCAAGGCGACAAAGAACATGGTCACCATGACCTGGGTGGGCAAGGCAAGTGTCAGCAGGCAGATGGCGGGTCCCAACAGGGTGAAAATCTGGGAGGTCAGGGTACCCAGGAAATTGAAGGTGATCAAGGAGGCGATTAGCTCATCGGAGTCGACCAATCCGCTCAGGATAGTTCCCTTGAGAACCTCGCCCAGACTGGCCGTTGGGGTCAGCTGATTGATCGCATGTCCGGCCCACAGGGCCGCCAGTAGTTTGCCAAATGGCACGCGGGTATTTGCCGGGTCAAAAATCAGACCCCAAGCCAGGGCCGTGATCATCAGGCCGGCCGCGTAAATCACAAAGGCCAAGCCAAAATACCAACCTACCTGCCCAATCCGGCTGCCAATTTCCGCCAGCGAGAACTTGGCGATAAACACCGCCAGAAAAACCACTCCCACTAGCAGGGAGAACAAATTAAGCAATTGGAGGGTGCGAGATTTCAACAAACGCTCACTGGTCGGAGAAAATCAATACCTGACACAACCGCCGGACCGTACTGCCAATTGGCAAGCTTGTAAAGATCAATTGCCGGCAACGGAACCGACCTCGGGTGTTTGGTCAATCCTGGGATGAGTCGCCATCACGGCGCAGAGGGGCGCGGAGTTTGATGAATTGTTCCAGAACGCGCTGATCGCCTTTGTTCAAACCGGTAAAGGCGACGCCCACTCCCGGAGATAGACCAGGGCTGCTAAATTGTTTGTTGTTTTGCAGCCAACGCACCTCTCCGGGGGCTTCAATGGGGATTTGCTCGGGCAGGTGAATGGTCAGATCGATGGGAGTGCCCACCGGCAGGCTTTCGTCGGTGGCCAAGAAAAGGCCGCCTTCAGAGATGTTCTGGCTGTGGCCGGTGAAGAAATTGTGTTTGGTGGTCAAGTTAACTTCGACCTCGAAGGACAGCCGTTTGTGGCTGCGCAAGGGAATCTCGCCAGCGACCGTCATTTTTTTCCGTCGAGGCGGAGATGGTCGGGGAGGGGCGGCCGCGCGTGGGCCTTGCATACCGGCGAGTTCCACCTCTTGTTTTTGTCTTTTCTGGTCGAGAATTGCCAAACTACCATGAAAGTTCTCAACCTCGGAGTAAATGGCGCGCCGTTGGTTGATCAGGTCGGTTCGCTGCTGGCCGATGGCGCGGGCGCGCAGCTCGATGTCTTTTTTCTTTTCCGCCAGACGTTTTTGTGCGCTCGCCAGTTCGCGGATTTCCTGCTCCAAGGCCCCGGCTTCTTTTTCAATTTGCGCTTCGGTGTGTCCCAGCGTTAGCAAGCGTGTCTTTTTCTTGCCCAACCGTCCCTGGATTAGCTTCCTTTCTGCCTCCAGGGAACGCAGGCTTCTCAAAAGAGCGTCGGCGGCCAAACTTTGCTTCTTCATAGGCAAAAATCATAGCCTTCACTTCTGCTTGGGGCAAGTGAATTTTCTTCCCCACTTAGCTGAACCCAAAGGAATTTTTCCTTGCATATCACAGGGGTCTGTGTTAGCAATCGCGGTCCGGTGTGCTCCAGGATCGCAATTTTTGGGGTGCTTGGTAAAAACGCACGTCGTGGGTGGTCGCCTGGGTGCTTCCGTGGTGGAAGCTGGCGGCGCAAACGCCTACGGCGGAGGTTAAAACCCGAAGGAGGAGGTTGGTATGGGCGTTATTTCAATGAAAGCGTTGCTCGAAGCAGGGGTTCATTTTGGGCACCAAACCAGTCGCTGGAACCCGAAAATGCGGCCGTATATTTTTGGGGCCCGCAATGGCATCCATGTGATTGATCTGCAGAAGACTTCGAAATTGTTCGATAAAGCGTTTTTCTTTGTGCGCGATACGGTGGCCCGTGGCGGCGGCGTATTGTTTGTTGGCACCAAGAAGCAGGCGCAGAACGTTATGGTGGAGCAGGCCACTCGCTGCAATATGTTCTATGTGCAAAATCGCTGGTTGGGCGGGACATTAACCAACTTTCGCACCATTCGTCAGAGTGTCGAGCGGCTCAAGACCCTGAACAAGATGGAGGCGGACGGATCCTTCGATAAGTTGACCAAGAAAGAGGTATTGCACCTGCGCCGCGAGGCACAGAAGCTGGAGCGGAATTTGCCCGGCTTGCGGGACATGACGCGCTTACCGGGCGTGGTGTTCTTGGTTGATCCGAAGAAAGAGCGTATTGCTCTGCGCGAGGCGCGCAAGCTCAACATTCCGGTGGTGGCCTTGACCGATACCAATTGTGATCCCGAACCCATCGATTTTATCATCCCGGCCAACGATGATGCCATTCGGGCCATCAAGCTGTTTACCTCGAAGATTGCCGACGCTTGCACGGAAGGGGCGCGCATGAATCAGGAGCGGCTGGTGGACAAACCGGTGGAGAAGCGAGAGCAAAAGGCACCGAAGCCGGTTGAGCGAAGCGAAGGCGGACCCAAGGTGGAAGTGGTCAGCCGGGCGATTCTCGAGGGCGAGGCCCTGAAGGCGGAAAGCGCAAGCGAAGAGGCGCCGGCGCCAGCGCCAGCGGCGGATGCCGACAAGACCGAGGCCGAATAATCGGATGGAACGCCAGGATGGTGTTTTCGGTTCATCAATTTTTGGTCTAGTGCCCCGGGGGTGCTAGCCCTAATTGGAAACAGAAAGAGGCAGAACGATGCAAGTTAGTGCAAAAATGGTAAACGAGTTGCGGCAGCAAACCGGTGCTGGAATCATGGACTGTAAGCGCGCCCTGCAAGAGACCGAAGGCGACGTACCCAAGGCAGTTACTTTCCTACGGGAAAAGGGCATGGCCTCGGCAGGAAAAAAAGCAGGCCGGATTGCCGCGGAAGGAACGGTAGAATCCTATATTCATATGGGCGGCAAGATTGGGGTGTTGCTCGAGGTTAATTGTGAGACCGACTTCGTGGCCCGCGGCGATGATTTCAAAGGCTTCTGCCGGGAAATCGCCATGCAGATCGCGGCTACCAATCCGACTTATCTCCACCAGGAAGACGTGCCGGAGAAGACCCTATCAGAAGAGCGTCAGATTTACCGTCGGCAGGCTGAAGAATCAGGCAAGCCCGAAAATTTCTGGGACAAGATCGCCGAAGGCAGAATTAAAAAATATTTTGCCGAGGTCTGCCTGATGGATCAGCCTTACGTTCGTGAGCAGAAGATGTCGGTGGAAAAGCTTCGCCAGGAGTTGGTAAGCAAGATTGGTGAGAACGTGAATGTCCGTCGCTTTGCCCGTTTCGAGTTGGGCGAGGGCATTGAAAAGAAGAAAGACGATCTGGCGGCCGAGGTGGCAGCCGCGTTAAAGCAATCAGCCTCTTGATGCCGAACCTGCGGGTGGGCCTGTCTGGGTAGATGGCGTCCGATAGCCCGGGGCTTTTCGAACATGCGCACGAACGAGGAGAGACGGATGGATCTCAAGTTCAAGCGGGTATTGATCAAGCTTTCGGGAGAAGCACTGCGGGGGGAAGAGTCCGAAGGCGCGCCAACTTTGTCAGCCAGAGTTCTGGCCGATTTGGCGGCAGAGCTCAAGGAAATCCGCGCTGCCGGTGTCGAACTGGCGGTGGTCATTGGTGGTGGCAACATCATCCGGGGCCTAGATGCCGCCGAGGCTGGCATTGACCGTGCCACCGGCGATTATATGGGCATGCTGGCCACGGTGATCAATTGCATGGCCTTGCAGGAGTCACTCGAGCGCCTCGGAGTACCCACCCGGTTGATGAGCGCGCTCAAGGTCAACGAAGTGGCCGAGCCTTATATTCGAAGACGTGGCATTCGCCATCTGGAGAAGGGTCGCGTGGTGTTGCTGGCGGCTGGTACTGGCAATCCCTACTTCACCACCGATACGGCGGCGGCGCTACGGGCCATGGAGCTCAAGGCCGAGGCCTTGATGAAGGCGACCCGGGTCGACGGGGTGTATGACGCAGACCCGCTTAAAGATCCAAATGCGCGCCGCTTCAATCGGCTCACCTACATGGATGTGCTCCGGCGTGACTTGAAAGTTATGGATACCACTGCGGTTTCTCTGTGCATGGACAACCAGGTACCTATTGTTGTGTTCAAGTTGCTGGAACGGGGCAATATGCTCAAGGCCTTGGCCGGCGAAGACGTGGGAACCGTGGTAGGCGAAATCGGCACCACCGAAGATTGAACCGCGATTTATCGGGAGGTACAGGACATGATCGACGACTTGATCAAAGACTTGGTTGCCAGTCAAAATTCCTCGATTGAGGCCTTTCAGCGCGACTTAGGCCGGGTGCGGACCGGCCGGGCCAATCTCGCGGTACTGGAGCTGGTGCGGGTATCGTATTACGGTTCCACTGTTCCGTTGAACCAGGTCGCGGCGGTATCCATTCCGGACGCGCGCTTGATTCTTATCAAGCCTTGGGAAAAATCAGTGCTGTCCGATATCGAGAAAGCGATCAATATGGCCGAGATCGGACTTACGCCGCAAAACGATGGCGAAGTGATTCGTCTGCCCATTCCGACTCTGACGGAAGAGCGCCGTAAGGAATTGGCCAAGCAAACTCGCAAGCTGGCCGAAAGTGCCCGCGTGAGTTTGCGCAATCACCGTCGCGACAGTAACGATTTTCTCAAGGAGTTTGAGAAAAACAAAGAGATTTCCGAAGATGATAAAAAGCGTGGTCTGGAGCGTACCCAGAAAGAGACCGATCAAGCTGTGGCTAAGATTGACCAAATCTTGGCCGAAAAGGAAAAGGAGATCATGGAGGTTTGATGTCCTTGTCTCCGTGCCCATGGCCCGTTGAGAACGGTGATGCCCGCAAGCCGAATTGACCGGTTGCTCGGATTTGAGCATGGCATGCCGCCTGCCTTCGGAATTGTGGCGGTGGTGCTGGGTTTGGGCTTTTTGTTTTTTGGCTGGCGCTTGCATCGGGTAGCGCAGGTGGTGGCAGGTTTTGCGATCGGGTCGTTTGTGGGAGCGCTCGTGGCTGGTTGGATTCACGTAGAGAAGGCCTGGGGCATCTTTATCGGCGGGGCGTCTTTGGCGCTGCTGGCCGATTCTCTATCCAAACTCATGGTGTTTTTGTTGGCTGGGCTGGCTGTGGGCTTGGCTGTTGGCGAGGGCGTGCGTCTTTGGCTACAGCCTTCCACGGCCGGATTTCTCTGGGGCTTCGTTCTTGGTTTTCTGGCGGGCGGAATCTGGAGTTGGTGGCAAAGACGCCTGTTGACCATGGTGGCCACGGCCTTTCTCGGCGCGGTTGTCTTTGCTTGGGGCCTGGCCGTGGCCCTGACCGCCTTTGTCGATCTGCCCTTGACTGCTTTTCCGGATCGACATCCCACCATGGCCCTTGCGATCGTGAGCTTATTGTTTGTCGGCGGGTTGAGCTTCCAGTTATGGGGCCCGATTCCGCGACAACGGGAAGAGGAGGAATAGTTGCCAGCCCGGAATCGCAAACCCAGTATCGACCCCAATCGATTGCCGCGTCACATTGGCATTATCATGGACGGCAATGGTCGCTGGGCCACCCGACGCGGGATGGATCGGAACCAGGGACACCGGGCGGGTAGCAAGGCGGTCAGAAAAGTAGTGCGAACTTGTCGCCGCTTGGGCGTATCTTACCTGACCATGTTTGCCTTTTCGGCCCAGAACTGGGGCCGACCCGAGAGCGAAATTCGAGCCTTGATGGAGCTGCTGGGCGAGTTTATCGTCAAGGAATGGCAGGAAATCATGGATCGCGATATCCGGGTGGTACATCTGGGTGATTTGAAAAAGGTGCCGGTGGCGGTTCGGCGGCAGCTTCAGGAATTGGTGGCGGCCACCAGAAAGAACCGCTCGATGACCTTGGCCTTGGCTCTGAGTTATGGGGCGCGCGAGGAGATTTTGCGCACCGTGCGTCTCTTGGCCGGTCGCGTGGCCAAGGGCAAACTGAACCCGGCCGACATCGACATTGATAAGTTTTCTGGGCAACTTTATACCGGTAAGATGCCCGATCCCGATTTGATTATTCGTACGGGCGGCGAGACCCGCATCTCCAATTTTTTGCTTTGGCAGAGCGCATATGCTGAATATCATTTTTCCGAAAAATTATGGCCCGACTTTTCTTCCCAGGACTTGTTGGGCGCTATTGCCGAGTATCAAAATCGAAGACGTCGTTTTGGCCTGACCGACGAGCAAATTGACCATCGCCAAGCTCCGGAGGAATCATAAGGTGAGCGATCCTTTAGGCGTAATCGTGTTGGGAGCCACCGGTTCGGTGGGCCGGCAGGCCCTGGAAGTTATCGAGGCCTTTCCGGAACGCTTCCGCCTGGTGGGCATGTCGGCGCACTCTCGAACCAAGGACATGATTCGCTTGATCGAGCGGCATCGTCCCCAGCGGGTCTGCATGGTGTCGAAGACGGCCGCGGCCGAACTAAGGGCGCAGGTTTCGGTTTCGGCCAAAGTCCAGATAGAGACGGGGCCCGAATCCCTGGTTGACTTGGTCTTGGCCGACGATGCGGACTTGGTGCTAGCTGCCATTGTGGGCAGCGCCGGCCTGCCTCCGGTCTATGCTGCCGTGCGCGCGGGCAAAACCGTGGCCCTGGCCAACAAAGAAGCCCTGGTGATGGCCGGCGAATTGGTGATGGCGGAGGCTGAGAAACACCAGGCCCGGATTCTTCCCGTTGACTCCGAGCATGCCGCCTTACACCAACTCTTGGCCGGCCTGCGCCGACCACAGATTCGCAAACTGGTGCTGACCGCTTCGGGTGGGCCTTTCTTTGGTCGGCCCCGCAGCGAGCTTCTCGGCGTCACTGCCCAGGAGGCGCTGGCCCATCCCAATTGGAAAATGGGTGCCAAGATCAGCATCGACTCCGCCACCATGATGAACAAGGGTTTCGAGATCATGGAAGCCCGGTGGCTCTTCGATTTTTCGACCGAAGACATCGAGGTGGTGGTGCATCCACAAAGCCAGGTTCATGCCCTGGTCGAAACCATCGACGGGGCGGTGCTTTCGCAAGTTGCCGCTCCGGACATGCGCGGACCTATCGCCTATGCCCTGGCCTATCCGGATCGACTCGACCTTCCCGGCCGGCTAGACAATGTTCGTGCGCCTGATTTGTTTCGAGAAAGTGGCTGGACCTTTCATGCTGCCAACGGGGACAAGTTTCCGGCCCTGGATCTGTGTAAGCGCGCCTTGACGGCAGGGGGTGGCACGCCGGCGGCATTGTCGGTTGCCGACGAGGTAGTGGTGGAGGCTTTCTTGGCCGACCGAATTTCCTTTCCGGCCATTGTCGAACTTTTGTCGGAAGTACTGGAACGGATTCGGCCGTCGAGCATCCGGGATTTGCGGGATGTGGCGGATGCGGGTCAGCAGGGGGCCGAGTTGGCAAGCGCCTTGATCGAGCAGAGGGGCAAATCATGATCCGCTGGGTGCAGCTGAGTTTTCTGGTGGCGGGCGCGGCATTGTTGGCTGCGGTACTGAGTTTCGGGCCTGACCGATCATTGTCCGGGGCAACGGTCGCCGATGAAATGCTGGTACCCGAGCCGATATCTGGTCCGGCGCCGGCTTTTTCCCTGCCCATGGCCAATGGCAAACAGGTGTCATTGGCCGGTCTGCGCGGCCGAACCGTGTTGGTCAATTTTTGGGCCACTTGGTGTGAACCTTGTATCGACGAGTTGCCGCACCTGGTTATGTTGGCGCAGGCCTTACGAAAGCAAGAACTGACTCTGGTCTTGATCAGCGTGGATGAAAGTTTCGATCCCATTGCCCAGTTAGCCGACCGAGTCGAAAAAATGACGGGCGGCGGGATGGACCCGCGTCTGGGTAAGGAAATAGCCCGCATGCTCCGCGACCAGATGCCTTCGGTGCTGGTGGTTCACGATCAGGGTGGCAAAGTGTCGGCGCAGTACGGGACCGCCAAGTACCCGGAGACCTATCTGGTCGATCCGGCAGGCCAACTGACCGCCAAATTCACGGGGCCCAAACCCTGGGGGCGCCCGGAGGCCATTGAGACAATTAAAGGATTGCTCCACCCCCGGCAAAAATAGCTAGAAAAGTTCCTACCGATGTTTCCAGATTCGTTCGTGAAAAGTAAGTAAGGCGCCGGCCAGGATGGCGATGGCAGAGAAAAAGCACAAGATGAGGCCCAGGTGGATCTCGGCGCCGATGACGCGTTGCCAATCCAGCTGTGCCT
>JAUVBB010000447.1 GCA_030591445.1 Deltaproteobacteria bacterium | reverse complement strand
GTGGAAATCTTGGCGTGTTTTCTCGACACCATGTCCTCGACCAACACCATATCCAGGTCCGAGCTGCGCCCGACCACAATTTCGCGGCTGGGCTTCAGCGGAAACATGCCCCCTTTGTACTTGCCGGAAATAAAGCGAAGGGCAAAATTCTTCGCACTGGTTGAATCATTCGGTTCGGGCATGGGCCTCACTCCTGCATGAAATCCACTTTTGCGCACCGCAAGACTGCGCGTTTATTCTAGCACTGCCGGCCAGCCACGGCAATTTCTCAGCCGGCGCCGTCTTCGGGCAAGTCACCGTCTTCCTTTACCAAATTGATGTACATCTCGCAGCTTTTGTTGCTGGGATTGATGCGCAAGGCATCTTGCCAAGCCGCGATCGCTTCCTGCTTTTTTCCCTGCGAATACAAGGTGATGCCGAGGTGCACGTGGGCCGTTTCAAAATCAGGTCGGTCGGCAACAATACGCCGAAGCTCGGTGATGGCCTCTTCCTTTTTGCCCAGGTCTCGCATCGTCTGTGCCAATTTAAGGCGAATGTCGACGAAGCCGGGTCCCAGATCCAGCGCCTTGTGATACTCGTCGGTGGCGGTCTCATGTAAACCGGCGGCATGGAAGACATCGCCGATTTCCGCATACATGTTGGCAATTTTACCGCGAACAAAAGGATCCAGTTCCCCGGGCTGAACCCGGGCGCTGGACAATGCCTGGTTAAAAATTCCCTTGGCCTTGGCATATTGGCCCAGATCATTGTAGGTCACAGCCAAATTCAAAGAGGCCTCGGTGTAAGCGGCATTGATGGTCAGGGCCTGCTCGAAGTGTTCCTGGGCCCGGGCGAAGTGTCCGCGGTCGTGGGCAATCACCCCCAGCATGTTGTAGACATCGGCAAAGGCGCTGTGTTTCTCGGCCAGGCGTTGCAGGTAGCTTTCGGCCCGCGCATATTCCTTTTTGTGGTATGCATCTCTACCCAGTTTCAACAAGTCCCTGCTTTGTTCGTCCATACCGCCCTCCAAGCGCCTGGATGCTTCGGTCAACCAAGCCCACCGGTTATGCGCCAAAGACTACCCTCTTTTTGCATGCGAACGACTTCTTGCCGCTTTTGTTCTGACTTCTTGCTCCCATCTCGCAAAATCCAAAGCAAAGTCTGGTGTACTTCAGCTTTATCGTTTTCCACCCGAATGTCCACCGTTTCGACGATGAAACCCTGAACCTGTCCGCGCGGCAGTTTTTGGTCTGCCTTGGCGAGCAAACTCGTTCGGTCCTCCTGCTTGCTTCGGTAGTCAGCAGAGACCATCCGTTCCAATCGGCGCGAGGAATTCTCCTCTACCGCCAAGCGCCTTTCGCGCAAGGTGTCGAGAATGCCACGTAACTCAGTGAGCAAACCCGCGCGCAACGCAAAACCATTGGCCACCGCGCTCATCTCCAAAACAAAGGGTCCTTGGTACTCCAAGCCCTTGCCCCGAATTCGAGCCTGACCGCTGATACGATCGGGGGCCGTATCGAGTGCCTGCAATTCCAATCCCAAGCGACCGTAGACCGTAAACAACTGGCGCAGGTCGGACTCCAGGCGCCCGGGTCCCCCCAAATCGTCGTAGTACTGATGATCGACCATGCCCATCAAACGGCCCGTATCTTGGTCAGCACAGGCCTGGGCAAGCTCATCGATCAGGGTTTGAGAAGCATTCGTCGCCGTTGCTTGGCAAGACAAGCAAATCACGCCCAATAAAGAACAGAGATAAGCTGCCGGCGTAAAAGTCACGAAGCTTCGGCTCCCGGTTTTGGAGTAGTGGATTCTGGCTTGGTTGGTTCTGGCTTGGTTGGTTCTGGCTTGGTTGGTTCTGGCTTGGTTGGTTCTGGCTTGGTTGGTTCTGGCTTGGTTGGTTCTGGCTTGGCCGCTTTGGCCGGTGCGGCTGTCAGTTTGCGGGCTTTGTTGGCATAATCTCCGTCAGGAAAACGGCGCAACATCTCTTGCAGGCTGGCTCGCGCCTGGTCCGGTTCTTTTAACTGAAGCAAAGCCTGGCCCTTTCGAAACAGGGCTTCCTCATCGAAACCCACACCAGAGTATTTGCCCAGAATTTCTTCCGCGCGCCAGAGCGCGCCCCGGTAGCGCTGCTTATCGAAATAAAAGTTCATTATATAGTGGGCACGCTCGGCCATCCGCTTGAGACATGCCTGCAGGTACTTCTCGGCTTCGGCCGAATTTTCGTGCTCGGGAAAACGACTCAAATAGCGCCGCAACTCGCGAATAGCACGCTTGGTCTCGGCTTGATCCATTTCGTAGGCCGGCGGGGTGATAAACCACTCTTCCGGGATGCGGTTGAAAAAACTGTGACCAATGCGAAACATGGCATAAGGCATTTTCAGATGCCGGGGATGAAGTTTGATGAAGTTCAAGTAGGCATCGGCCGCCTCCATATAGCGCTCGCGCCCAAAATGAGTCTCGGCGATATAGAGATCGGCTTCGGTGGCAAACTTTGAGTAGGGAAATTTGTTCTTCACAAAACGAAAATGCTCCATGGCTTCTAAGTAATCTTCGTCCTCGAAGGCCACCTTCCCCTTCATGAAATTTTCCTTGGCGCTGGTTCGATAGGTGGCCGGCTTACGACTCTCCGGCCCAGACGCACATCCTGACACCAAAAAATTGGCACCCAACACCAAAGCACAACCCAAAATCACCCGTCCCACTGATGACTCCTCTCCATGACCATGAAGGCCAACTGCTGGAATTGAAAGCAGTTCCGGCCTATTTCGTTCTTCGCGGACGTTATCAGGAACCTCTGGTACAGTCAATCATCAAGTCATCAATGAGTCAGATCCGACCCAACTGAGAGCTCTGGATGAAACCTTCGACCCCATTGGAAAGTCGCACCCGCATAAAATCTCCCACTTCCTTGAGATAACGAACTTTCAGCCCCTCGTGCACCTCCATCAAGACCTTGGCCGTGCGCTCGGGCCCTTCCCGAATGGGCAGACTAGCGGCAATCACTACTCCGTGGTGAACTTTTTCCTGCAGGTAAATCCGACTGGCCAATAGCAAGCCAAACACCATCGCCAGGGTCAAGAGCGGAATGTTGACCCAGAAGGCCAAGCGCCGCAGAGATTCATTGCGCAGGAGTCTTTTGCCAATCATGAGGGTAAAAACTAGCATATACAGGCTGAGGAAGGTCCAAGTAAGCCAGCCTAGCGAAAGACTCCGGATGAAACTATGCCACAGCGGATCGCCAGCAGCACCCCCCGGGGCATCCACCACGCGATCGATGAGATCCTTGCGTACGATGTTCAAATTGGATCGAGCCGCCTCATCGTTTGGGTCCATCTGCAAAGTTTTCTCGTAGAAAAGTACCGCCAGACCCTTCTGCCCAGCTCGGGAATAGGCATTGGCCAGATTAAAACTCAGGTCTGGGTTGTATATACCCGCCTCCAGCACTCGCCGGTAGGCCTCGGTGGCTTGCTCGTAATCACCGTTGAGATAGGCCTTATTTCCCTTTTGGAAATAATCCGAAAGATCTTGCGGCAAGCCTTCCGCGGCCGCCGCTACCGGCGTAAGCCGGCAGCACAGGAACAAAAGCAGCAGTCCACAGAAAAATCGCCTCATGTCGTCTCCGCTTGCGGTCGGACCCGCTCTCGCTCCAACGACTTTATTACCTTGCGTACTCGCTCGAGAGAATCTTGCATTTGATCGCCCCGTGAGGAGGCGGGTGCGAAGCGACCGAAATCACAGTTTTCGGCTTCGGCCTTGATCTGCTCAGCCACGGCCGATGACACCCCCAGCTGCTCCATCTGCCCGGTCACTTCAACCAAGGTCATGCCCGCGGGCGCAATGCCGGTACGAGCCTCGACCGCATCCATCAGGGCCGCGCTCAACTCAGCGTAGAACTCGGCGGCCTTGCCGGTCGAGGCAATACGGCCGGCTTGTTTCAAACGTCGTTGCCGCCGGAGCCAGGCCCGGCGCATCCGGTTGCGCACAGAATTGGTGCGGCCCCGGGCCCGGACGAAGGCGAAAAGCGCAACCAACAAATAGAGACCCGGCGGTGATAACAATAGGGGAAGAAACCAGCTGTGCCGATAAACGGGCTCCCCGTAGGTCGTCAGCGCGCTTTGGAAACGAATGGGCTTGAAGGCGCCGGCCAGGATGTTGACCTCGTGACCCGCTCCCACCGCTGCGATCTTTCCGTTTTCCTTGCTTGCCGCCACTCGGATCTGTTGCACTTTCGTTTTCAAGGTCCGATAGGCCGATTGCCGCGGGTCGAAGAAAGAAAACGAAAGCGAGGGAATCTCGAGCGTACCTGAGGCCAAGGGAACCAGAATATACTCGAAGCTCTTGGTGCCCTTGACCGTTCGGCCCCGTTTGCCTACTTGGACGTCGACCGTGGGGTCGAAAATCTTGAAACGCGCAAGCTCGGGTAATTTGGGCGGCCGTACTCCCTGGATGTTGCCGGTTCCCTGCAAGCGCAAAGTATAGGTCACGGGTTGGTTCAGGGCTACCTCGGTACTATCAACACCCCCGGAGAGCGAAAATTGGCCAACGTTACCAGAGCGGAAATCCTCCGGTCGACCCGCAGCCGGCAAATCCCGTACCGACACCGTCAAGGGCTTGGTGTACAGGGTCTTGCTTACCACCGGCAAGAAAGGTGAAGAAGAAATTTCCATTTCCACTTCGATGGGAGCGATGGTCAACTCCCCACTCTGAATCGGAAACAAGGCCTTCTGTGCCAACACTAAGAATCGGTACAGTTTCCCGTCCACATATTTTTGATCGGCCTGACTTCGGCTCGTATCCCGGGGGACGATGAAAAAACCATCCAACTTAGGCCATCGCGATGAGGCCAGGCGGGCGCCCACCCGGGAATAAACCCGCAAGGTCACGGTCACCTGCTGGCCCACCACCGCCGCTGACTGACTGACCGTCGCGCGCACAAAAATATCGTCCTCTTTCAGCTCTTCTTTCTGGTTGAGCAAGTCCTGACTTGAGCGGAAAAAATCGTCAAAATTATTGGGAAAAGGCGAGCGACTACCAAAAGGAGAACTGCGGCGAGTTCGGCTGCTTTTCTTACTGGCGGCCACCACTTGAATGCGGATGGCCTTGGTGGAATATATTTTTCCCTGATATTTCAATTTGGCCGGACCAATCCGGGTGGTGCCGGTTTTGGTGGGGGACAAGATGTAGACAAACTTCTGAATCTTGGTGAACTGCCGTTTTCCCCCGCGGAAGGAAAAAGACAGACTATCTTCCGTCCGGGTGCCGGTCACACGCAAGGAACCAGTATCACCAAGATCGATCTGTCCCGCCGGTACGCTGTCCGGCGCCTCCACGGACAGGACCAGGGCCACTTGCTGGTTGAGGGGCACTTCGCTACGGTCGACAGACGCTTGAATCGTCACCTCGGCGGCATGCGCGACCGTCGCCTGCGCAGCCCAGGCGGCAACACCCATCACCCACAAGATTGCCCACCGAGTGGCTCTATCGCCCGTCTTCATACAGGTCTACCAATCCTTTTCCACATCTTGCTCATTGTACTGGGGCAAAACAAAACGCTGCATCTGAAAGGGTTTCTCGTTCTCTTGCATAGAGTCAAGTAATTCCTTCATTTGCTCCGGCGACATGGTGGCCGGCTGACCTTCTGGCTGCTGCGGTGGTTTGTCTTGCCCCTCTTTTGGCTGTTGTTCTTGTTGTTGGGAATCGGCTTGCTGCTGGTCCTGCTCTTGTGATTTGGGCTCTTTCTTTTCCTGATCACCGTCTTGCTTCTGTTCGTCTTGCTTCTGCTCGTCTTGCTTCTGCTCGTCTTGCTTCTGTTCGTCTTGCTTCTGTTCGTCTTGCTTCTGTTCGTCTT
>JAUVBB010000458.1 GCA_030591445.1 Deltaproteobacteria bacterium | reverse complement strand
GCCAAGGAGAACAGCCTCGGGATCGGCTGCTAAACTGTTTTCGGGAAAACGAGCAGAGTGTCTTGTTTGGCACCGAGAGTTTCTGGCAAGGGGTCGACGTGGTCGGCTCGGCCCTGCGCAATGTGATCATTACCCGCCTGCCCTTTGATGTCCCGGACGAGCCTTTGGTCCAGGCGCGCATGGAAGCGGTAGAGCGAGCGGGTAAGAGTTCTTTTGCCCATTTTATGTTGCCGCGGGCCGTGCTCAAACTCAAACAGGGCTTTGGGCGCCTGGTGCGCAGCCGCGCTGATTGGGGCTCGGTGGTGGTGCTGGACAATCGCTTGCTGACCAAGGCCTATGGCCAGAAGTTTCTCAAGAGTTTGCCCCCGGCCACTCTGATGCCGGGCCCGGGCGAAGAAGTCTTTGAACAGTTGGCGGACTTTTTTCTGCAACAGGGTGGTCCGACCGCCGACGGCGTGGTGGTCTGCCATCCGCTCTAGCTTGTTTACGGGGAGGTGTTTGTGAAGATCTTACTTGCGACCTGCTGCCTGGCTTTGTTTGCCGGTGCCTGCCAAAGCTCATCTTCACCGCCCGCCGGACCGCCCGCGTTTAAGCACGCGGCTTTCTTCCAAGACTTGCAAGTCTGCGCCGAAGAATTTCTGCTGGTCGATGGCAATTGGATGGAAGACTTCGATGACGCGGCCTTCTACGGCCTGGCTTTCTATGCCCGCGCCGGCCTGGGCCAAGCCAACAGTCAATACCAGCAATGGGCACAAGATGCTTTGCAGCGTAATCTGCAAGTGGTGCGCGAGGCCGATTTTTTGACCGGCGATGTCGACGAAATCATCATGGCTGCCTTGGGCTTGGTCGACTATATGGCCGCCACCGGCGATCTTGAGGGATTGGCCGACCTCGATGCCATGCTCGGTCATTTGATGGACTTGGTGGACCTGCTGGGCGGCTATTTAACCCCGGATCTGGTGCCCGGCTATGCCATGGATACCTATGGTCCTACTGCCATCAACGGGCTGATGGCGCTGGTCTTGCTTCAGCGTGCCTATCTCCTGGATGATGCCGATGATCGAATAGTTGAATTTGGCGCCCAGGTGGTCGAAGCCATCGACCAGCGCGCCTGGAACGGTAGTGCCTACGATTTCGACGATGGTAGCCAGCGGCCGGGGCTCTTTCTTTATCCCAATGCCACCATGATTATTCTTCAGGCCCGCTTGTACCAACTGACCAATCGCAAGGCCCATCTCGACCGGGCCCGGGCCATCCATGCCGGGATCCAGCCCTTGAAAGTCAGCGCCGAATCGGGCCTGGTGGGTCCGGGGCGTTATCGCTCGCCTTACTCCGCTATCGTCATGGGCGCCCAGACCGACGATTACACCACCCTGTCGAGCCAATGTTACCTGATGCTGGCCCTGATGATGCTGTACCAAATCACCGACGAGCCGGCCTGGATTTTGGAAATGGACCCGGTGCTTACCTTTATCGAGCAGACTCTGCAGGGCAACAGTTGCCGCTCGGACATTCACCTGAGTGAGTGCGAACCGGTCTGTGCCGAAGGCCAAGCCTGTCTCAAAGAGCAGTGCTTTGACGACCATTGCATGTGCGGCGTCCTGCACCACTGGATGGACGGGCGCTTGGCGGTGCCCACCGACCCTGAGTTCTTCTGCTCGGGTTGCAACCTGCAATTGCTCTACATCATGTGGTACCGGCAGCACATGCTTAACTAAGCGAAGGAGACGACATGTCAAAAAGACTCGAAGGGAAATGTGCCCTAGTGACCGGCGGTAGCCGTGGTATCGGCGCCGCCATTGCCGCTGCCTTTGCCCAGGAGGGCGCGCGGGTGATTATCTCCTCGCGCAAACAGGCCGGGCTCGACGAGACGGCGGCCGCAATCAATCAGACCCATCCCGGCGCCGTGGTGCCGCGCGCCTGTCACATTGGGCACCTGGACCAGATCGCCGAGCTAATAAGCTGGGTCGAGCAAGAACAGGGTTTGCCCGATATCCTGGTCAACAACGCCGGCACCAATCCCTATTTCGGCCCCCTCTTGGGCACTTCGCCCGAGCTTTGGGACAAGACCTTTGCCGTCAATCTGCGCGGCTTTTTCGAACCCACCCGTTTGTTGGTCGAGCGTTGGCAAGAGCAAGAGATCAAGGGCTCGGTCATCAACCTAGCCTCGGTAGCCGGCATGCGTGCCGCCCCCTTGCAAGGGGTTTACGGCATGACCAAGGCCGCGATCATTTCCATGACCCAGACCCTGGCTGTCGAGTTGGGCAGTTTGGGCATCCGGGTCAACGCCATTGCCCCCGGCGTAATCGATACCCGCTTGAGCGCCATGCTGGTGAAAAACCCCGATATTCTCAAGGTCTTTACCGACCACACCGCCCTGCGCCGGCACGGAAAACCGGAAGAAATCTCCGCTCTTGCCGTCTACCTGGCCTCGGCCGAGTCCTCCTTCATGACCGGCCAGACCCTCTGCGTGGACGGCGGCTACACCATCGCCTGAAAAAAACTGGAACTTTCCGGCCGCCTCGGGCGTTGAGCATATGGAGGCAGCATGGCGCAAGCATCGGATGCCGAACTGATGGTTCGGGTGCGGGCCGGCGACCGTCAGGCTTTTGGCTTGATTGTCGATCGGTACCAACATGTGATTGTGAACTTCCTGTCGCGCTTGACCGGCAGACGGGATCGGGCCGAGGACTTGGCCCAGGAGACATTTTTGCGCTTTTTGCTTCGCCATCAGAACTACCAGGAACAGGGCAAGCTCAAAGGGTTCTTGTTCCGAATGGCCGCCAATCTGGCCCACAGCGAACACAAAAAAGAGCGTCGCCGCGCCTGGCTGACGCTGGCATTTCTCTCTGGCGAAAACGGTTCCAATGGCGCCGGCCCATCGCCCCAGGAGCAAGTGATCGAGCTAGAAGATCAACGCAAACTGGGCCAGCCCATCTACATGGGCGGCGACGAAAAAGTCGACTACGTACTCAATCCGGCCAAACTCTGGGGCGCCGCGGCCCTTCCCTATTCTGGAAACTTCGCTAAACCAGCTTCTTATTCAGGAGGTTCGATATGAAAAGACATTTCTTACGTTGGGGCCTGGCTCTGTCGCTCAGCATGTCACTAGCCTGTGCCACCGCCACTCCGGTTTCGGCCAAGGGCAAAAACGACTTGCAGCAAAGCCAGGTAAAGAAGAAAAAGAAAATCAGGAAGATCATCAAAGTGATCAAGCACGGCGACTGCGACGAAGGCTGTGACGGCATGGTCATGAAGAAACGCGGTTTCCTAGGCGTGCACATGGTAGCCATCACCAAAGAACTCAAGCAGTATTTTGGCGTTGCCGAAGGCCAAGGCGTACTCATCGGCCAGGTAGGTACCGATAGCCCCGCCGCCAAAGCCGGAGTCAAAGTAGGCGATATCCTGATCGAAGTAGACGGCAAGCCCGTCGATTCGGCCCGCACGGCCCAAAAACTAGTCGCCAAGATGAAAGACGGTCAGAAAGCCACCCTCAAAGTCATTCGCAACAAAAAGCCCCACACCCTAACCGCCACCATGGTGGAGAAAGAAAAGCTCCAAGTCGAAATGAGCCGCTTCATCAAATCCTTTCCCCACGACGGCCGCGAAATGAATATCGAAATCCACGGTGCCCCCTTCCACGAAGCCATGGAGCACGTCCATGAATATCTCGAAAACCTAGGCGATGAATTCGAAGGCGGCAAGTTCATAGAAGTCCACGACAATCTGGAAAAACGCCTGAAAAAGATGGAAGAGAAAATCAAAAAACTAGAGAAGAAACTTCAAAGCGGAATCAAGACCCTAAGCAAGATCCGAACCACCTGAGCCCAACCCCGCCATTTTTCTCCGTCATCGATTCGCAGGATTTAGGTGCTGATTTAGTTTCGGCACCTTGAGAGTGATCATATCGTCATTCACTCTTTGGTCCAAGGCCATCTTCGCAAAGCATCTTTCTGGCTGCTTCCGCAAGAAAACCTGATCTCGAAGTACCGCGGGCGGCTGCGACCGAGTCTACTCGGCCCAGCAGACCCTCGTTCATGGTGATGTTGATTCGCTTGGTTTTCCTGGCCACCGGGACATCGATTAGGACCGGGACTGCTCCTTTGGTTCTTTTGAGTTTTTTGATTGCCTCCAGCCCGCTGGGGTGGGGAACATCTTCGCTATCTTCGATCATACCTTCGACATGAAGTTCTAGAGCCTCCTTGGCTCCAGCCACAGCTTCGTCCAGGGTATCACCGGCAGAGATGCACCCCGGAAAATCCGGGAACTCGACCCCATAGACTGATCCGGTTTCTTTGCGAATTAGAGCGATATAAGTTGGCATTTTTAGCACCTCCACTACTTGTCGAAATCTATACCCGATTGCCGGGATATACTTGCCACGGTCCCGGCCGGGATATCTTTTTTGGGATGCGAGACCGTTACCCGTCCGCTTCTCTCATCATGCTTGAACTGCACGTGACTACCTTTCTGCGCTACTTGGTACCAACCGTGTTCCTTTAGGATCTTGATGATCTCTTTGCTGGCCAGGTTGCCATGTGTATAATATACACACCATTAGGGCATCTCGTCAAGCACGGAGATAGGGACCGGTAGGCGTCTGGTTCTTGATTTTGAAGAGATCCACAACAAGGCCGGATGATCGGCTCTAACCCCAATGACCAACCTCCGCATGCCCCGCATCTAAAATCTCTTGGTTCAAAAACCGCCCCTTTTCAAAAATCGCGTCTTTGTCCGCCAGATGCGGGTCATAAAATAGATCTCCCACATAGCGCGCAAATACATCTGTCTTATAAGTGTGCACAACAATCCGCTTGATATCTTGAAGCCGCTTCAACACAAACTGTCGGGCGGCTTTGCCCGCCTTGGTTCTGAGTTCCGGCGAATCGATGCCCCGTAGCCGGATCGTCTCACTTCGCCAAGTACGAAAACCCAAATCTATCCTCACAATCAGCGTATCCCCATCAATCACCCGCTCGATTTCAGCCACGTAATTATGGGAGGGCATGCGAGGACGCTCAAGTGTCACCGATGCCTGGCCGCTGGATTTTTTGGCCTCATAGAGCTTACTACGCAAGGCCCGCCGGACCGCGGTGGATGACCAGCCATTTTCGATAGCGCTTTGCAAATAAAAAGCCCGCTGGTCAGGATCGCGCACAGCCAACAACTCAGCATGCACCGACCAAGGCAAAGCCCGAAAATCGTCCCGCGCAGGCAAACCATCAGGATAGGTCTGATGAAATTGCAAAGCCCGATACAGCACCGACGAGTTGAGATTGAGATCTTTGGCCAAGGCGCCAATCAAGGCTCCCGCCTGACTAGAATCCCCCATCTCACGCGCCTGGTTCAGCCTTTGGCCCATACCCCAATAAGTTTGCGTCCGAATCTCCGCAAGAGCCTGAAGCGCCTTTGCCCGCCCCTTATCAATCAGCTCAAGAAGGTCTTTGCGGAGGCTTCTGTAATTCTCAGTATTCGTACTAATTTCGTTCATATGCCTTTATTACTTACATATTTCTATATTTCAAGTAATATTTGCGGAGTGTGCGGTTTCCGCATAACAGCCAATT
>JAUVBB010000077.1 GCA_030591445.1 Deltaproteobacteria bacterium | reverse complement strand
ATTGCTCCATGGTGTCAAACAGGGCGTCGAGGGCACTGTCGATATAAGCGCAGCCGGGATATATTTTATAAGAAAGAGTATCGGTCAGCCAAGCCTCGCCTAGGCCGGAAAACATTTGGGGCAGGAATTGGTAGGAAAAGTGTTGGCCGAAACCCAACTTGTTTTCCAGTATGTCCAGGGGTCCGGTCAGACCCCAGGAAGCCAGGCGAGCGCACATGAGCCCGTCGCGGGCGGGAAAGGCAGCCGAAAGCAGCTTCGAGTCGGGCCCCATGAATCCCGGCCACATAGCCAGAGGCGGTTGATAGAGCGAAAGCGCCATCGCATGAGCGGTCTGTTCCGGGCTCAGGTCTAATATTTTCGCACCCGCGCAGGCAGCTCCGGCCGCGTGGATATGGGTCCAGAGTTGGCCGTTTTGCGGGCCCAAAATCACGCTGGCGCCAAGCCTGCCGCTAATTTCATTGGCGATGATCTGGGCGCAGAGCAAATGTCGACCCGATAAGCCTGATTCTTGGGTTTGGGCCAGGCTGGCCAAAACCGCCGAATGTCCGGTGTGGCTGAGAAAAACATAGTCGTCGTAGTCGAGGGCCGCGGAAGCAGCCGCGTTGGCCACCACTGCCACCGTGGGCGAGGTGGGTTCTCCCTGGGGAAAAACCGTGCTGCGACCCTGGGCGCGCGTGCTCAGGATGACCTCGCGAATGGCACGGGCCGTGCGGGTTGGGTAGCCGGAATAAACGGCGGCCATCATGGAGAGAAACTGGAGTTTTGCTTTTCGTACTACCCGATCGGGAAGGTCTTCAAAACGCAGCGAACTGGCCCAGTCGGCCATGCTCTCGATAAGGGTGGTCATGGCCGCGGGCGAGCTTGCCTATTTTCCAGGACACTGCGCGCGGATCTTGGCGTCGATGTCTTTGTTGCCGTAGGCCTTGTCGAAATGGGCGCAGAACTGAGCGGCCAATTTCCGGGCACGGTCGAGAAAGGCGGCTTTGTCGGCCCAGGTGTTTTGGGGCCATAGCACTGCCGGGTCGGCCACGCCAGGACAGGTGCGCGGAACCTGCAAATGGAAAATCTTGTCTTCCTGGTATTCTACGTTCTTGAGTGCTCCGGACAGGGTGGCGTGAACGATTTCACGGGTGAGCAGGATATCCATGCGTTGGCCGACTCCGTAGGGACCACCGCTCCAACCGGTGTTGACCAAATAGGCTTCGGTTTTGTGCGCTGCCAGCTTCTCTCCCAGCATATCGGCATAAACGCCAGGATTGCGGGGCATGAAAGGTTCGCCAAAAAAGCGCGAGAACACAGTCTTGGGATCGACCACGCCGGTTTCGGTGCCGGCCAACTTGCTGGTATAACCCATCAAGAACCAGAGCATAGCCTGATGCTGGCTTAGCCGGGAGACGGGTGGCAACACCCCATTGGCGTCGGCGGTCAGAAACAAGATGGTGCTGGGGTGACCGGCGGCCGGTGGGTTTTTGATATTGGACAGGAAGTGTAAAGGATAAGAAGCGCGGGAATTGGGCGTAATCCGGTCATCGAACAAGTCAAAGTGGCCGTCCGGGTACATCATGGCGTTTTCTACAATTACGCCGTGAGCCAGCGCATCGTCAGCGTGGAACACCGCTTCGTGAATCTCGGGCTCCTTTTTCGGATCAAGGTCGATCAACTTGGCGTAACAACCGTTCTCGAAGTTGGCGATGCCATGGTCGGACCAGCCGTGTTCATCGTCTCCCAGCAAGGCCCGGCGGGCATCGGCGGACAAGGTCGTCTTGCCGGTGCCGGACAAACCAAGCAACAGGGCGCTGTCTCCGTCTGGTCCTTCGTTGGCGGAGCAGTGCAGGGGCAAAATGCCGGCGGCGGGCAGGTAGTAGTTCATGACCGTGAAGATCATTTTTTTAATACTGCCGCCGTAGGCAGATCCGTAAACCACGCCTACGCGCCGATCCAGGTCGATGGCTACGGCCATGTCCGAGGGCAGGCCGGTGGCCGGATTGATTCGCAGCCGGTCCTGGTAACGCTTTGGATCCAACTTGTCGTAAGGGCAGGCCAATAGAAAGAAGGGTTGATCACTAAAAACCGAGCGGCTGATATCTTCGGGAACCGGCCGGAACATGTTGTCGGTAAACAGGGCCGAAAGCGCCCGATCGGTAACCAGCTGTACCGGTAGTGCCCATCTTGAATCGGCACCCAGCACTCTGTCATTTTGATAGAGCCGTTCTTTGTTGGCCAGGGTCGAAAGCGCGTCTTCGAAGAGCATGTCGAAGGTCGAAGCTTCGATCGACAAATTGTTGGGTGAATCCCAGTCTATTTCGCCCTCGCTTTCAGGGCGGCGAACCATGATGGTGTCTAAGGGGCTGCGTCCGGTGGATTCAGCCGGCGTCCAGGTGGCCAGGGCTCCGTTTTCGGACACCAAAGCCTCTTTACCATCGATCGAGTCTTGGATAAGATTTTTACGCGCGGCATTGGCGATGACCCGGGCATGATTGGCCAACAAAGATGCGATTTTTTCTGGCATAGACATAATTCACTCCTTAACCGATCAATGGTTACAGCCAACAGGGTGGACATAGTCCACCAACAATCGCTGAATTTCAATAGATTTCTTGAATAAGGTCGGGCAGGAGGGATCTAATTAAAAGTGGAGCTGAAAAGGATTTTCACTCCGCCGGCGCGCAGGATGAGATCGGCGTCTTCTTTGTTTTCGGTATAGGAGTAGGTTGCCTGGCAAGCAACCCCCAGGGCCCAGTTGGCACTGACCCACCATTCTTTGCCAAAGAGCAAGGACAGGCCCAAGCCGCCGGCGGCCACGGAATCCTCACGATCATTGTAGTCGTCCCATTGGTCGGGGAAACGCATTATTCCGATCGACAGGCCAATGGCCCCGGAGATGTAGTAGTTGCTGGGCATCCAGTAATAGGTGACTCCGCCGCCAATATTCACGGTGCCAACATGCCGGGTTACAAACTCTTGGGTCTTTTCCCCGTAGTCGTTGAACCACAAGTCCCCGTGCAACAACAGGTTGTTGGCGATGCGGCCACCGACTGATACCGACATGCCGGCTTGTGACTCGTTGTCGGCCGGATCGAGGACCAGGCCGTCTTGGGTTGATACCTGACCAGTGCCCTGGTAGCCGCCCGCGCCGGCGCCAACAGTCATTCTCAAAAAAAGACCGTCGTGTTCGTGGGCGCCCAGAACCGGTTGCGCCTCCGCTGCGGGCGGGACTGCCTCGACGGATGTTAGACTTGGGGTGGATCGCATGCGGAAATAATTGGCCCGGGCTTTTTCGGCTTCGGCGCGGGCCCGTTCTGCTTCGATGCGGGCTTGCTCGGCTTCGATCTTGACTTTCTCCAACTCTGCGCTGGTTTCCTGAGCGGTCACCGGCAGGGTTGGCAATAGACAAATCATGGTCAGGATCGTCAGAAAATGGCGGGTGGGAGATGTTTGTCGGCTACGCATGTTTGACTCCTTTGGTCTTGATGACCAGGAGTATCGCATGTTCGAAGAGCAGACGGGACAATTTTTCTGGCGTTTCCCTTGACAGAAGGGCGCAATCGAGGAAACGATGCCTCCCGTGATCAAGGGAGATTAAAATCAATGGAGCCGATTCTTTTCTGGATACTGGGTGTCATTTCGGTAACGGCCGGCTTGTTCGCCATTACCGATCGCAAGCCCTTGCGCTCCATCTTTGCTCTGATTGTGCTGATGGTCTCGAATGCGATGACACTGTTGGTGTTGTCGCTACCGGTATTGGCCATAGAGTTGCTGGTCGTGACCTTGGGGGCGTTTTCAGCCGTCTGGTTGGTGTTGCGGCGCTCGGGTCGCTTGAAACTGGGTACGCCGGGGCGTAAACGTTTTAATATCACTAAATTTATCGCTTTCTTCATAGCGCTTTGGCTTTGCGTGTTGCTGATTGGTGGTGTCTTTCATCCTCGCACTGCATCGCATTGGGTCGGGGCCGGCCAAAACGCCGTTGGGCCGGTTACGGGGCCCGAGGGAGAGTTAGGTGGAGCGATGGCCCTGCTGTTATTGGGGGGTGCCGTGGCCAGTTCTTTTCTGGTGGTGATTTCCCGCCGCCGCCTCCGGTCTGAGGAAACATCTTGATCCCAACCACCCACATTCTGTTGCTGGCGCTGTTGCAGTTTACCATTGGCCTTCTGGGGCTGATGCTTCGGCGCGCCGGTATGGTGGTTTTGGTCTCGGCCGTGATCATGCTCAACGGGGTTTTGTTGGCCCTGTCGGCGGCGACCGCTCGGACCGGTTCGACGCTACAAGCGCAAGGGGTGGTGGTGATCTTGATCATGGTGGCGGTGGCTCTGTCCGGGGCCGCGGTTTTGTACGGTTTTAGTCGTTTTCGCCGCTCCGTGAGCGTAGATGAACACGACAGGATGAAACACTGATGGAGTACTTGCAACTGGCAGCGAACGGGCACTGGTTGCTGTGGCTGGTGCCTTTCACCATGGCCTTGACGGGTTCTGGTTTGGGTGCCGGTATGCCCCGGCGCCTGCTGACGCTGTTGGCGCTGGCTGGTTTGCTGTTGCCTTTTTGCCAATCGATCTTGGCGGTCTTGTTTTTCTTGCTGGGTCCGGCCGCGGCGCAGGTGCCGCAACTGAAAATGACCGCCTTCTCTCTGGACGGGCGCTTTGCCCTGGCCTTTGCCTTGGATGCCAAGGGCGCTTGGGCCATGTTGCTGTGCTTGACGGTTGCCCTGGCTGCCATGGTGCACGCTTTGGCATCAGTGGCTCGACTGGCCGGGCGTCATCGCTACCTGGCCCTGATTCTTACCTTTGTGGCCTCGGCCGGTTTCCTGTTTACCGCCCAGTCGCCAATGCCTCTTCTTATTGGCTGGGAGGGACTGGCTCTGTGCGGTGCCTTTCTGGCTGGTTTTTGGGAACCGGAAGCCGGTGGCGGCAGGACGGGTATGCGCTGGCTGATTTTTCAGCGGGCTTCCGGTGTTTTATTGGTGGTTGGCTTTTTGTCCCGACAATGGGGCGAGACCTGGACCGCCGCCTTTGTGTTGGCGGCCTTGGCGGTCCGGGCCGGACAACTGCCTTTCCATGGCTGGATACCAGGTTCTACCCGAGCACCGGCCTCGACCACCAACTTGGTACACGGGGTTGGCTCCTTGTTGGCAGCTACCTATTTGATGGACCAGTTTTGGCCCTTGATTGCCTCTGCCCCTTATCTTGCCGAGATTGCGGGTTTCGTGGGGGCCGCCGGCGTGAGCTTTGGTATCCTGGCCGGTTTTCAGCAACACCGATCTCAGACTGTTTTGGGCTGGTTGTTCATGGTTCAGGGGGGTCTGATCTGGATGGCTTTTGCCGTGGGCGACCCGGTGGCGGCCCGGTTATTGGCCAGCTCGGGAGTATTGGTCTTGGGCGGAATGATGCTGGCCATGGGCGACTTTTCTGTCTCTCCTGCTGCTTTGGGTCGGTCCGCTAGCGGGCTGGGGAAATTCTTTTCGCAAAGAGGTCTCCTGGTCTTGGGGGCTGCCATGGCGCTGCCTCCTTCTCTAAACTTCTTAGCTCTGGGACGCTTGTGTGGTTCGGCGCCGGAATCGACTCTGGGATGGTTGATCCGGGCCCTGACAGGAGTCGCCCTGTTTGGATTTGGTTGGATGTTTCAGCGCATGGAAGCTGACGCGCGAGAAATCGCAACCAGTGTCCATCAGATCGAGAGTCGCTGGCCGCGATGGGCCGCTTTGAGCTTGGGCGGACTGGCAGTGACCGCTGGGCTTGGTGTCCTGCTGGCCCATGAATTGACGCCGGCGGTCTATGGTGGTTCGGCCGGCTTGTTTTGGGCATCGCTGTCTTCCGGTCTGGCCGTGCTGGGTTGGCTGCTTGGTCGGGCCTTGTCAAAGTCAAGGCCCCATCGTTTGACCGGCAGGTTGACCGCCTCCCAAAGGACCATGGATCGAGTGGCGAGCACCGGTTTGGGACTGGGCGAGATGGTGGTGCAGTTTCCCTTGATCTCACTACGTCTGCTCGGAGTGGTGATCTGGCGCGGCCTGGGGGATTTTATTATCGATACCCTGGTCTTGGGCACAGCGGTACGTAGCATTGAGGGCATTGGCACGGCCCTGCGTTACCTGCAGAATGGCCGCATTCAGCGCTACACCCTCATGACCGTACTGGCCACCTTGTTGTTGATCAAGTGGATGCAGGGGTAAATGGCTGTGGTGACCTTGACCGAAATACTGTTGCTTGCTCTACCGATAACGCCCTTGGTGGGGGCCTTCTTGGTAAGTTTTTTTCCGGCCGGGGCCTGCCGGCGTATTCGGGCCCTGGGCTGGACCTTTGCCATCGCCACCTTGGCCATTTGGGTGGCGCTGAAATTTAGTTTGTTTTCTGGGCAGGGTATGTTGGTGTCGGTCGAATGGCCATGGGTGCAAAGTTTGGGCATCTCCTTGCATTTCGCGCTCGACGAAACCGGCCTGATGATGGCGGGTTTGGTGACGCTGATCTCAGCCGCCGCGGTGGTCGGAACCCTACCGATATTGCCCGAACTCAACCGCTCCCACGTGCTTTTCTTGCTGTTGGCCGAAGCCGGGATGCTGGGGGTGGTGACGGCTTGGGATCTGATGCTTTTTGTGGCCTTTTGGGAAGTGACCTTAATTCCCTTCTTTTTCCTGATGGGTCGGGGCCCATCCTTGGGCGGCGTCAATGCGGCCACTCGCTTCATTGTAATCTCGGTTGCCTCCAGTGTCTTGATGTGGGTGGGCGTATTGCTGGTGGTCCAGGCAGCCGGTCTGCCCCGTACCTTTGACCTGATCGAACTGAGCCGTCGTTTGAGCCAAAATCAAGCTGCTATTCCTTCGGCCATGTGGCTCTTTGTCCCTGCCTTTCTGGTGCGGATGGCCGCCTTTCCCTTGCACACCTGGTTCCCGGTGGCCTGCGCCAATGTTCCCAACGCTGCCAGTGTGCTCTTGGCCGGGGGGGTATTGCCCTTGGGCGGATTTGGTTTGATTCACATCTTGGGTCGCTTGTGCGGACCCCAGTTGGGCGGGATGAACGAATGGTTGGTCTGGGTGGGAGTCGGCACTGCCTTGGGCGGTGGGATCGCCTCAATGGTACAGCGCGATTTGAAGCGACTCTTGGCCAATGTGTGTCTATCGCAAATGGGCATTGCTTTGATTGGGCTCAGCTATTCGCTGGGAACCGATCTTTCCGCCGGCGCCATGATGCTTTTTGCCTCCGGCATCGCCGGCGCGACCCTGTTTCTTTTCGCGGGCGTGGTGTGTCGTGCCCGTGGCAGCCAGCGGGTCGCCGAAATTAGCGGCTTATGGCATTCTCATCCGTTTTTCGCCGGTCTGGCCTTTACCGCAGTGGCCTCGGCGGCGGCCATCCCGGGAACGGCCGGTTTTGTCGGCGTGATGCTGGTTCTCGATGGCACCGCAAATCATCAAGTGATCACACTCTTGTCGGCCGGCGCGGTACTGCTCACCGGTGCATCGGTGGTTTGGGCTTACCGCCGAATTCTGGGTGGTAGCCATCACCCGGCGGTATGGGGCGGACCTTCATGGCCGCGCAAGCGTCAGGCGGTTATTCTGGCCATTCTGGCTGTCTTTATCCTGGTCTGCGGTCTATGGCCCGGCCTGATGATGGGGGTGCGTTCATGAGTGGCTATTTTATCGCCGGCCTCTTATGGACCGTGGGGCTTTGCGTTGCTATCTGGGGTGGGTATTGCCAGCGTCGTCAAAAAGTCGTGGAATTGATTGCGCTGGCATCGCCGGCGCTGGTCGTGCTGTGGGCCTCTTGGGCAGGTCCCGTGGAGTCGCCCGACGTCTTTGCCGGCAGCGGTATGCGGCAGGATGCCTTCTCTTTATTTGTGCAGATCTTTGTGCTCACGACCGCGTTTTGTGCCCTGCTGTTGGGCCAACATCTCAAGCAACGCTGGCAGCCCGGTTCCTCAGGCCTTATTCTCCTGTCTGCCGCCGGGGCAGTCACGCTACCGATGGCCTGGGATCTCATCGGTTTGCTGGCCGGCTTTGTGGCCACCTTGTTGCCTTTGTGGGGGCTGGCGGCCATGCAGGGCACTGCCTGGGGTCGAGAGGGGGCTCTGAAGGGAACCATTGCCGGCGCCCTGGGGGCCGGTTTGCTGGGCTTGGGAACGGCTTTGCTCCTGGTGCGAACCGGGACCACCCAGCTTGTGGGCACCCATGGATATTTTGCCAGCGCCGGTTGGATAGGCCAAGATCCCATGGTCATCGGTGCCTTGGCATTGTTGTTGGCGGGGGTCGGTTGTTTTGTGGCCGCCGTGCCCTTTCATATGTGGTTTGTCGACGCGGTTGAATCATTGCCCATCCCCGGGGCCTTGTTCTTGTCGGGCGGGGTCATGGCCGCCGGTTTGGCTGCCGTCACCCGGATGTTGTTCCTGGGTTTCTTGCCGGTGGCAGAGTCCGGCCCCGGCTATGTTGGTTGGATAGAGGTGGTGCACGGAGTCGGGTTGGTGGCATTGTTGGTATGCAATGCCCTGGCCCTGGTGCAAGGGCGTCTCAAGCGCATGATTGCCTACCTGGCCGCCGGTCAGGCCGGGATGGCCTTGGTGGCCATCGCGGCCGCGGGTTCGGTGTCGGTGGCGGATGCCTCTGCCCTGGACGGAGCCGTGGGCGCGGTGTTGGTGTTTCTGGCCGTATTCGCCGTCAATTGGATTGGTCTCTTTGTGGCCGTAGCCACCATTGACCAGGAAGAAGGCGCTGATCCGGCCATCGTCCGGCTGCGCGGATTGGCCAAGAGCCATCCGGGTTTGGCGTTGGCGATTGGCCTGTCCTTGCTGTGCATGGCCGGAATGCCCTTTACCGCCGGCTTCTTCAGCCGCTTGGTTTTGCTCGAGACCATGGTCGAAGCCGGCTGGCTAGTCACGGCTATTTTGGCGGCGCTGAGCCTGGGGGTGGTGCTGGTCATGAGTCTGGGATTGGTGGCGGCCATGGTAATGCGCCCGCAGGGAGAGCAAGAAAATACGGCGGTTTCTCCCAGTTTGGCGCTGGTGGCCGTCTTGTGCTCAGTGGCGATTCTATTAGAAGGCATCTTGCCCGGTGGTTTGCTCGACTTGGCGATTCGCTCGGCGCGGGCTCTGATCAGTCCCTAAGATTGGTACTCGCTTAACTCAATTCACGATCGCGGCGGCGCAACACCCGGGCTTGTCCCTTTCGAATGGTGGTTTTTTCCTGATCGAAAAACTCGGCCAGAGGGATGACGTGTTTGCGGGAGGCTCCCACCATGGCTTTGAATTCTTGGGTAGTGATCTCGGCCTGACTGCGTAAATGCGCGATCAACTGCTGGCGTAGTTGATCCAAAGCATCCGTGTTTACGTACATGTCCTGGGTGATGTGGGTCAGAGAACCGGTTCGGGTCAGGTGTCGAATGATTTCCAGAACTCCGGCTTCAGGATGATCGACGGTTTTTGCCAACTCTGCCAGCTTGGGGGGAGTCAGAGCGGTCTTTTGGTACTGGCGATCGATCGATTGCTCCAATTCGCTCTTGGAGGCATCGAGTTGGATTCGGTGACTGGTCAGGCGTAGGGTCTCGCCCTCTTGTAACCAAAGACTGGCTTTGGACTGGCGGTCGATCAAGAGTTTGAACAGTTTGGGGTTTAGGGAATGGGCCAGCTTGGCGCGCACTGGTTCCAACTGCATGCCTGGGAGCAAAGGGTTTTCTTGATGGAAGGCGGTCAAGATCTCGGTGCCATCTTTTTGCAGGCGGTCCAAGGTAGCGTGAGCCACATAGCGGCCCTGATCCCGATCATATTTCAGGGCCTGACCCTGTGCCATTAACTTATCCATCTCCCGGGCCACGGTTTTTCTGCCCAAGCCGGAAAACATGCTCAAGGATGCAAGATTGGCGCCTTCGACATCGGCCAGATCGAGCAATATTTTCAGCCGCTCAGCGTCGGTGCCATGCTCCAGGGTAGTCAATTCGGCCACTCGAGCCTCGCGCTCTTTGTGCCGCCGTCGCGGCGGTAAGATGGCCAGAATTTTGCCCCCGCCCAAGGTCGTGCCGCGGCCGGCGATGGGGGCAAATCCTCGTAGTATGTAACGCTGCCCCGGGGAGGCCGCCAGCGGTTCTTCGCAGCGGAAGCGGGCGTAGGCCTTGGCCCCGGTAGCCAGGGTGTCGACATCAAGCAGCTTGATAGCAACGTTGCTCTTGGCCGTGCCCACATGGAAGATGGCTTTGCTTCGACTGCGCAGGGCTTTGGCGCCACGAACCAGTTCCAGGCTTCCCTCAAACTCGTAACCGGTGTCCAGGGTGTTCTTTTGTACCATCACCTGACCGCGGGAGAGCGCGCTTTTATCCACGCCACTTAAATTGACCGCCAGTCTTTGCCCGGCTTCCGCGCGTTGGGTTGCCAAACCATGGACCTGCAGGCCTCTGATTTTCATACCGCGCAGTCTTTGGCGGGGATCGGGCAACACATCGACCGGGTCTTCGACTTGCAGGACGCCGGCCACCAAGGTGCCGGTAGTTACCGTGCCGAAGCCCTTCATGGTAAAAACGCGATCGATGGCCAGAAAGGCTGGCGCATCCACCAAGCGTTTGCCTACGTCCTGGGCGAGAACTTTTAGTGCCGCGGTCAAATTCTCTAGCCCGGCACCGGTTTTGCTGGATACTTCGACTACCGGGCTATCTTCCAGAAAAGTACCGGCAAGTTCCGCCTTCATTTCTTGTTTCACCAGGTCAAGCCACTCGGGATCGGAGACCATGTCGATTTTGGTCAAGGCCACCAGTCCTTTGTCGATTCCCAGCAAGTGGCAGATGTCGAGATGCTCTCGAGTTTGGGGCATGATGCCTTCATCGGCGGCGACCACCATCATCACCAAATCGATGCCGCTGGTACCGGCCACCATGTTTTTGATGAAACGTTCATGGCCGGGTACGTCCACGATGCTTGCTTTTTGGCCGTCGCCCAGATCGAGGTGGGCAAATCCCAATTCAATGGTGATTCCCCGCGCTTTTTCTTCTTTGAGCCGATCGGTGTCGATGCCGGTCATCGCTTTGACCAGAGAAGTTTTGCCATGATCGATATGACCGGCAGTTCCAATCACGATAGATTGCATAGGCATGTTTATGCCGGATTCCCTGCGCTAGATCAAGTCATTAGCCGCTGAGGGCTTTTTTGCTTGCAACCCATTCGGTCGCACTTTATCTTTTAATAACGAAAGGAAGGACAATGGAAGTTGTATGTTCGCAGTGCCAGATGCGTTACGAGGTAGAAGAAGAAGAGGCAAGGCAAGGCAAGATCTCACATTGCCCTTCCTGTAAAGAGCCGATGTCACTGCCAGCTGTGCCTACCGACGAGTCCCCACCCGACCTAGTCAAAGAGTCCGAAGAGCCCAAGGGACCTGCTGCTTCCTGGGATTCTGGTTCTCTGCTTCTGGGCGGGGCTTCTGCGGAAGAAGACGAATCCGAATGGGGCAGTCTGGGCGCGAGTGGTTCCGGCCAACAGCCGGGAACGACAGATCCGGGTGCGGCGTCGGCGAGTTTTCCGCCACCCGCGCAGAGCCAGAGTGTGCCGCCGACGCCAGGCGGTTCGGGTGCAGATGGTTGGGCCGCCGAAGCGGCGCGTTGGGCGGCCAGCGGTTTTTCCACCGGCTCCATGCCTGGTTTCGTGCAAGAGAAAGAAAAACCAGCCGCTGGGACCAGCCAAGTTCCTGGTGATTCGGCGGAGAGCAAGCAAGCAGATAACAGCGAGCAGGGTTTGGTCGAGTTGAACCCCGAAGCGCTCACGCGAACGCCCACGCCGCCACCCCTGCCCAAGGCCACAGCCGATTATTCGGAACCAGTGACTCCGCCACCGCTTGATAGCAAGAAGATATGCACCTATGTCATGCGCGGATCGGGAGAAGAGGGCGCGGCTTCGGCATCGTCGCCCTGGGCCCAGGTTCCGGATGGTGAGTTCGGTGAGGTGGAGAAGAAACCACAACTGGATCACGAACCGGCCGCGGGAAAAAAGGCAGATTCGATTCTCATGAAGATTCCCACGGCCTTGGGCACCGAGACCGCCGCCGGCACCGACCCCAGCGTCAAACCGGTGCCCGTGCCAGTCGAACGCCCTCCCAAAACTTGGTTGTGGGTGTTGGCGCTGATTGTCTTGGTGGGCATAGGTGGCTTGGCGGCCTGGTATTTTATCAAAGAGTCAAGGCAGTTGGATTATCGCGGTGGTTCGGATCATACAGCCGCGACTGCTAGCGATCCCGACCGGGGCACCGCGGCCGCCAAGGACAAGGAAAAGCCCGGCCCAGACGCCGGCGCATCGACCGAGACTGCCGTCGTTGAATCGACCCCCGCCGCTAAGGCGCCAATCGCAAAGCCGCCGGCAGAAAGTCGAAAACGTAAAAAGGCTCTTAAACATTACCGGCTCGGCAATGAACTCATCCGAAAGAGAAAGTACAAGGGGGCGATTCGGGCCTTCAGGCGAACATTGAAAGTAGACCCCTCGCTAGCCGCGGCCCATCGGGGCCTGGGTATCGCATTTGCGCAACTCAGGAAAAACCGCTTGGCCTGTCGAGAGTACGCTCTTTACAAGAAGACCTTGTCGGAAGATTCCAAAGAAATACCAGAGCTGGAAAAAATCCTGAAAAGTTGTCGGCGATAAAGGTTTACATCGCCAAGGTGGGGACAATCTTCCACGGGCCTCCGCTGGACTCCAGCGTGGTGAATAGTTCTTTCTTCTCTTCTTGTTTTCCATCTTTCTGGTAGGTCAAGCCGTGGGCCACTGTGATTCGGTAGTTCTCCCCGTAGGGCCGCGCCTGGCCCATTTCTATGACCTGAATTTTCACGGTATCGGTGGCAAAGCGCTCTTGGGCCAAAGTCGCGAGCATCGCTTCCACTTCCGCTTGGCTGGGTGCCGGTACGCCGCCCTCTTTCCAGGCTTTTTCCAATTCTCCCAATTGTACCGAGCGTAGCTTTCGCTGGACGTAGTACAAGTAGGTGTCGCGGTAAATGAGATAGCGATAGCTGCCTTTTTCGACGTAGGCATCGGCTTTGATCAGACAGGCTTTGCGCTTTTTCTTGGTCGATGGCTTTGCCCACCAGGTTTGTTCGCACTCTGTTTTTTTCTCAACGTGCACTAGCTTTTGGGCCGGCCAGGTTTTTTGCCAATGGCGACAGAGATCGGCGTCGACCTTTTCTGCTGCCGGCCATTTGGCCCAGGCCGTCGTGCTGCTGAGCAGAAATCCGGTGATAAGGATAAATGTTTTGATCCAAATGGATGTCTTGACCATTGCCTAATCTCCTTTTCGCGCCTACGCCAGTGAGCCAATGTATCACGACCTTGGCGGCATGACAAAGTCAGTCAGGCTGACAGGGGCCGGTCAATGTGATATGAAATAAGGTATATAGTCATTCCGGGTTTTGCGCAGGCAGCTGATTAGGAGATTCGATACCGATGGGCGACTGGTGGCGTTCGATGCTGGGAGGAGAGTTTGAAAGCGACGGCCGCTATTCGGCCGACCTCGATTTTCGCTGGCGTTACTGGGTATCGAGTATGACCAACTTGCTGATGATATTTTTTGGTCTTGCCTGGTCCTTTTCCTTTTTTAGCTATGGCAAGTTGTTTTTGGCCGGCTGTATTTTTGCCGTCACCGGCGGGGCCTTGGTCGTCTTTTTGCTACTGCGTAAAAGACCGGTCGTGCGTACCCCGGCATCGCACTTCATCGTGGCCATGATATTGGCCGGGACGGTTGTCGCCAACTATCATACCGGCGGTCTGGCCGGGGCCAACGTGACCGTCTTCTTCATCATGCCGGCAGTGGCGCTTACCGCTCTTGGCCGGGCCGGGCTCTTCTGGGTGTTTGGATCCGTGGCTGCCGTGCTTTGGTTTGAGTACTTGCACTGGTCGGGATACGTTTTTCCCAATGTCATTCCCGAAGAAGCTCGTGCCCTCGATTCCCTGTTTTCCTGGCTGACCTCGATGATCATCGTGGTGGCCATGACCTATGCCTATGAGCAAACCCGCTCCCGGTGGTCTCGGCGCATGGTTCGTGAGCGGGACCGGGCCGAGGAGGCGGTGGAGGCCAAAAGCCAATTCCTGGCCAATGTCAGCCACGAGTTTCGCACCCCCATGAATGCCATCGTGGGTTTTACCAATTTGTTGTTGCAGTCCGAGACCGAAAGCGAACGACGGGCGAACCTGGAAACGGTCCGACAAAATGCCTTTGCCTTGCTGCACTTTGTCGACGATATTCTCGAGGCCTCGCGTCTGGAGTTGGGCAAGTTGGTGATTCACAATGCGCCTTTTGAACCGCGTTTGGTGACCGCCGAGGTGATCGACAGCTTTCAGTTAAGAGCGAAATCGAACCAGGTAAAGCTCGCGGTTGAAATCGCGGATAAGCTGCCCAAGCATCTGTTGGGCGACAAACTCCGTTTCCGTCAAATCCTAGTGAACTTGCTCGACAACGCCATCAAATTTACCGAAAGCGGCTCCGTGACTCTCCGCTTGGAAAAGCCACGACAATCCGGGTTGCGGGTCGTGATTCACGACACCGGTTCGGGCATTCCGGCCGCTGACATCGACCGCATCTTCGACTCCTTCGCGCAGGTGGAAGACTCCGACTCCCGCAAGCACCAGGGACTGGGTCTTGGTTTGGCTGTCTGCCGCCATCTGGTCGAGGCCATGGACGGGGCCATCGAGGTGGAAAGTACCGAAGGAGAAGGCAGTGTATTCAGAGTCTTTTTGCCTTTTGCCGAGACCGATGGGACCAAACCGGCCGCGAAAAATATTCGCATCCTGGCCGTGGAAGATGACGAGGCCGGCCGCGTGCTGGTAGAGACCATCCTGCAATCGGCCGGCTACCTCGTTGATCTGGCGAGCTCCGGCCAAGAAGCGCTGACCGCTTTGGAGTCGGCACTTTACCATCTGGTGATCATGGATGTAAGAATGCCCGGCATGGATGGCCTGGAAGTAACCCGTCGAATCCGAGCGCAAGAAAACGCCGATCAACACATCACTATCATGGCCCTGACTGCCCAGGCCTTGGCCGAAGAGCGAGAGCGCTGCTTTGTTGCCGGTATGGACGATTTCATAACCAAGCCCATCGAAGCCGAACCCCTCATCGCCGCCGTCAGCCGCTGGGTAGGCAACCCAAAATCTTGAGGCTTTGCCCGCCTAGACCGCTATCGTGATACTTGGTTCTTGCCGTTTTCCTTGGCGCGGTAGAGAGCGCGATCGGCGGCGGCGACTAGTTCCAGGACGTGGTCGCCGGCGGCGGGAAAGATGGCGACGCCGATGCTGATGGTGGCGGGCAGATGGATCTGGTCTTTTTCGATGCGGGTCTGGGCCACGGCGGCGCGGATAGCTTCGGCGAAATCGTAGGCGGCCTGGGCGTCTAGATCGGGCAGGAAGGCGGAGAATTCGTCGCCGCCGAAGCGGCAAACGTGGCCGGCCGTGCCGATGACTCGGGACAAGATGCGGCCGGTCTCGCCGATGGCGTGGGCGCCAAATAAGTGGCCGTGGCGATCGTTGATGGCTTTGGTGCCGTCCATGTCCATCATCAATACGGCCAGGGAGTGGTTCCCGCGTCGGGCCAATTGCAGGGCATAGTCAAGGGCGTCGTCGAAGACGCGCTTGGATTCCAGGCCGGTGAGGGGATCGGTGCCCACCAATTGTTGCACTTCCGTTTGAAAGCCCAGGTCCATTTCATCGGCCAGGGTAAAACGAACCACGGTTTCACCCAGAAATATTTTGTTTCCGTCTTGCAGGGCTACCGCGTTTTCCACCAAAACGCCGTTGAGTCGGGTGCCGTTGGTCGAGCCCATGTCGCTCAGGGCAAATTCTCCCGCGGGCGTTCGGATGACTTGGGCGTGTTCCCAGGATACACCCAAATCCTGCAGGGGAAGATCACAAGCGGATGAGCGACCGAGCACGGCTTTCTCCGCCACCACTTGGACCTGACCGAGATCGCTGCCCCCGCCGCGGATGATGGTCAAGAAGGCCGTTTTTTTGGTCAGCTCGGGTGGTTCAGGGCAGCTCACCTTGAACTCGATGGTGCGGGTATGGTCGCGACGGCGTTTCCGATCGTTCATGAAACGGGTCCTGGCTGATGGTGGTCTCAGGCTTCATTATAGAAGCCAGTCGGCAATGGGTCAATCTTGTGTCGGGAACGGATTGCTGGGAATGATTACGGCGTAGGCCCCGGTACAGCCGAGCTGGTTGGTGCCCGAAATGGATTGGCCGATGAGGTAGGCGTTTTCCTCGTCGCTATAGAAGACGTCGATGGTCACCCCACACATGGGCTCGCCGTATTCATTGAACACATGACCCTGGATAACTGTTGGCTGGGCCAGACGAGTGGCTGAGGATCGCATGGGGTAGTCGCTGGTCACATAAACGGGCTTGGGCAGTGAGCGGGGCAAGCCGCTTTCTAGCGAGGGGATGAAAACCACGGCATAGCGGCCGGGGTCGACTGCTAGCGCGAACGAACCGTCTTCGAGGCTAAGCCCCTCGTAGCTACGGACCACACCATCGTCAACCCCGTTGACCGCAGACAGGCGCTGGGCCCGAATGATGACCTCGGCTACCAGGTGGGACTCATCATCAAGGATGGTTCCCGAAAGGTTCGGCCGATCCTCTAGCACAATATTTTGTTCGCGGTTTTCGGTCAGATCCAGCGGGATAATCGCCAAACTTACGGCCGACAGTAGCTCGGGCACTACCGTCACCTGATACACGGCGCCGGGAAGTTCTGCCAGAAAGCGTCCGCTGGTATCGGTTCGACTCTGGTAGGAGAAATGGCCGTTGCCTAATTCATGGGTGTGGAAGCGCAATTGACAATCAGCGACCGGTTTGCCGGTAGCGTCGACCACCACGCCGGTAAAGGAACTTGGGTGGGCTACATTGCCCAAGAAGAAAGTGCCCAAATCGGGTCCGTCAAGCTCGAGATTTTCTACGCTTAGCGTGGGTAGCAGGTCTTCGTTGGACTTGGGGCCGATGGTCAGATTCAGGCTGGGCAATTGCGGATCAGCGGGAGTGAGAACTTCGTTGGTTTTACTCACCGGCAGGCGCAGATAAAAGTAGCCCTCTTCATCCGGTTCGGCGATGGCAGTTCGCAGGCCTTCGGCGGTGACGCCCTCGATTTTGATTCCGGTAACCGGAACGGCGAGGGATTGGCTCTGCAGCACGCGGCCGTAAACCAGCAACAAGGGATCCTGCGGATCGAGATCTTCTCCTTCGCTGGCTGGGAACGCGGGATAGCTCAGATCGGGTTCATGTTGGAACGGTATGATTACATCCTTGATGAGCAGCTGCGGGAATATTTCTCGCTCGGATGGCTTGACCAATATGTCGTAACTGCCCGGGGCGAGGTCAGATGTGAAGTTGCCCTGTTCACTGGTAGAGGTATTCCAAACCAGCCGGCGGTTATCGAAATCCGGTGAACGGGTAAATACCAGCGAGCCGGCAACGTCGCCGTCAGACTTGGCTGCGGTTACCTGGCCTTCCATGGCAACGGCAGTGGCCAATTCCAATGGAAGTTCCGCGGTGTCGACCCCCTTCAAGTCCAGGCCGGCAATTTGAGTTTTGGCGCTGCCCGAGCCGGCTTGGGGGCTCAACTCGAGATCGATTACCGACAGCGGTTTTGGTAGATCGCGCGGAACACAGCGTCTTGATTCCAAATCGCAGGTCTGGTCCAGAGGGCAATCAAGATTGTCGATACACTCGGGTACATGTTGGTTCAGTTCGAGAGAACAGGAGCAAAGCAGCAAACTAGCCCAGCAAAGCGCCCACAGCGCGGCAAGAATTTTTTTCAAAGTCATCATTCGGAACCGCCCTGGCTGCAATAGCCCACGCCGAGAGATACCTGGAAGGTCCATTGGTAGGCGTCGATTCCGCCGTCCGGGTCGTTGGGGAACTCGATTCCGGTACTGGTTATATCGGCGGGGCGATCGATGATGATGACCCGGTAAGTATAAATGCGATCTTCTTCCAAGCTCGACAAATCCAGTACCCTATCAGGGCCGGGGCGCAGCACTTCTCCGTTTCTGTGCAGGGGGCTCCAACTCGGGTCGCGTTCGCTCTCAACGATAGGGTCAAAGTCCAAAAACCAACCCACCTGCAGGTCGTCGTTGATGTTGCGTTCTTTTACCTGTCCTACTTCAAATACCATGGGCAAACACTCTTCGGCTGAGTCCAGCACCACGATTCCTTGATCGGGTGGCTGTAACTCGGAAATTACAATCTCGGGCGGGTAATTAGGGGGCTGAAGTTCTTCCTCAATGTCAGGGGCAAGAATACAGCCCGAACCCAGCCACATGGCCAGAACCGCTAACGAGAGCCTCCGCAACCCCGTCCGTATAGATGTTTTACGCAAAAAGAGTGCCAAGAACCTGCCCTAAGCTATAAGTTTCTAAAAACAAAAAGATTTTCTCCTGCCGCTACCCTGGCGTGCTACCGCCGCTGTCGCGTTTATGTGACATCTATGCCATGGTGCCTGTTTTTTTACCTTGAGTAAATCAAATGTCTTCCGGTTCCTGTTTTTCCAGGTGCCGGAAAATGGTTCGCGGATCCACGCCCAAATCCCGGGCTGATTTGGTGCGGTTACCATTGTTGCGTTCGAGAATCTTATTGATGTAACGGCGTTGGAACTCATCCTTGGCCTTGGCCAGTGACATCACCGGCTCAAAGTCCTCGGGGTTTAACTCGAGATCCTCTGGGCCCAAATGGGTTTTGTCCGCCAGCACCACGGCTTTCTTAATCCGGTTTTCCAGCTGCCGAATATTGCCCGGCCAGGCGTATTTGTGCATGGCAATGGTGGCGGCTGGCATAAATCCCCGCACTTTGGTGGTGAATTCTTCGGCCTGTTTGGCCAATAGGTAACGGGCGATGGTGGTGATGTCATCGCCCCGATCTCGAAGGGGCGGCAAGTGCAAGCCGATAACGTTGACCCGGTAATACAGATCTTCACGAAAATTACCTTCACTGATGCCTCGCTCTAAATCACGGTTGGTGGCCGAAACCACCCGGATGTCTATATTCTCACTGCGGGTGTCGCCAACCTTGGTGACCGATTTTTCCTGCAAGGCGCGTAAGAGCTTGACCTGGAGTTGGACCGGTAGTTCGCCGATTTCATCCAGGAACAAAGTGCCGCCATCGGCCGCCTGGAATTTCCCTTGGCGGGTAGCGATGGCCCCGGTAAAGGCGCCCTTGACGTGCCCAAACAATTCACTCTCGAGCAGGTTTTCCGGGATGGCGCCGCAGTTGATGGTGATGAAGGGGCCGTCGACGCGGGGACTCAGGGCGTGGATCCGTCGAGCGACCAACTCTTTGCCGGTGCCGGTCTCGCCCGTGATCAGGACCGAGATACTGGTGGCCGCCACCTTCTCGATTTTTTGAAAGACATCTCTCATGGCCGCACAGGCGCCGATGATCTCACCAAAGCGCATTTGTTCGAGGCGTTGGCTTAGATCCTGGTTGTCGATCTTCAGTTCGTTGAGCAGGAGCGCATTTTGCACCAAGAGCGAAGCCTGGGCGGCAAAGACGGTAAGAACTTCCAGCGATCGTTCTTCGAACAAATTGACCACGTTGTCATTGCCCAGGTAGAGGATGCCGAACAATTGACCTTTCTCCATCAGCGGCGCTGCCATTACCGAGCAGAGCTTGAGGTTGACCACGGATTCCGAGGTTTTGAACTCTTCATCGTTCAATGCGTCGGAGACGATGAGGGGCTGTTTGCTGCGCACGACCCGGGCCACGATGGTATCGGAGACTTTTTGGACCGCATCTTCAATGGTTTCTTGCTTGAGGTTGCGCGCGGCTTTGACTCTGAGCTCGTTGCTCTCGAGCAGGATGAGCATTCCCTTATCAGCCCGGGTCAGCTCGATGACGGCGTCGAGCAAGCTGTTGAGCAGGTCGTCAACCGAACCTTTGGTCAGGAGCTGGCGAGAAAAAGCGAGCATTTTGCCATAGGCCTCT
>JAUVBB010000167.1 GCA_030591445.1 Deltaproteobacteria bacterium | reverse complement strand
CGAAAACATCATCCGCGATTGGGTACGAGCCGAAATGAACCGAATGCTTGAAAAGACCTGTCCGGCACGGCCCTCGCGAGTCTCCCGATGAAATTGACTGTTTGTTTTCTTTCTTTTTTCTTGTTGGCTGCCGACACTCTCCCCTCCGAGGCCGGCCAAGTTGGTGCCCAAGAGCGGAAAGAGCGCACTCCCGACCATCGATTTTTGTTTTCGGTTGGCAGTCTGATTTCCGGCTATCCGAGTTGGGAAAATCGGGGCTACAGCTTGGACCTGAACCTCTCGTACTCCTTTTTTCATTTTTTAGAAATTGGCGGCGGCTTTGGGGTTTTCAAAGAACGCCGAATCGATACGGAAACATCTCTCAATACTTATGCAAGTCTGCCCATGTCCATTTGGGGACGACTGCGCTTGGGTAAGCACTTTTTGAGAGGCACCCTGGAGACCGGCTTCACTCTGAATTTCACCAGAGTCGAAGCGGCCATGTTGGTTGAGGGCGGCTGGGAACAGGTGGAGCGGGTCGATCCGGCTGTTTTTGTGAGAATGGGTCTGCTTATCTGGACCCCTCTGGAGATCGGATTTCACCTGGGGGTAGGATCTTCCTATTTTCTCAAAAAACCAGAAATTTCTACCACGATTTCTGACCATGAAGTTGTATTGCTAAACCTGCAGAAAACCTCTTTTGATATTAGCGCGCGAATAATCTTGCCGCTGAACTAGAATCGAAAAAGGTCATGATGATAAAATCAAGTTTGAGCCTAATTCTAGCCGCGGCATTTTTAATGCCGGTCCTCCCAGCCAATGCCAGCTCCGAAGCAAAGCCTGAAGCCGAGGCGGAGATGAGCCCTGCCGATCGAAGGCGCATGCAAGATCCGAGTTCAGATCGAAATATTGTTCTGCCTTCGGCCGAAACCATTCCCAAAGGATCGATGACCTTCAATAGTTACGAACTGCTAGGCCTTGGATTTTCCTATGGGCTAACCGACAATCTGCAGCTAAGTTTAGTGGTAACTCCTATTGCCACCGTTTTTCCTTCGCTCAAGTGGCGCTTTTTCAGCTCGGAGAGAATACGCATGGCCATCCAGGGCGGTGCCGGCCTCATCTCCTCCTATGTGGGAGTAGGCAGCGATCAACCGGGCCTGGGAATTGGAGTTTATATTGACTTCCTCTTAAACCAAAAAGGCACATTTACCCTGTCCATTTCAGATTTTACATTTATCAAAGACGATTCCGACGCCGCTTCGGACAACCCCGATAGCGCAACTTTTCCCACCATCACATTGAGCCTGAAAGCCAGAAAACAATTTAAGTTATTTGTTGAATTTATGGCTATCGTGACTCTTTCCGGCTTCAACACCTACGACAACAACATTAATTTAGGCAAAGACCTCACGACCCATTACCGGGTAAACTACGGCTTACGCATATTTGGCAAAAGCATGTCCTTAGATCTATTCTTCTTGCGAAAAGTTTTCGCAGAATCCGATGTCACAGCACTGGGTATACCCTACCTAGTTTTTTCGGTGCGTTTCTGAATTCTGCCAACCGACCCTAGAAATCATCCGGGGGATTCTCGTTCTGGAAAAAAGCAATATACAGAGGCAAGCGTCTAATTTGGACTTCACCGTGACCGTCGTTTGGCCATTCTCCTAGATCCCCAGGTCATCCCGATGAGCAGGAACACCAGGAAGAGCAGGTTGAAAGAGTTTGCTCCGGTGCTGTTGCAGCCGCCCTGGAATACTATCTCCATCTCGTCGCTGCCGCCGATATCTGGGTCGGTCTGATCGCCAGCATCTACTTCTCCGTCAACACCGCCATCCCCGGTGTCGGGGAGGCGGATTTCGAAAACTTGGGCGGATTGGGTGGGCGCTTCGCCGAAGTAGCCCTTCATGAGAATCAGGCATTGGGTCGAGGCTTGGTCCGGGACGGTCCATGGGTAGGCGGCCCAGTCGTCTGCCTGGAAGTCTATGGAGGTCACGATGGTGGTCCAGGTCTGACCATTGTCCAATGAATAACTGATCGACACGTCCTTGAGGTTTATGGTGGACCAGCGAATGACTTCCGTGCTGCCGGCAACCCAGATCTCGCCGCCGTTGGGGGTGATGATGGTGATAGACGGCTCCAGGTCAGCGCCGGTGCGAATTTCGAAGGGAGCGGCCGATTGCGTGGGTGCCTCGCCAAAATAGCCCTTGATCATGATCAAGCATTGGGTGGAGGACTGATCGGGTACTGTCCATTGGTAATTTTCCCAATGGATCGAGTCCACATCAACCGAGTTGGCAATGTTTTGCCAATTGCTCCCGCCGTCGACGGAGTAAGAAAGACTTACGTCACTCAAGCCCTCCGTGGTCCAGCGAATCATCTGTTCACTGCCACTTTGCCAGACTTCGCCGCCGTTGGGAGAGATGAGGGTAATCAGCGGCGCAACGACCGAGTTGTCCACGTTTATATCGATCGAATCAAGGGCGGTATTGTTGGAAGTATCAACGGCACGAGCAGTCAAAGTCACGGGACCGTTGGCCAAGGTCGTAGTGTCCAGGGGCAAGGACCACGAACTTAGCCCAGAAGCGAGTTGCCAAGGGCCGTCGTTTACTTGCACTTCCACCCGCAAAAGATCGCTGTCATCATCCGCGCTGCCGCTTACGTTGATCGAAGCGGATACGGTCTGGGCTGCCACCGGGTTTAGGATGCTGACCACCGGAGCTTGGCTGTCCGCGCCGGCCATGATTTCGATGCCGGCCACAAAGGCGTCGCCGTCGTCCTCACTGCCCAGGTCGATGGTCAGCCCATTTCCGTCTTGCACGGTGACGGCAAAGTTCTGGATGGCCGCCCGGTTGACGCCCCCAGCGTCGGCGGCAATGTCGTAGCCGGTCAAGACCCGCCGCCCCTCCATGTCCACGTTGATCTGCCGCGAGTCATAGGCATCGGCAAAATGCAGGCGCACCGTGTAGTCGCCGTCCTTGACCTGCCCAAACCGGAAGGAAGGATAAGCAAGCGCGTTGCGGTGGCGAACCGACTGGTAGACCCCGGCCGGCGCGGCGTCAAGCACGCCGTCGGTGGCAACGGGGTTGGTATTGATCCAGTCAGCGCCGAGGGTCTCGTAGGCGTCGTCTCGTTCCCATCCGGCCACGTCCTGTTGGTTGTCGCCGCAGTTGATGCGCAAGTGCAAGGGCAGATCCTCGGTCACGGTCAAGGATACCGCGTAAGTCTGGGGACTGTTGCCGACATTGGCGCAAGTGACGCTCACGGTGGCGTCATAGTTGCCCGGGTTCAGACCGGCGATGGACACCGTGTTTTCCAGACTCTGGCTATTGCCGGATCCACTTTGACCAACCGAGAGCCAGGCGGCATCGTCGCTTACACTCACATCGTCCAAGGTACCGCCGCCCGGGTTGGTGACGGAGACCGTCTGGGCCGCGGGGTTGGCGGCGCCTTGCTCGGCGGCAAAAGACAAACTACTGGGATTCAATTGCAGACTGGGCTGACTGGAGCCGACCCAGAGATGCGGGTTGCCAAAATCTCCCTCGGCGATCTTGAGATTGGCGCCGGTGGCGGTATTGGCCAGGTAGATGTAGTAGTTGGAACCAAACTGGGCGGTGAAAGTACTGTAGCCTGGGTGAGTGGAAAACTCGGGATTCTGCATCTCGGTGGCCCCGCTAGGCTTAGAGATGGTTCTGATCTTTTTATCACTCCCATCGCGAATGTCGCAGCCCTCGTGGTCGATTCTCAGATGCATGATCCGGTATTGATTGTCCGGAGACATGGAGGCGTTACAACACTGCTTGCCACCGTCCAAACGGGAACCGATGGATGAACCGTCGCCGCCGCCCAGATCCATGGTCTGGGCCAAGTAGAGGTAATAGTAGGCTTCGCCGACGCGTTTGCCGTCTTTGGACAAACCGCCATCGAAAGCGTGCTTTAGAATCCGAACCGGATTGCCGCTGGCCTGGTTGCTGACGATTTTCTGCGTCCAAGTCGCCAGGCCACTGGCAGTCTGCTTGTCTTTGCAGTAGGCATCCATGAACACGATGTGCTCGCTACCATTGCCCGGATCGATCCACCAGTGCGGGGCGAAGGCCTGCTTGCCACTTATCGCCGCCCCGCCCACCTGGCTTCGCGACCCTCCGGATAGCTGCCGGATGTAGGCGTTGGCCGTGTTTACCCCGGAGCAATTGTACTTGTCGGGCGTCTGGTACAAACCGTAGACGACCCGGGATCCGTCCGGAGAGATTAAGGGCTCTTTGCAGTCGCCATCGTCGGAAAGTTTGTGCACCGACATGTCATTCAGATCTATCCAGTAACATTTGCCGCCGTCATTCTCGTCGCTATAAACCAGCTTGCCACTGTTTCCGCCTAAAAATGAGCGCACATCGCCCGCGCTGGCCTTGACGCTGGTGCCGGCCACTGCCGGTCCAGAACTGAAGACGACCAGCAACATGACCGCCAGCGGCCAGAGCTTGCTTCTGCAATTGTCGGCAAATTTTGCATCGATCATGTCTAGCCCTTTCCTAAAACCCGATCACCATGATGCGAAACAAGATGCCAGATTCGTGCCACTACTAACGACAAGGTAAATGCTGCAGAAACAGCTGGTTATCAATTACAACGACAGCAGATCGCTGCTGTTTTTCCTCCATCTGGGTCTGCTGGCCCCAGCTAGCCGAGGCAATCGGCCCCACTTATCTTTTGGACTGCGCGAACCGGGAGTGTTATGAGTCGGGATTGGGAACGATGAAATAACTTATATGGGGTGAAAAATGACGATGCGAATTTTGTGGGTCCCGCTGTATGTCCTTTTTTTCTTATCCGGCCTAGCCTGTGACGACGACTTATCCAAAGCAGAAGGCGAATTTGAAGCGCCCACCATTCTGGAGCCGGGCAAGGACGACGGCCTGGGCGACACGGTAGAATTTCGTGGCCGTATCTCCTTTGGCGGCGAGGAGTTTGGCGAGTTTGTACAAGATGATCAGCTCGATGGTTGGATCTTTACCGCCGCCGAGGGCACCATCGTTACCGTAGACAACAGCAATCTGGGCACCACCCGCAGACTAGACTCCACCCTGTTTCTCTATGGACCCAAACAAGAAGACGGGTTCTATGGCTCTGATGCCCTGATATTCGACGATGACAGTGGTTGGGGCACCCATGCCCGCATCAAGGATTTTACTATCCCCGCCGATGGAGAATATCTGATCGTAATGGGGACATTCATGAATATCGATCGCGGACGATACCGCCTGGCCTTGCTCTGTGGCACGGACTCCTGTGTGCTTCCTTGTGATGAAAATTGCCTTTCCGCAGACCCTTGCAGCAGCCAAGCCTGTAGCGAGCAAGATGGCTGCATTGATAACGAACCGGATCCAATATTGTGCAGTAGTGAAAAACAGATCCTGGTAAGCCAGAGCGAGCTGCTCACCAGCGAAGACGGCGACTGGGATAGTTTTACCGTGAAAATAACCGAAGCCCCGGATAGCCACCTGACGGTCTGGGTAACGAGTTCCATGCTCGATGAGGGCCTGCTCTTTCCCATGAAACTTCTCTTTTGCATGGAAGGCTATGAAGAAACCGCCAACGGCTGCACCGCCCTGGAAGAAGGCACGGTGCCAGAGGTACCGCAGTGGCAAAAAGAAGTCGAAGTCACCCTCACCGGGGTGCGTGACTTCCAGCCCAATGACGATGCAGAGTTTTACATCCATTTCGACTTGATCAGCGAAGATGCGGACTATGCCGCGCTCGCGCCCGCATCCATCTTTTGCATAAACCTCGACTCGACAGCCGAGCTTGATTACAGCGATTTGGATGGCCTTTCGGACGAGGCACTTTGCGCGGCGCTGCTGCCCATGGTGGATGGGCATCAGGCCTACAGTTATCTAGGTCAAAACAGCGCCCGCACCCTCATGTTCTCGGCCGTGGATCTTCACGACGGTTGGGTGGAAAGCATTTACAACGGCAGCGTGACCCAAAACCCCCGGGATAGTTCCCAGGCCTATGCCCAGGGCTTCAACACCGAGCACAGCTGGCCCCAAAGCCACTTTGACCAAGCTGAGCCCATGAAATCGGACTTGCATCATGTGTTCCCCACCGATGTCCAAAGCAATTCCGTTCGCTCCAGCTACGACTTTGGCTGGACCGACAATCCCGATGCCGTAGGCTCATTCGCCGACGACAACGCCGGCGAAGGCGCCGATCGCATTTATCAAGTGCGCCCATCCCGCCGCGGCGACATCGCCCGCGCCCATTTCTACATGGCCGTGCGCTACCGAACCGCCGAGATCGAGGGACAGCCCTTTGATGACGATAAGAAACTCGACAATGGCGTCATCAATGATTTCGAAGAACAAGTCCTGCGCGCCTGGCACGAAGCCGATCCGGTGGATGAGTTGGAAAGAACCAGAAACAACCGGGTCGAAGCCTACCAAGGCAACCGAAATCCTTTCATCGACCAACCAGATCTTGTCGACCGTATAAGCGACTTTTAGGTCAAGAGGAGGGGGGCGTGAAAATGCGTTTTGCTATGATCTGTCTGATACTTTTTTTGGTATTGTCTGGAACTGGTGAGTCAACAGCCCAAATCTTCAATAGAGGGACCGGAGGTATTTTTAGTTGCGAATGCGGCGCGGGGTGCAGCTGCGGTTGCGGTTGCGGCAGGATGCTGGTCTCGAACACTCCATTTGGTGGGCTGCCCGAAGAGTGGGGTTGTGGTTTGCCTGGACTTGACACGGACGACGACGGTATCGAAGACGTTTGGGACAATTGCATCGAGCATCCGAACCAGGATCAGACAGATTCGGACGAAGACCTGTTGGGAGATGCCTGCGACAATTGTCCCGGCGTGGCGAATGAATTCCAAGAGAACATGGATGGAGATTTATTGGGCGATGCTTGTGATGCAGATATGGACGGAGATGACGTCGACAACGACTTGGATAACTGTCCCGAAATACGCAATCAAGACCAAGAAGACCTTGATACCGATCAGCTTGGAGATTTCTGCGATCCAGACGCCGATCAAGACGGGTTTCCGAATCGAGAAGACAATTGCCCGTTGGTAGCCAATCCAAACCAATTGGCAAGCGACCCTGAGGATTATGGCGAGGCCTGCAACCGTGATTGGGACAACGATCTTGTGTTTGACGCCCAGGACAACTGCCCATCAACACCCAACCACGATCAAAGCAACATAGACATGGATCGTTTGGGTGATGCCTGTGATGGCGACATGGATAACGATGGCCATCTAAATAAAGACGACCCTTGCCCGCAAACCTTCAGTTGGAATCAGCTTGACGGTGACCGTGACGGGATTGGTGACGTCTGTGACGATCATTATTGCCTGGTCATAGACACTCCGAACAATTGCGTGGATCCCGCCCTGGAGTTCAGTGTGCATGCAGGGAAAACCCGGAAATCGAGCACCGGGAAACTCACCGAACTTTATCTTTGGGCAAACCGGGAAAATCGTGCCATCAGCTACCGATGGGAAATCACAAACCGGCCGAAGGGATCCAGCGCAAAAGTCATCGAGTCCAAAGGTAGCGTAGCCTTATCTACAAACTACTTCTACCATTACATGAGAGGTGCCTATTCTTGCTTCATTCCCGATCGCCCCGGAACCTATGTTCTTCAAGTAAATGCCCACTTGGTTTTTCCTGACGATTTGTTCCCGGAACATCAAAACGCCTCTGCCCAGCTGACCATCAATGTAGACGGTCCTTCTTTGGACAACGGTTGCAGTAGCCAAGGACCAGTCAAATACAACTATTGGGTTCTATTGCTTCTCGGATTAATAGCGCTAAGAAAAAAGCAGTAGGATCAGTATAAGAATCCAAACAACCACAAGGGTACCGTCCGTCCGGATCCGACTTCGATGTCGTCTTTGACGATGTAAGCGTCCGGATGGCTGGCTACTTGACGACGGGTTTTCTTACGGCCGCCGATCTCGATAATGGTGCCAGAAGCCAGCTGAAAATCTCCTTTGCGGGGGGCGCGCAGCGACTGGCCGGCGCCGGCCAATTGGGCGGCGAAGAAGGTCTCGCGCAGGGTTCCGGTCTGATCTTCCAGATCTAGCGGCCGGCCGATGGCGCGGATGAGGTTGGTGTTGGCCAGCATCAACTTGGAGCCTCGGCGGGTCACGGTGGAACCGCTGCCGGCGGGAAGCACGGTCATGATGAGCCCGGCGCGCTCGAGATAATCGAGGTAGTTGTACAAAGTCTGCTTGGCTATCCCCAGGTCGGAAGAAAGCCTTTCGGTGTTTAGTTCATGCGGTGGCGACGAGGCTATCCGCCAGAGAATGCGTTTCAACACCGGCACCCCGCTTACGCGCATGCCGGTCGACGAGGTGATGTCTTCGTAAAGAACCTTCTCGACCACATTGTGCAGTTTGGTCAGGTAAGCATCGACACCCTCCAAGACAAAAGGATAGGCACCGTGATCCAGATAATCCTTAAAGTGACCGAGAATCGGACCGTCGCTGAGAATCTCCGCCGCCAGCGGGCCTTGATGAGCAAAGACAGAGCCAAGGTCGAATGATGAGTGGCGCCGGTCAACGGCCAGCAGCAGGTATTCACGAAAGCTCATGGCGGGCAAATGATAAAAGACTGCTCGGCGGGACAGATCGACCTTGCCCGCCTGCAACTTCATGGCAGAACTACCCGAGAATGCCAGGCGGGCATCGGGGAAGGAATCATACAGGCTCTTTACCACCCGGGCCCAAGCCGAAGATTTGTGAACTTCGTCGATAAGCAGGAATTGTCCACCCTGACGCAGAAAGGCAGACGCCAGTTCATACAGACCTTCAGCCTCGACCCGCACATGATCAGCCGACAGGTAAAGCGCCTGTTCTCCCAGTTCGGACTCAGCCAACAATTGCAGCAGCATGGTTGACTTGCCCGTTCCGCGGCCGCCAATGATACCAATCAAACGCTGTTTGCGATCGATGCGCTTGAGCAGATATCTCTCATATTTCTTGGGCCTGCTGGCCAAGAGACGACGCTGTATCTCAAAAAATTCCGAGAAATCACGCATAAAACAATCTCCACTCGACGATAAACCAGCCGTTACGTAATGTATACTTTACGTTTATTCTGTTTTTTCGTCAAGTGCGCTGTTCAGATCTGATTGGGCATCACTCCCACTCGATGGTGCCGGGGGGCTTGGATGTGAGATCCAAAGCCAGGCCGCTGACCCCGGGTAGGGCCAGGATGCTTTGGCGCAATTCAGCGATCAGGGCTTCGGGCAATTGGCCGGCTTCGGCGGTCATGGCGCGGGCGGACATAACCGGGCGGATGACTACCAGTTCGCCGGCTTGCTCTCCAAGATTCAAGGGCACCAGTACTGTGGGGCATTGCCAGATGTGGTCGTAGATCCCGTGGCGTTCCAGGCCATCCATGACCAGGAAGTCGGCTTCGCGCAGCAGATCTAGACGCTCACGAGTGGCGGTGGCTTTGAGCACTTTGCCGGCCGACGGCATGCCGGTGTCGAGATTCCAGATGCAGCGGTTGATGCCGGGCACTTCGGCACAAATGGCCGAGGCCGCTTCCAGTAACTTGGGCCAGGGGGCCTGGCCATGGAGCATGACCGGATGCTCGTAGGCGCGCAAGTCGGCCTTGACTCCGACAGAGCGGATGGGCAGGGCCATGGCTTCGAGGCCGAAGCGTTTGGCCACTGGATCGAGTGCCGGGATCATCTGCTCGAATCCTTCTCGATCTTCTTGGCCTTCGTTGCACAAGAGGCGCACGCCCAGGCCGGGGCCCGGGAAGGGATGGCGCCAGAGGGCGGCATGAGGAATGCCTAGTTTTTCGCCCAATTCGCGTACTTCGACTTTGTACAGGTCGGCCAGGGGCTCGATCACTTTGCCTTCTTCGATCATTTTCTCGATGATCGGTACCCGGTTGTGATGGGTCTTGATGGTGTCGGCCCGCTTGGTGCCGCCGGTCTCGATGGTGTCGGGATAGATGGTGCCTTGGCCCAATAAGTGGTCCTCAATTCCCAAGCGTTTGGCTTCGGCCTGAAAGACCTCGATGAAGGTATCGCCGATGATCCGGCGTTTGCGCTCGGGCTCAACCGCGCTGGCCAGCGCGTCTAAAAAATTCTCGCTGGCATCGATGAAATGTAGGTTTTGGTCCAGACCCAAGTCGGCAAACATGGCCAGCACTTGTTGGCTTTCGTTCTTGCGCATCAAGCCGTTGTCGATATGCAGCAAGTGCAGCCTCTCCGGGCCCACGGCCATGCCAATCACCTTGGCCGCCACCGTGGAATCCACGCCGCCCGAGGCCAGCAAGAACACCGAGCCATCCCCTACCTGAGTTTGAATCTTTTCTTTTTGCTCGGCCAGGTAGCTGTCCATGCTCCACGAGGGCTTACATCCACAAATGTCCAACACGAAGTTTCTCAGCATCTCGTCGCCGTGTTCGGTATCGTCGACTTCGGGGTGATACTGAAATCCGTAGCGACGTAAAGAATCCGAGCCGATGGCGGCAAAACGATGGTCCTCGCCTTCTTCCCCGCCGGACGAGTAGCCTAGTTCTTTGAAGCCCTCGCCCACACTGACCACCGAATCGAAGTGGCTCATCCAAACCTGCTCGGTGGGACCCAGGCCCCTGAACAAGGGATGATCGCCGACCAGGTGCAAGGTTGTTCGGCCCCATTGGCGCCCGCCGTGGACTACCTTGCCGCCGTAATGCTTGGCGATCTCCTGGTGACCAAAGCACAACCCCAAAATGGGCACATCCGAATCGTAGATGCCCTTGGTGTAAGCCGAATCCTCGCCAAACGAGGACAAGGCCGGGCTGCCCGACACAATGATGCCCTTGAAACCAGCAAAGGCCTCAATCGGATCTTCCGGCTGCCGAATCTCGGCATAAACTCCCTGCCGGCGAACCTTGGTTGCGATTAAATGGGCATACTGCCCGCCGAAATCAATCACTACAATGGCGTCATGTTGCATCGTACACCTCCCGCATGGGGCTTTGTATGCCCGCTTTCCCGGAAGGATTCAACGAAAATCTGTACTGGCGGCAGCAAAACCGGGAGCCATGACTTCAACCATGCGCGGTGCTTCGACGATGCCTTCGGTCTGCATCCAGGCCGCCGCTTTCGAGATATGGGCCGCTCCTTGGTCGCCGCCGATGAGCTCGCCGAGGCGGTGTTGAGCGATAGCGGCGTGCAGAAACATGTCATTTTCGGTGGCCAAGTCGATAGTGCTCTCAAGCAGGCTGCGCGCTTGGGTGGGATTTTTGGCCAGCACCGCGAGGGCGGCGCGAACCAGGCCGGCCATGACGCTTACGTAACCAATCTTCTCTTTTTCCAGTTTGGCGGCGATTTTGGAGATCACGGAAAGATTTGCCGTCGAATTTAGGCTGGCGGCCTCGGCCAAAAGCAGGCGGGCATGGAGCCAGTTAAAGTCCACCCGCAGGGTAATGATGTGTAAATTCATCGAGCGTTTCATGCCCTTGGCCTCGGCGGGAAACTCGGCCATGATTTCGGAAGCGCGTCCTTGATGAAGGGCAATGTCCGCCCGCGCCCAGAACTCATACCAGTGTTGCTGGTGATAGCGGTCTTGGGAAGGGACCCAACTTGCCTGCGACAGTGCTTGTTCGGCACCGGCCACCGAACCCAGGGCTAGAACTGCCTGCTGGCAAGAGCGCATCAGGGTGGTTTGGGTCCAGAGATCGCCGCGCCGCTCGGCGTCTTTATGGTAGCCGCCAAGCAGCGGTGACAGCTCGGCAAAGGCGCCGATGCGATGAAGGGACCACAGGCGAAACAGACGCACAGAGCTGATTTCCCACGAGGTCCCCCGCACTTTGCTGAACCAAGGCTCTGCATTGGCAAATTTGTCCGCGGCCTGCCGACACTGACCGTGAAAGTAAAACGAGCAGCCCTCGGCAACATATTGAAAAGCGGTCAAGTAGGGCAGTTGTAAGGGTTCGGCGATCCGCTTGCCCTCCTCGATAAGCGCCTGAGCCCGGGCCAGACATTTTGCGCCACCGGGGCTAGCAATAAAAATAGACTCGTTAAAAAATGCACGGGCCACGCGCGCACGCTCCCCGGCTTGCAGGGCCAGCAGCAGATTGCGGGACTGAAAGATGGCGCCGGCGATGTTGTCCACCAGGCCCAGCCCATGGCTCACGGCTTTGCAAATATCCACCCGGGCCAGCAGTTCGGGCGCGATTTGACTTTCCTGCTTTTCTTTCCAGCCCAGGCCACGCAAACGTAGTTTGGCGCGTTGCCATAACAACGACAGGAGAGTGGTGGTGGGCGTGGCCGGCATCTTGTAACCCACCTCGTCCAACAAGCTCTTCATGGCGTCAATCCCGCTTTCCAGGTGGCCACTGATGAGCAACTGCTCAACGGCTTGCCTTCGACACGAGAGCCGCGTTTCCGGATCGGCGCCGTGGGTAGCCTCAATCAAGGCATCTGCTGCTTGGGCACCGCGGCCGGCGTTGATCAGGGCCTCACCAAGTCGCAGGTAGAGCTTGCGGGATTCTTCCTCGCTTAGTTGTCCGATTTCCAGGGCGGTTCGATAGAGTTCCGCGGCCTGGTCGAAGGCCAGGGCACCAACCGCCTGATCGGCACCCCTGACCGCGTGATGGTAGGCTTTGACTTTGTCACCGGCGCCCAGCCAGTGTTCCACCAGAATAATGGGCTCGGTCTCGTCGGCCTCCTCGAAGGCAGAAGCGAGTTTCCGGTGGTGATGGCGCGTGTCTTCTGCTGACAGGTTGGCGATAATCGTTTCCCGAATACGGTCATGATAGGTTTCGACTTCTTCCACCTCACCGACTTGCCGAACCCGAATCAGTCGCTCGGCCTGAAGCCTGGTCAGAGTGGTGGCTTCGTTCTTCACGGCGGCAGCTTGGGTAAGAATCCTTACCGACACCGGCCGACCGGCCACGGCCGCGGTGGTGAGCAGCAGCTTGGGCTCCTCGGCCAAGCGCGCAACCCGATCGCCAATAACCCCGTCGAGGGTAAGGCCTTGCTGGCTGATTTCGGCGCCCGATTCGGTCACAAACTTGGTCAACTCGGCAATAAACATGGGATTGCCGCCCGCTTCGGCAACAATCTTGTCGGCGCGCTCACGGGTCGTCTTGTCGTCTCCAACCAGAAGATCCCGGGCCAGCTCCTGGGCATTTTCGGTACTGAGGGCTTCGATAAGCAGATGGCGCAGGTCGCCGGCCGAAGTTCTTACCGTGGCCGGATCGAGCAAGAATCGTAACAATGGGCTATCGTCCACCTCGTCGGTGCGGTAGCTGCCAATCAACAACAAGGGCGAGGTCAATTGGCGATGAATCAGATCGGCCAGGAAAGGCGCGCTATCCATGTCCCCCCACTGCAAGTCGTCGATGTACAAAACCAGTTGGCGTTGTTGGGCCAGTTGGGCCAGCAAATAGCGAAGGGCACCGAAAGCATGGTTGCGAAGCTCATGCGGGTCGTGCGGTGGACGAGCTGCCCGCTCCACCGCCTGCTGGATGGTCTCGATTCGCAGCAAAACAGGAAACAGACGGGTCAATGATGCAATCTCGCGCGGGATAAGCGCCTCTATCCTGGACAAAGGCAAGGACAGCAAATAATTGCTCAAGGTGTCCACGATCGAGTCCAAGGCTTTGTAGGGCACCGACTCACGGTGATGACAGCGCCCCTGCAGGATGACCGGGTTAGACTTCTGATGCTCCAAAAAGGTCTGGATCAGTGCGCTCTTGCCCATTCCCGACAAACCATGAACCAGGACCGTAACGTTTCTACCTTGGATCGAGGCGGCCATCGCGTTATGCAAGGCTGCCAGAT
>JAUVBB010000288.1 GCA_030591445.1 Deltaproteobacteria bacterium | reverse complement strand
GGGATCGTTTCACCCTTCGGAAAAAGAGGACGCTCGGTTGTTGGTGAGCTACATTTCAATGATAGAAATCAAATTTCCTATCAGTTTTACCGGTCTGGGATAAACCAGCCGCCGCTTGCCTGGCCTCGCGGGTGCCCTATGGGCAGTTGATTACCCCCGAACGGCTCAAGCGCATCGAATTGACCGAAGAGTTTCTTGGCAGCCTGGGATTTGTACAAATCCGGGCCCGCGACCACGGCGACCTGGTGCGAATCGAGATTGGCCACGCCGAAATGGACCGCTTTTTAGCAGCCGACTTGCGCCGGCAAGTGGCCGAAAAGGTCAAAGCCCTCGGCTATACCTACGTCTGCTTGGATCTATTGGGCTACCGCACTGGAGCCATGAATGAGGCTCCGGCAGTGGTTATGAACGGGGCCAGCGAATGAGCCTGGTCGTCATCTTGTTGGATCAGAAGATATATACGACTCCGAAGTTTACTTCATTGGCGCTTTCCTCGGAATCTCCCACAATGGCGTGGTCAGAGCTAATTGATAGTGAGTCGGCGTAATCAGAATTCTTGGGGTTAACAAGAGAAACCAGTCTTTTGATTTCGATCCATTTGCTTTCAGCCCTATGAAAAACATAGGCGGTTTCGGATACCGAGTGCCCTCTTTTGTCCGATCCGACTCCGGCTCCGATAAGGGCATATTCGCCCTTCATGGAGACGGTGGAACCAAACCGCTGCCAAATAGACAAGCCGTCGGAAGGGGTGAGTTTCTGGATGAATTTCCATTCACCTTCATCATTATGAAAAACATATGCCGAACCGTTAAACTGGCCGCTGATATAATCATGAGGTGCCCCCACTATCGCATATGAGCCACTTAGGCTGACCGACTCGCCAAAATTGTCGCCCGCTTGCCCATCGAGGGCGATTAGTTTACTGACTTGGTGCCAATGACCGGAGTCATTCATAAATATGTAGGCAGCCCCGGCATCAATATCTTTTTCATCATCCTCCGGCGCCCCAATGATGGCAAAATCTTCGTCTATGGATACCGATTCTCCGAAATAATCGTCTTCATTCGCGTCCGCCGCATGGATTTTTTGGCTATGTCTCCAGGTCTTTCCATCAAATTGGAATATTTGCGCGTGCCCGGCGGCATACATGTCTTTTACCTCGGCATAGGAGGACCCGATCAGAACGGAGTTTCCGCTTACGCTCACGGAGGATGTCCAATCGTCGCCCGGTGCCGTCAGAACTTGACCCTCGTCCCACTGCTTGCCGTCATAGCCGTAGACAAAAGCCAGGGCTATATTGATACCGTCGGAATTTACTTCGTGTACTTGAGTGATGATGTGACTATCGCTCATCGCTATTTTGTGGCCCATGGATATTTCTCTAGAGACTGCCGGCCTATCTAATTGCTGGAAAAATTGCCAGGTGTCATTCTCCTTGCGAAAAACATGAATTCCGTCCTCTGGTCCTCTACAGAAACCAACGCATGCAAATTGACCATCAATGGCCACCGAGTCAGCCCAGGATTTAATCGAGCTATCGGGAGAGACGAGCCTTTGACCTGAGGCGGGTCCACACTGTCCGGAATACGTACACGACAGACCATCGGGACAGCTTATACATGCGGGTTCGCTTCCTTGATCACTGGTACATATTTGCTCGCAGGTTTCAATAGTCAGCCAATCTTCAACTACTTGAGACCCGGTGCAGGTCGCTTGGTTGCCGGGGCAAGTCTGGTGGACTTGCCTTTGTTGGGCCTCCGCGCCGCATTGGGCTGCGGAGCAGCGATACTCGGGTTCGCTTTGGCAAATTTTTCCCGGGAGGCTCAGAACACCGTTGTCATTACAAGGACCTTGCTCCGAGCCTAGACAATGGCCGTTTTCACAACCATGCTTGCAGGGCAGGCAAGACGGTGCGGGTGCCAAGGGGCTACAGATCTTGTCTAGCTCACAATCCTCATGTAAGTGCCAAACTTGGCAAGTATCGCCGGAACATTTTCTTATTTCTAAATCAGCGCCACATTCTACCGCCGAACAACGGTATTCACGCCTCAGGCAGGTGCCGTCCGGCTCCAATTCATATCCCGGAGTGCAGAGACATTGCGCGCTGACATATTCGTCAGACTCACAAATCGTGCGATGCTTTTGGGTGCAGGGATTGGGGTCACAGGGGTCCTTGGTGCAATACTCACCAGAGCCGGCAAGATGCCAACCGTTTTCCTCGTCGCATCTTTCACATTTTTCGCCGGTCCGGCCACCTTCACACATACAGGTCAACTGCGTTCCCACGGGAGCTACATCGACAAACTCAAAACCTTCCGTGCAATGGCATTCCACGCCATCGCAATATGAATGGGGTCCGTATCTATAGATGCACACTATGTCGTCACAACATTCATCTTCGCAGATAGTGCCGTCTTCCCAATCGGTGGGTTCTTTATCGGGACAAGCTGAAAACAGGGCAAAGACCAGCAGGCTAAAAACACTCGTTGCTCCGGCGTTCATTGGCACTTTCATAGGAATCCCCCCAAAACTGAAATCAAGATGGTACCCACACTCATTTCTAGCATGGATGACTTCTCCTCGGAAGGCATTCATGAACAGCTTATTTTCACTGAAACTACAAATGAGTATAGCTTAACAAACAAAGCTCTCTATGGTACGGGAAAGTTGACTAGACACACCCAAAACCACAGGAGCTTTGAATGGCCAACAATAACTGATAGGAAATTTGATTTCTATCATCGAAATGTAGCTAGCCAACAAACGAGCTTCTTGTCAGTCGAGAAATCCAACTCTTAGAGGGGAAAAGGTGTGTGGGGTACCACATACACCTTTTTTGCGAACCGGATTTGAGGCAGATTTTACCGGAATTGATGGGTTAAGGATGCACGTTGCTTGTGTGCTTGTGGGACGGAGGGACGCCAATCCTAAAAAAATCATGAACTTAGACCCTTACAAACTCAATGGGTGGATGTGGCTGGCTTCGGAGCTTAGCCATTTGCTGAGGCGTTCATTGGATATTTTGGGTTCTGCCCAGGGGCCGGTGCTTGTGTTTTCGGGGCCGCGGACCTGGAGGGTGGTCGGGATGTCGGTTTTTTTGACGCCGGTGTTCTTGGGGAGGTGGATGTTTTTTAGGCGGTAGTTGAGCGTTTTGTTGCCGTAGATGGATTTCCAGTCATCTTGGGCACAGAATGGGCGCATGGAGTCGATGGCGATGCCGGCGGGGGAGGTGTAGTGGAGGCGGAAGTGGGCGGCGAATAGTTCGCAGTCGTAGCTGCCACTTTCTAGCAGGGACAGGTGCTTCATGTCGTCGTAGATATCTGTAAGTTCCCAGCTTTGTTCATGGCTGGGAGAACTCGTGAACAAGTTGGTCAGGGGGGCAAAGATGGGTTCCTGTTTCAGGTGTTGCTGGTGCGGCTCGAAGTTGGAACAGGTTCGGCCGCTCATGTGCATGGTGCCCAGGTGATAGAGGGTGGAACGGTAATTGGGTCCGCGGCGGCTGTTGTGGAAAAGGTCTAGGAAGATGGGGATCCGTTGCCAGTCCTGGTCTACTTTGGCATAGGCGTCTTCTCTGGGGCTGCGTCCGGTTAGTGCAAGCATAAACTCAACCGGTTGGGTCCAATCGAAGTCGTCAAGGGAGATTTCGTCTTTGCGCGAGAGTTGATTGCCGTGCTTGCGTCTGCTGGTTTTGGCGCATTTCCATTTGCCGGTGGCTCCGCCTACCCGGACCCAGCAGGCCACCAAGCCGCCGCCAACGGAAAAGAGTGTTGGATATTCGACGACCTTGGCGTAATCTAGCAGGAAGTTCCGGTCAAGAAAATGTCCCTCACTGCTCTCTCGCAGACTTACTTTATATTCGGTCAACTCGCTATTAGGACCGAGGCGAAGTCTCTGTTTGGTTTTTTCTCCACCAACTTTGAGTTCAAATCCATAGAGCATATTGGATAGAAGGCCTTCCCGGAAATCTCCAGCGGCGCTGCCCGTGGAGATTGAATCCAACAAGGGTTTCGTTCCCCGATAAGAGACGGCGCCGAACTGGAAATTCGGAAAAAATACGCAGCCCAGTCGACCTTTCCAGTCCTCCTCCGATGTCATCAATTCATCGTCTAGGCGCCCAATCAGGGTCTTTTCCACCGGACCGGAGACCGGATCGTCACGGCGATGTATCTGTAGGCTGGCCGAATAAAGGCCCGCCGGAACCGAATCTTTGAGAACCACCAAGACCCGCAAAGGAGTGGTCACATCGACCGAGGTCAGGTCATGGGTACTCTTATAAGCCTTGGGGTTGATCGGGCTCCAACCGCGGTTGAGCGGTTTTTTTGATTTGCGACCGCGGGTATAGACGCAGGTGTATTCGATATCCTCCTTTTTCAGCCAACTGGGCGTGACGGTAAAGGTGCGGGCCAGGTCTCTGATGTCTTGAGCTTCCCGGCGATGGATGGGGAAGTAGCGCTGGAAATTTGCCCGCAAATTGCCCTTGACCAGTTTCCGGTTGTGGCCGCAGTAGGTCACCAGGTCGTTGTCCAACTCGCCCAGATCGGCGTCGGGACCGTAGAATGTTTGGTAGTCTTCAAGTTCGGCACAACTGCCGTGCTCACTGCGCGCCCGCAGCCAGTGTTCGTCGAGGCCTGGGGATGAGGGCGAGATCTGCCAGCCATCACGCAGGATGAAGGTCTCGATATATCCTTCGATGTCATATTTGTTTTGCACCCGCTTGAGATAGGCCGCTTCGGTCTCTTTTTTATCTTCGACGACACAGGCGCGGGTTAGCAGCAACATCAAGCCGTACAGCGCCTCGGCCCGCAGCCGAAGTTGCAGGGCCACGTTGTCTTTGCCGCCTTGCTGGTCGTCGATCTGGGGTAGTTGCTCCATATTGGCGCGGCGGGCTTTTTGCAAAGATGCCCACAGGTCTTTGATTTCTGAGGAGGAGAGCAGGATGTCGAAATGCACCATCGCTTCCAACCAAGCACCCGCCGCCTCCATGACCAAGTCCGCCGAATCCTTCAACAGCACCACAAAGCGCGCCGCCGCCGCCGTGGCCGGCATCAACTCCAGCACGCCGAAGACAGTATCGAAGACAGCGTTCATCAACTCGTCGGTGGCCTCTGCCAACTCCAGCTTGTTATACACAGTGGCGCTACGCAGCCGCTCCAGCATGGCAAAGGCATACCGGCTGGGCTGTGAGTCAAATCCGTCTTGTTTCCGGTATTCATCCAGTGCGGTGTCGAGTTTCTCCAGGTTATCCTTGAGCGCATCCGATGCCCAACTCACTTCATTGAGCGCCTTTGCCAGTTCCAAGCCGTCCTTCGCCACATCCGCCACTTTCAGCAGCTGCTTGACCCCCTTCTTGGCTGATTCGCTGTTCTTCAGCGACTCCGAGAACCGATGTTGCTTTTCCAAACCCAACAATCGCCGTGTCTTCTCCTCGTCCCCCATATCCATATCAAGAAGCTCCACCCCCTGTTTCGCCAGCAGATCCTTGCTCAGCCTCTTTTTCCACCCCCCCGCTCCCCACGCCCCCTTGAAATCCCCCAAGTCCGCCACCTTGGCAAACTTCGCCCCCTTACCCCGAATCTCCTTATCCAAAAATTTCTTCCAATTGGCCGAGTTCTGGTGCACACCAAAATAAAACTCCAAGCATTCCTTCATGGACTCCAGTGCAGGGTCCTTTGTCTTCACCATCTTGGCAACCGCGGCGCCCATAATGTGAGCCCGACTCCTGAACCCATCCGCCTTCAACAGCCCCACGCCCATTTTGGCCCTCGCATTGAGCCACCCCAACCTCTCCGCCCACCCGGCCAGCGGCTGATACAGCTTGTCCTCATTGACCGGATCAATAAATGGCCGATCCGTCTTCCTCCGCGCCGTAGAAGTCAGCTGAGCAAAATGAACCGGAAACTGCTGCATCAGTGCCTCTTCCACCGAAATCGGATCACAAACCACGATCTCAAACTCACCCATCGCATTCCGAATCGAAAACTGCACATTCTCCCGCAAGACATAGCCCTTACCGTCACAAAGCGCTTTGCTCCAGCAGCTAGGCTTCATGCCCCCAAAGCCTTCGATGTTCGATATCGTAATCGTGTAAAGCCCGTCACTGAGGGGAAGGTCTGTGTCGTAGAAAACGGCACAAGAATATTCAATTTTGTTTTTGGACGTGCTCTCTTGGTATCCTATTGACTCGAAATCCTTGTTGTCTGATTTGTTTTTAGGTGTTGTGATTCTGATTGTGGCCCTCTCGAAACGTGAATCAGAAGCTAGAAAACACAGAGCCTTGACTCTTGGCAGAATGAGAGCATTCGGAGGAAAATCAACTCGACCATTCTTCTGTTGTTTTTCGTACCAGCTTTGGTAGTCCTTTTCATTTGGGTCGTCGCTGTTTGGTTCAGGTTTTCTGAGCCACGAGAAATTCACATCGTATCGAAGCAGGCGGATACCTTTGGACAACTTCTTACTTTTCATTTCTTGGTGACAGAATTCAGCAATTTTATGTGCCCATTTGTCACCGAAAGTGGCCCAAGCGTACATCATCACTTCGTGGGGAACTTGGTGAAACTTCATTTTTGTGCCGATCTGGTTGACCGATTTCAGCTCACGGGCGTTTTTGCCGAAGGTCGGATCCATAGGAACCAACCTGCCGGTTGCATCAGTTTGCCATAGGTATAACTCTGGGCGATCCTCCCAATAATCCTTTTTCACCGTAGGATTGTAAGAAACCACTACAAAATCTCGCACTGGCTCCAATTTACAAGTGGAGTCAACTGCAACGAGGTCTTTAGTCTTGTCATGAACAAGCCGACCGCTAAAAACGTACGGATATTTGGCTTCATTTGCCATGAGATTGCCCGTTGATCAACGTTAGATAGCTAATTACACCATTCGGGTAAAATGAAAGGATCTCGCTCTTTGTTTTCGAATTAAGTTCATACTTAAATATTTTGCCAGTACAGCAATACAGGTTTTTTGTATCTGGTGTGAATGATGGATTTCTGCAAAAACTAGAAACCTTCAAAATCGGGATGCTTGGCTTTTTTCTGTTGATGACAACAGTATAGCCTGGTTGCTCTTCTTGGCTTTCGTCATACATGTAATAAGCAAGGTATTTCCCATCCAAGCTTAATCCGTGATTGTTATCTATCAGATTTGTTCCCAGTACAACTTCCTTGACCCAAGTTCGATCATACTCGTAGATGTCGTAACCGGTTCTCGACATGGATAAAAAGCGCTTGTCGTTGTCGATTAGGTAAGTACCGCTTCCGTAAATCATTGGCCTTTGGCTCAGTTTTTTCTTTTGAACGTCATATTCCCAATGTTTATCGGCATAGAAGATGACTTTCTTGCTGTCTTTGGTCCACAAAAATTGTGGTTCAAAACCGCCGGTGGTCATCACGGTGGCGGTTTTTTCTTTCAGGTCGTAGAGCATGCGGTAATAGACGTCGCCGGCATCAATGGCGGCGGCCAGGTATCGGTTGTTGGGGGAGCGCACTGGAGGGTGTAGCACGTTGGCGTCTTTGGCTTTGGAGTACAAGAGTTTCGGATCGATGACTCGTCTCAGATCGCTGCCGTCAAGGCGGACGGACCAGATCCATTTTTGGTTCCATCTTGGCTGGTCCTTTTTGGGGGGAGACCAGGTGAATTGAAGGCGGGGGGTGGAGAAGGTTTCAGGGTCGCCGTAGACCTCTTCTTTGTAGGCAGGCATGAAGGGTTTTTCTTGGGCGGGTTGGTCGGGTGTGGCTATGGCTGCGGCTGCGGGGGTTTTCTTTGGTGGGGGAGGGGTTTTGTCTTGGGCGTGGCAGCATGGGAGAGTTGCGAGCAAAAGTATTGAGATGGCCAGGACTGTGGCGCTGGTTTTGTGGGCGGCATTAATCATTGCTTGATTCCTCTTGCTCGGATGGTTCGGGGTCGATGGCTTCGATTTCTTCAGACTGGGCAGCCAGGAGTTTCTTGATTGTGAAGTTTTGAAAGACGTAGGTAGGGCGGTGGCCGTCGCCGGGGTCTTGGATGAGATGGAATTGGGTGTCGTTGGAGGGGAGGGGGAAGATCAGGCGGACTAGGTTGGGGCGGACTTCTTCTAGTTCGCCGGCGGCGATCTCGTGTTCCCATTTTAAGTTGGCGGCTTGTAGTTTTACTTTGTCGTTCTTGTTCTCGGGCTGGTCTACGTCAATCTGGTACAGGATGGGCAGGACGGGCACGATGCGGCGAACGCGGATGGTGTGTTCCTTGTCGGTGTCTAGGTTGGACTGCTGCCAGGGAGTGGGGATGTAGATGATGCCGGGTTCGTCGCTGTCGTCGAAGACGTGGTTGCCGTCTTGGTCTTTTTGGCTGCAGCCGACAAAAAGGGCCAGGCATTGCTCTACCAGCTTTGGGTCGGTTTGGGCCCAGTTGAATTGGGCCAGGCTTTCCCAACTCATGTTGGCCTTGGTTGCCAAGTCTTCGCGGGTTTGTCCGGTCTTGACTTTGTGGGGCTCGATTTTGGCGATATAGCTTCCGGGTAGCGGCTGTCGAAATGGCTCGGGGAAGTCGGGGTGCTCTTCTTCTTCACCGGTGGCTTCGTCGCCCATGCCTACGAAAGCCAGTGTGTTTTCCAGGGTGGCGCCGTCGAATTCGCAGCCCAGGCTTACTTGGCCAGACTCGATCTCGCTCATTTCCCATTGGCCAGAGCGGGTCGCGGCGATGGTTTTTGAGCCATCGGGCAAATTGCAATCGAAGCGCAAACGTGCGACCGGCTCATGGCTGAGGTCGTCGACTACCTTTATTCGAATCCAGCCGGTTGGTTTGGCATCTTGCTCTGATTCTTGCTCTTCTTGCTTTTTTTCTTCCGCTAGATAGAACAGCCAAGGCTCATGGGGCGGGAGTCGAACGACTTTGGTGAAACCGAAACAAAGAATCTTGGCCACTTCGTCGATTAGCTCGTGATCGTCAAGATAGCAGACGGTGTTTCGATTGCCTTCGTCGCAAAGAAATGAGCGGAGATTCATCAACACCAGAGAGTCATTGAGCCAGTCCAGCAAGAAAAACCGGGCTGACTCCACTGAACCGAAGGAAAGCAACTCGCCTTCCTCTGGTACTTCACCTCTTGGGCAGATGAGGTAATCACCAAAACTGGATCTGAGCCGAATAGTCATCATCAATATCCCTCCCGCTTCATCCGACATTCAACTAGAGCATGATTACCGCTAATGCGGCTTCACTGTCTAGTATCAAGACCGGCAAGACCGGGTAGAGTTTATATTCAGAATGTTACTCGGGGAGGAAATGCTTGGAATTTATTGCGGAGCCTAATAGGGGACGATCTCGATCTCTCTCAGCAGTTGGAGGCTGCCGTCGAGTAGGCGAAGGACGGTCTTGCGGTCGCCGTAGGTGGAGCCGGAGCCTACATTGTCGGCGGCTAGCCAGTAGTTGTCGGGCCAGACTCTGTCCCAGGTGTAGATT
>JAUVBB010000335.1 GCA_030591445.1 Deltaproteobacteria bacterium | reverse complement strand
GAAGTGATGATGCTCGGGGTTGTAGATCAGATGATAATAATCGGTCTGATCGAAACCGACCCCATCGAAGACACCCTCGCCACGCACAAAGGCCGCCGGCTCGGTAGATGCCGGGCTCCAACCCATCATAAAGTGCAGCCGCAACCAACCCCGATCGAAGTCGACCGTGTGAGTCTGATGGGTAGCGCCCTCAAAGTGACAAGACGCAAATTGATAATCCTCCAAGCCCCAGCATTGGGCGGGATCTTTACAAAGATTCTGGCTAACCATGGACTCGAAATCTTCCGGAAAACCGCCGTTTAAAGTCGAGATCACGGTCTGCCCCGCGGGCATTTGCGCAACCAGACTAAGCCGATAGTGAAAGGACTCTCCTGATTCCGTGCGCATGGGCTGTTCGATCAGAAATTGATAGCCAATCTTATCGCCCAGATCGTTGAGAGTAGCAGTCAGACTACCAACGCCCTCGGCCACCGGGGCCGGGCCAGGCTGGTCCCACTCGACACAGATCGGTAAGCGGAATGGATAGCTGCCGTTGTCAGTAGGCAAGGCATAGTCACCCGGCACAAAGCGCAAGCGCGCCTTGAGCTGCTGCTCTTGTTCCAGAGTGCGTGACTCGTTGAAAGAAGCGCAGTAAACCGCATCGGGCGAGATGCGCAGCGTCCAAGCCCAATCCCCGCCCACATAATCGCTCGCCGGGGGACACCAAGGCCACAGTTCGACCTCGGCATCGCCATCGCCCAGGTCACCGCCACCATCGAAGCCACCATCGAAGCCACCATCAAAGCCACCATCAAAGCCACCATCGAAGCCATCAGCTAGATCCTCGCCATCGTCGGTCAAGTTCATACCATCCATCTCCCCCGCATCCAGCCCGGCATCGACTCCCGCGTCCGAGCCACTGCCCTGCCCCAAACAACCAGCCAACGAAAACCACAAACCAAAAATCAAGACCAAGCATAAATTTGTTCTCATTTTCACTCCTCTCATCCTTACCTTCTCTCCTTGCAATTACCGGGCCAGTCCTACCCAGTAGCTCCGCTTACAGAGACAAGCAAACAAGCCTCTTGTTATCACGAAAATCTGATGGTCTGTGACAAATTTTTCACTTCTTCAAGTCGTCACTGAGGTGCGGAAACCATGGTTTGCCATGGAACTCTCTTCGTGCTAAATACCTTTATGTCAATGGCTTACGAGATGAGTGGGGTTTGTGAAGAAGCCATATCGAAAGGCTGTGGATTTTTTCGACTATGTCTACCTTGATTGACTTTTCTTTTGAAGCGCATCACTGGATCATGCTGATTCAGGCCTTGGTGGACCTCTGTCTGGCCGGGGTATGCCTGGTTATTTGGCACCAAGATCGGACAAAACACCTATTGCTATGGGCCTTCGCCTTGCTCGGGCTTACTGTCGTTCATGGGGTTTCTTTGGCCATGACCTTTTGGCGGGGTGACTCCACTCTGCTGGTCATGGCAGTCTTGGGAATGCTTGCCTGTCTGGCCGGTTTGACCCTTGGGATTACTCGCTTTTTGGAACGGCGGGTACCGAGGTGGATGATTGTTTTAGGCTGTCTCAGTTTGATCTGGAGCATAGCTTTTGCCATCTTTTCGCCCATCGCCCCCAACTGGGCCGCAATACCGTTTATGTGGACGGCTAGCGCTGTTTTTGGCTGGCTTGGGTATCTACTGCTAGGATCTTTTCCGAAGGCTCGATTAACCGCGGTGATTACCACCATTCCATTCTGGCTAATAACCCTGCTGGCGCTGGGGGCTCCCTTTAATATGCAAACGGAAACCCGGCTTCCCAGCGCTGAATTCTACGTTGGTTCTATCATCGGCGTCGTTATTCTCGGTCTGGGGCTGCTGCTCTTGCACCACCATCAGAAACACGAAGCTCTTCTCAGCGCGGTCAAGAGTATTTCAGTGGAACGCAAACGGGCTTCCCGGCTGATCGATGAATCGCCCATTGGTATTATCGTTCTCAGCACCGAGAACTTGGTAGCGGAGTTCAACCGGGCTGCCAGCACAATCATAGGTCTTGAGCCCGACCGGGTCATTGGGCAGCCATTTGACCATCTGGTAAAGCTGCTTGGTGATGAGTTTGCCCAGGCGGTCAGTTCGAGATCCGAGGGCAGCCCCCCGGTGCCAGTTGCGCTTTCCACCTCTGAAAACGGCAGCCACGCCCATGTTCTCACCAGCACCTGGCTTCTCGGCACCCAAGGTGAGCAAGTTGTCTCCCTGCAAGATATTACGGTCGAGACCCACCTGAGAGAAACCCTGGGACATCAGCAACGCCTGGAATCGGTGGGCCTGTTGGCAGGCGGAGTGGCCCATGATTTCAACAATTTGCTGGTGGGTATTTTGGGCTACGCCGAACTGCTGCAACTGGATATTAACGGCGAGACGCAAGTCCGCCAAATCGGCCAAATACAACGCTGCGCCAAACGGGCGGCGCAGCTTACCCAGAAGTTGCTTGCTTTCAGTCGCAAACAAGTTCTGCAGCCCAAGCTCATCGACCTGCGGGCAGTGATCGAGGACGTTACTTTACTGCTACGACGTATCATCGGCGAAAGAGTAGAGTTCGTGACAGAGTTGGGAGATCAGCCGATCTTGGCCGAGGTGGACCCGGGGCAGTTCGAGCAGGTGGTCGTCAATCTGGCGACCAATGCCAAGTTGGCGATGTCTGGAGATGGGAGGCTCTTGATTCGTACCGAAATACGAGTCTTGGCTGGGTCTAGCGATTTGGTCGATTTGCCGCCCGGACACTACGCATGCTTGGTGGTCGAAGACAACGGGGTCGGAATGTCCCCTGAGCTGCAGAAGCAAATTTTCGATCCCTTCTTTACTACCCGCGATGTCGGAAAAGGAACCGGACTCGGCTTGTCGACGGTCCACGGCATTGTCCGCCAGAGTAAAGGCGGCATAATCGTGCGTTCAGAACTGGGCAAAGGCACTTCTTTCTCGGTCCTCTTGCCTGAGTCCACCGGAAAACCCGTGCCGATTGCCCAATCCCGGGCATTACCGGGACCGAGCGGAAGCGGGCGCATTTTGGTGGTTGAAGACGAGAAGGTGGTGATTGAATTAGTTGCAGACACCCTCAAAGACAGCGGTTACGAGGTAATCAAGGCTGTTGACGGAGCCATGGCCTTAGAAATGGCCAAAGAGCATGGAGTTGCTAATTTCGATTTGCTACTCACCGACGTGGTCATGCCGGCCATTGACGGCCCCCATCTTGCAGCCAAGCTGCGAGAGCAGTGTCCAGCTTTGCCCGTCCTATTTGTCTCCGGTTATCCCGCCACCAGTCTATTGAAGCTCGACCAGCGCACCGCGTTTATGAGCAAGCCTTTTTCCTGTTCCGAGTTACTCAAGCAGGTAACAAAATTGATAGAGCAATAGGAATTGACAGCCCTCCACAAAATAAATAGACTATCTGTTCAACAATCATAGCTTTTGTGTCTTTTGGGGAATCGCTTGGCCAACAACCGAGATGGGTGTGTTTTAACACGCCGATCTCAAACAGAGGGGCTGCAAAAATGTATAGATTCTGGAAAGGGTTGATGTGGGTCGGCTTGCTGTTCTTGGTTGGTGTCATGGCTTGTTCGGGAGGAGGTACCGAAGAAGCTGCCGACGCTGGCGTGGATGCGGGTGTGGATGCGGGTGTGGACGGAGGCAACCCGCCGGCGGACGAGGGTGGAGACGAGGGTTCCGGCGACCCGGGCCCCGGCGATCCTGGCCCAGAAGCTACCGGTACAGTTGTTGGCCGGGTATTCGATGCCCAGGCAGTAACCCCGATTGTGGGCGCGGTTGTTAAAACATCCGATGGCCAGACCACCACCGGCGCCGACGGCAAATTCACCCTGACTGGGGTAACGGTGGGAGACGAAATCGTAGTGTCGGTCGAGTTGGCTGGTTACGCCGCGACCCTCAAACCCCTTACCGTCGTCAAAGACGAAGAGACATTCTTCGAGTTTTTCCTTTCGCCCATAGCAGCCCAAAAGACTCTCGATTCAAGCGTGGGCGGTACGCTGGTGTCACCGGACAGCGGCGCCTTAGCCAAATTTCCCGCGGCCGCCCTGGTGGACAACTCTGGTAACGCGGTCACCGGCGATGTCGATTTGGCGCTTTCCGCCATCGATGCCACCGATCCTGACCAACTAAACGCCTTCCCTGGATCTTTCACTGGCACCCGTACTGACGGCAGCGAGGCATCGATCGAAACCTTTGGACCCATGGCGGTCATGGTCGAGCAAAACGGGGAAGAGTTGGACATTGCCGCGGGCAAAGAAGTAGAAATTCACTTTCCCATCACCCGCGACGACGCGCCGGAAGTGATCGAATTGTGGAGCTTGGATGAAGCAACCGGCGTGTGGGTCGAGGAGGGAGTCGCCCACCGCATCGTCAACGAGGAAGGCCAACCGGTTTACCGGGCGCTGATCACCCACTTGTCCTGGTGGAATCCGGACAGCCCCATCGAACGCAGCTGCGTAAATGCCTGTGTCACCCGCGACGACAAGGCAATTCCGGGTGCTACCGTCAAGGCCAGCGGAGTCGACTACAGCTTTACCTCAAACGCGCGCACTGGCGCCGACGGCTGCGCCAATTTGGTGGTTCGACGCGGCTTCCAAAGCCGCATTGTCGCCGTGCTAGACGGCGAATCCACCGAATCCATAGTGGTCAAAGCCACTACGGCAGAAGGCACCTGTACCACCCAAGTCGATCTGGCACTGGCTCCCAGTCCCGAAGCCGACTGTCCCGCCGGGCAAAAGATGTGCAATAGCATATGCGTGGACACCGCTTTGAGCCACGACCATTGCGGCGCCTGCGATGCCACCTGCACGGTGCCTGGCGGGGTATGCATAGACAGCAACTGCACTTGTTCCGATTCACGCACGCTCTGCCAAGGTGCTTGCGTAGACACGCAGAGCAACGACCAGAACTGCGGAAGCTGCGACAATGCCTGTGTAATCGGAACCCATTGTGAGGCCGGCGCCTGTGAGCCCATCGTGTGCAGCGGCGATTTGATCCGCTGCGGCGACGTTTGCGTAGATCCCAACACCAACCGCAACAACTGCGGCGGCTGCCGGCCCTCATCCGGAACGATAGCCCGAGAGATTTGCCTGCTGGCAGAATGTGATTGTTGGGATGGCGCCACCGTGTGTCCGCTAGCAAATGAACCAGGCTATGGAGCCTGCGCCGACCTGACCAGCGACAGCCTGTTTTGCGGCGATTGTAATACCCAATGTGCCGCCGGTAAAACCTGTGAAAGCAGTGTTTGCGTCGATCTCACTTGCGGCGCCAACGAGATTCTATGCGACAACAGCTGCATCAGCGGCGATCTCTGCGGTGAGGATTGTCCTGACGGCACCACCTGCGAGGCCGCCATTTGCGAGGCCATCGACTGCGGAAGTTCGACCCTGTGCGGCAACGACTGCGTCGACACCCAGACCAACCAAAGCCACTGCGGCGACTGTGACATCGCTTGTCCAGCCGATCAGACCTGCAATTTGGGCCTGTGCGAGTGTATCTCGGGAACCGCATGCTCCGGGGGATTTGAAGGCGATCTCACCATCTGTGTGGATACCGACACCGACCGCAACAACTGCGGTGGCTGCGAAATCCAATGCGATATCGGCCAGGAATGCCTGGGCGGAACCTGCCAACTGATCACCTGCGCCGGCGATACCGAAAGATGCGGCAACGACTGCATAGACCCGCTGATCGACCATCAGAACTGCGGCGGCTGCACCTACGCCTCTGCCAGTGACTCAGGCATCGTGGGCGAGTGGTGCTACCCCGGAGAATGCATCTGCCAGGATGGCTGGATCGAATGCCCTGGCGGAGATTTCAACTACTGCGTTGACCCGCTAGACAATGACCAGCACTGCGGCGGCTGTAATATCGAGTGTCCCGTCGGCGAAGAATGCGTAGCCGGCGTCTGTGGGGCAATCGTCTGCCCGGACCTCAGTATTCTCTGCGACAGCTCTTGTGTATACGGCATATCCTGCGGGGAAGCCTGTACCGAAGGCAGCATCTGCGATGGCGGCGCCTGTCTGTGCTCGACAGGAACCAATCCGGCCTATTGTGAGGACACGGAAGGCGAAGGCGACATATTTACTTACGCGCTGATCTGTGTAGATCTCGATTCCAATCCTTACCACTGCGGCGCCTGTGGCACCCCATGTAATTGGGACGAAGAATGCGTCATCGGCGTTTGCGGGATTGCCCCCTGCGAAGCCAATGAAGTCAGGTGCAACGACGAGTGTGTCGACACCCTGACCAACAGTTACCACTGCGGCGGTTGTTCGGTTGGCGGTTCATCCATGGGCGGGGAGACCTGTGCTACCGGCACTTGCCAATGTCCCGACGGTTGGTCCGAATGCCCCACCGCCTTCGATCCAAGCCAGGCCATTTGTTTCAATCTCGACACGAATCGAAACAACTGCGGCAGCTGCGACACCGCCTGTGCTACCGGCGACGAATGCGTAACCGGCAGCTGCCAGGCCATCGACTGCGGCGAACAGACCCTGTGCGACAACACCTGCGTAGAAAGCCCGGCCTGCGGAACCATCTGTGATGGGGAATCCGGAGAATACTGTGCCGCTGGTGTGTGTGAAGCGGGTGGTTTCGGCGAGTAAGAGAATTTTTTATCGAACCCTCTTTTTTGTCTCGCCGGTGAGAAAACCCGACCATCCCTTCAAATCCGATAAACATTGAGACACATTGAAAAAATTTCTCTGCTCTCCTAGCCACCTGTCTCATGTTTGAGACTATCGGATCGCGCCAAACTCAAGCCAAAATCAATTTAGTGGCGATATTTCTGTCACTTACATGATCTTTCCGAGAATCAGACAAACGGAACGTTTGTTGCACGAATATAGGAATGGGAAGAGGAGGCTTAGCGGGACATGAAACATCCCAGACCACCGAACTTGAGAAAAAGTTTGCGCAAAAAGCAACTTGGCCGCTTTGATGATCGGCGGCGGCAGCTGCGTTCCCGGCTGGATTTGCTAAAGAGCTACCTGCATCAAGCGCAAGCTGAAAACGCGAACGATCTGGTCCATGTGCCGGGTGGTCTGAAAAATCCCATCAGCAAAGCGATCGATGATCGCCAGTTAGGTTCGAAACTGGCAAAGCTCAAACAGATTTGGAACTGGGCGGTACAAACCAACAGTGCCAGCATCAAGGGCGCCTTTCGGAAAAGACTCAGGCAGGCCCACATGTATCGTCGCTACGAAGTTATGCAAGCTATCGACCATGCCCGCACCAGGCTGCAGCTTCTATCCCGCGTGTCTTATAAGCTAATCAAGAAAGTCCTGCGCCCAGACTGCGCAAGCCAAATAGCGAATCGCCAATCCTTTGCTTGGAGCAATAGCGAAAATGTGACCGAAGAGTGTTTCAGCCTTTAGTCCCCCCTACATTCTTGTCTTCGATTCTTGGTCCTGTGTGCTAAACTGGATTCTTTATATCTTGTTTACCTTTTTAGGAGGTAGAGCCTATGAATCGGGTTCTGGCGCTGGTGGTGGTATGGGTGGTGGGGGTTCTGGGAAATGCTGGGCTAAGCCAGGCGGGTAAGTTAGAAGAAGCGATCGAGAAGGATTTCAAGCTGCTGCAAGGCAGCTTTTCCAGTGCTGAAACAATTACCGGCTATCTGGATGACGGGCTGAACAAGGTGAAGGACATTCTCAACACCTTGCCCCGCAAAGACCGCCAGCAGGCCTTGAAGAAATTCAACGAGGTGGTAGACACCTTTAGCGACTACAAGCAGGCCGTCGATTCGCTCAAGAGTGCCACATCCAAAGCGGTGATCATCCGAGACACTTACAGTCTGGTAAAGACTTTGTCGGGGCGGGTTAAGAAATACCAACAGGGAGGCAAGCTGGGTCAGCAGTTCAAGGCACTGGCCTCGCTAATGTCCAACCTGGGCGATATACCCCTATTGGGGGCAGCCATCGATTCCTATGGCAAGGTGGCCCTGGAAATGGTCGCGGCCATCGATAGAGTCGGCGCCACCATCGACAAGAACCGCAACCAGGGTCAGATAGGCGGCCAGGGATATTATAAGGCGGGCGGCTCGGTTCTGCAGTACGACAAGCTGGTCGAGCAGTTTGGGAAATCTTATGCCGAAAGCACCCGGCTCTACCCCGATCCCGGCGGTCCCCTTTACGCCTATAAAAACGACGAGGATTCACACACCTACATCTGGGATG
>JAUVBB010000057.1 GCA_030591445.1 Deltaproteobacteria bacterium | reverse complement strand
GGCGCAGAAGGTACAACCACCGAAGCATCCGCGCATGATGGTGACCGAATGGCGAATCATCTCCCAGGCGGGCAGGCGGGCCTTGCCGTAGCTGGGATGCGGGCGCCGAGAAAAAGGCAGCTCGTAGGTATGATCCAACTCGGCGGTGGTCAGCGGCACGGGCGGTGGCATGAGGCACAGGTCGCGCTCGGCGTGTTGCTGAACCAAAGGCCGGGCGTGCGCCGGATGGGTCTCCAAGTTCAGAATACGGGCGGCTTGGGCGAAGACGACCGGGTCTTTGGCTACTTCTTCGTAAGCCGGCAGGCGAAGAAAGTTGGCATCGGGATCTTTACGGGGACGGAGAAAACCTATGCCAGGCAGATCGTGAATGTCGCTGATGGACTCACCGGCGGCCAGGCGGTGGACCACTTCGGTAACGGCACGCTCGGCGCTGCCGTACAAGAGCAGGTCGGCCTTGGCGTCTAGTAAAATGGAACGGCGCACTTTGTCTGACCAGTAATCGTAATGGGCCGCGCGGCGCAGGGAGGCTTCGATGCCACCGAGCACAATCGGCACTCCCTTGTAGGCCTGTCGGCAGCGATTGGCATAGACAATGACGGCGCGGTCGGGACGGCGGTCGGGCTGATTGTTGGGGCTATAGGCATCGTCGGAGCGCCTACGGGCATCGGCGGTGTAGCGGTTGACCATGGAATCCATGTTACCGGAAGTCACGCCGAACATCAGCCGGGGTGCGCCTAAGGTGCGAAAAGCATCGACGTTGTGCCAGTCGGGCTGGGCGATAATACCCACGCGAAAACCTTGGGCCTCCAAGACCCGGCCGATGAGGGCGGCGCCGAAGCTGGGATGATCGATGTAGGCATCGCCGGTGACCAGGATGATGTCACATTGCTCCCAGCCCAGAGTCTTCATCTCAGCCAGGCTCATGGGCAACACTTTTGCCGGCGCGTGCGTTCGCCCTCGATGGGCATAAAGATCTTTGGCTTTCATCGGCCCAGCATACCCCAGACCGGCATTGAACTAAACTCTTACCACTTGCTTCTCAATGGGCCGGTCCAAAGCCCGGCAAGTAGCCTCGTAGGCTTGCTGTAGGGCTCGTTTTCCGTTGGGCAAACGAAATGGACCCACCCGAGGCAAATCGGCGATGACCAGACTCACCGTGTTTTGACGTTGGGGCAATTGCAGGGAGGGACTGTTCGCCCGCCGCCAGGGGGATTGCGAAGCCATATGGTGATAAAGCAAACGTTCTTGCCTGGGAATACCCTTGATGCCCCGGCGATCGGATACCCCACCGTCACAGTGAGGTTTCATTCCCAACCAAACCGGATGGAAGAGAAAAGGAACCGCGCAGGAGGCATGGACGGCGGGAATCAGTGGACCCTCGACAATAACCCGGGTTTGGCGAGACATCAAATCGTGGGCGGAGAGCACCAGTGGAATGCGACAAGCCTCGAAGGATTGTACCGACATCAGCGCGCTGAGCCGCTCACGAAACTTCTGCCCCCGCAGCAGGCCCGGTCCCGGCCATGGATCCCAGAAATCTGAACGCTGCAAGGACAACAATTCTTCGGCGATGCGATCGGCACCCAAGCCACTGGCCCAGCAGGCGGCAACCAGAGCGCCGGCACTCGAACCAGCCAGGCGCTGCGGGTATAGACCTTCTTGCTCAAGGACCTGAATCATGCCGCAATGGGCAAAAAAGCCGAAAAAGCCCGAGGAAAGACCAAGGGAAAAGGGCTCGGCCTGCAGCCATTGGCGTAAGGTCAGGGGCGTCATTGGTCGGCCTTGGTCAGGCGGACCGGATCGAGCAGATGATCGAGTTCCGCGGGCGTAGCCACTTTACGCGCCAGGGCCACTTCCCGTACCGTCTGCCCACTGGCATGGGCCTCTTTGGCAATCTCGGCGGCCAGATCGTATCCCACCTTGGGCGCCAGCGCGGTGGCCAGGGCCAGCGACTGGGCAAGCCTTGTGGACGGTTTGGCCTGCAAACCACGCAAGAGCTTCTGGTCGAAATTGCGGCCGGCCCCGCTCAATAGTTGTATCTGTTCGAGTAAATTGCGCGCAATCAGCGGCATCATAACGTTGAGCTGGAAGTTGCCATACAAGCCGCCCAGACTTATGGCAGCGTCGTTGCCTAGCACCTGGGCGCAGACCATGATCAGGGACTCGGCAATCACCGGGTTGACCTTGCCGGGCATGATGCTGGAGCCGGGCTGAACCGCGGGGAGGTCAAGCTCGCCCAGACCCAGGCGCGGCCCCGAGCCCAGGTGGCGAATGTCGTTGGCTATCTTCATCAAGCTCACCGCCACTGTCTTGAGCGCGCCACTCATTTGCACCGCGGCATCGCGAGCTGATTGGGCTTCGAAGTGGTTGGGCGCCTCGATAAAGTCGTGGCCGGTCAAGGTGGAGAGCCGCGCGGCCATGAGGCTACCGAAGCGCGGGTGGGTATTTACCCCCGTTCCCACCGCGGTACCACCGATGGGCAGCTCACGCAGATGCGGGAGTGCCTGCTGCAGATGGCCGATGCCATGATCTACCTGGGCCTGGTAGCCGGAAAACACCTGACCCAGCCGAACGGGGGTCGCGTCCTGTAAATGGGTACGCCCGGTGGTAATCACATCATCAAAGCGCAGAGACAATTCGGCCAGCGTGGCGCTCATTTGACCCAAGACCGGCAACAGAGTCTCTTCGATTTTTGTCACCGCGGCCAGGTGAATGGCGGTGGGAAAAACATCGTTGCTCGATTGACCCAGATTAACGTGATCGTTGGGATGCACCTGTTTCTCGGCGCGGCGAGCGATAACTTCGTTTACGTTCATGTTGCTGGAAGTGCCTGAGCCGGTCTGGAAGACATCGACCGGAAAATGCTCATCCCATTTACCGTCGGCGACCTCGCGGGCCGCCTGTTCGATGGCTTCGGCCATGGTGACATCCAGCAAACCCAGTTCACGGTTGACCGAAGCGGCCACGGCCTTCACCTGGCCCAAGGCTCGAATCATGTCCCGGCCGATCCCCATGCCACTGACCGAGAAATTTTCTACCGCCCGGGCAGTTTGCGCCCCGTACAACATTTCGTCGGGCACAGTCATCTCGCCCATCGAATCGCGTTCTATTCGCATCGCTCTACTCCAGCTCCGTTCAAGAGAGATTGAAATTCTTTCTGGCCAAGCGCGCCAGGTCCTGGCCGATGGCTATCGAGGCGGTCGCCGCCGGCGAGGGCGCGTTGAGTACATGAATCATGCCTTCGGCTTCCACAATACGGAAATCATCCGCCAGCATTCCGTCAGGGGTCAAAGCCTGGGCGCGTATGCCGACCCCGCCCCGGCGCACATCGCGGGTGCGAATTTCGGGCACCAGCTGCTGCATACCCTTGACGAATGCGCGCTTGGAAAAAGAACGCCAAACCTCGCCAAAACCGGTACGCCAATATTTGCGGGCCATGCGCCAGAAGCCGCGATAAAAGAACCAAGAAAACACGTCCCGCAAAGAGAAGGAAAAACGCCGGTAACCCTCCCGCCGCAAAGCCAGCACCGCGTTGGGTCCCGCTTCTATGCCGCCCTGAACCATGCGGGTGAAATGCACGCCCAAAAATGGGAAGCGCGGATCGGGCACCGGATAGACCAGATTGCGAACCAAGCTCTCGCGCTCGGGTTTCAAAACGTAGTACTCACCACGAAAAGGCACGATCCGCAGACCGGGATCGACCCCGCATAGACGGGCTACCCGATCACACTGTAATCCCGCGCAGTTGATCAGGTACCGACAGCGCAGTTCGCCGCTGGTGGTCTCTAACACCATGCCGCCACTTTCACGCTGGACACCTCGAAGAGCGCTGCCGGTTCGTATTTCACCCCCTTGCCGCTCGATTTCCTCGCCGTACTTCTTGGTCACGGCGACAAAGTCGACAATACCGGTCTCGGGCACATGCAAACCGGCGATGCCTTCGACGTGGGGTTCGAGTTCCTTGATTTGTTCCGGTCCGTCCAAGCGGCGGATACCGCTTAGGCCGTTGGCCTGCCCGCGGCGCTCTAACTCGGCCAAGGCCGGCAGATGGCTTTCGCGGGTGGCCACCACCAGCTTGCCACAACGATCGTGGGCAATACCGTGCTGGGCGCAAAACCGATAAAGCGCCTCGCGGCCCGCGACACAGTTGCGTGCTTTTTGCGACCCTGGCTTATAGTACAAACCAGAGTGAATCACTCCGCTATTGTGTCCGGTTTGATGAGCCGCCAACTCGCCTTCGGCCTCGAGAACCACCACCGAGGTCTTGCCGGTCGATGACAAATCCATCGCCGTGGCGGTACCCACGATACCTCCACCCACAACGGCCAGGTCATAGCTTTGCATCGCACCTCCTCACGGCGGAGCACAAATCAGATCCCGGCCACACAAGCCGGCGGGGCGATGCCACATTCTTCGGCGATCTTTTCCAAACTTTGGTACACATTGTCGGCCATCAGGATACCGTTTTTCCGCGCCTCTTCGCGGTGGGCAAACTCTTTTTCACCGTGGATAAAAATGTCCTGCTCCCCTTCGGCCTTGGCCGCGTTCTTGAGCCTATCGATCAACTCATCCATTCTTTCGGTGAACTGGGTTAGGGGCATGAACTTGGCGATATCCAGCGCCAGGAAGAAATGACCAACCCGGGGGCTAGGCCGTTCCCCATCGTCCCTGGGTTTGAGATTATGCACCTCGGGGCCATAGGCCGATCCGGACAGCACCCCGGCAAGAATGTCGACCATCAAGGCCAAGCCAAAACCCTTGTGGCCGCCAAATTCGGTACCGCGGCCGCCTAAGGGCAAGATGCCGCCACCCACGCGTTCGATCAGGTTCTTCAAAACCAGGCCGGCGTCGGTGCAATCGGCGCCCTTATCATCCGCGGCCCAGCCCAGGGGCATGGTCCGGTCATTGCGATCGTAGACTTCGAGTTTTCCGCGCGGCACTACCGAGGTGGCCATGTCCAGCAAGAAAGGCAAATGACGGCTGGCCGGCGCCCCCAAAGCCAGAGGATTGGTGCCCAGAACCGCCTCGGACCCATTGGTGGGAATGACCAAGGGCGCCGAATTGGTCATGGATACCCCGATCATGCCCCGGGCCACCGCCTTGAGCGCATAGTAACCGGCAATGCCATAGTGGTTGCTGTTCTTCACCGTCACCACGCCCACGCCATTTTCGGCCGCCTTGTCGAGAGCCATGTCCATGGCAAAATCGGCGATGACTTGCCCCAAGCCGTTGCGGGCATCGATCACGCCCAGGGCCGGAACCGGTTCGGTTACTTCAAACACCGCATTCGGCCGGATGAACCGAGCCCGGATGCCCTGAAGATATCGGCCCAAGCGGGCCACCCCATGGCTGGCAATGCCGTGCAAATCGGCGGCCACCAACACCCGGGCAGTCACGGACGCTTCGCGCGCGCCTACCCCGTGTTTGGCCAGCACCCGGGCAGTAAAAGACTCTAGTTCGGCAGGCGCAATCCGTTTTTTCCGGCCACAGTCCCCACACTCCTCGCAAAGCACCTCGTGAAACCACTCGGGGTCCGAAGCCGTGCTGTCGTACAATTCTTTGGGAATACGAGCTTGCCTGGCGCTCACTTTTCTCCCCCTTCCGGCCGTTGAGACCTGGGTGTAAATTTGCGCGGATATTTGCCGGTGAATTGCGCCCGGGGACGAATCAATCGATTGTCGGCCAACTGTTCCATAACGTGTGCACTCCAGCCTGCGATCCGCGAAACGGCAAAAACGGTGGTGTAGTATGCCACCGGAATGCCCAAGGCATGCTGAACGGTGGCCGAGTAAAAATCAACGTTGGGATAAATGCCCTTTTCCTGGAGAGTTTTTTCTTCGATGGTTTCGCTCATTTTGAAATAGGTACAGCCCTCATCTTCACGGCACACCTGTCCGGCGCGTTTGCGCAAGTGCCGAGCCCTTGGATCCTGCACTTTATAAACCCGGTGGCCAAAGCCCATGATACGCTTCCCCTGGGCCAAGAGACCATCGATATAGTCGGCAACATCGCCGCTGTCACCGATCTCGGTCAGCATCTCCATGACTCGCTGATTGGCCCCGCCATGCAAGGGTCCTTGTAAGGTAGCGATGGCGCTGGTGACGGCCCCGTAGATGTCGGCCAGGGTGCTGGCGGTCACCCGGGCGGAGAAGGTCGAAGCGTTGAAACCGTGATCGGCGTGCAAGACCAGAACCAGATCCATGGTCTCGGCATCATAAGGACTGGGATCAGAACCCAAAAACATGCGCAAAAAATTGAAGGCAATGCCCTGGGACAAATCGGGTGCCGGCAAATCCAGGCCTTGGCGCATACGGTGGATGCCGGCGATAATGGTCGGGATCTTGGCCACCAGCCGTATTGCTTTGCGCTGGGTAGCCGCGGCCGAATTGTCTGCCGCCTCCGGGTCAAAAAGGGCCAGGTCGGATACGGCCGAGCGCAGAACCACCATGGGATGTAAGTCCGCGGGGATACGCCGAAACCAATCCTGCAAGGCCGGCGGCAAAGTCATCTCCCGCACCAATTGATCGCGGAAGGCAAGCAGTTCTTTCTCTGCGGGCAGGCGATCGTGCCACAGCAAAAAGACCACTTCCTCGAAACTGACCTGCTCGGCCAATTCGTCAATTTCATAGCCGGCGTAGTACAGCTTTCCGTTGACGCCATCGACCATGCCAATGCGGGTCTCAGAGGCAATCACGCCCTCGAGTCCTCGCACCGCGGTTTTTTCCCCTTTGTCGGTCATTTGCGCACCTCTCCCCGAATAGGCGACTGATTTTAGATAGATATCAGCGTTGAATCAAGATGATATTGGTGTCATTAATAGGCAACTTGTCAAGCGATTCTTCTGCACAAGGGGAGGTAAAAGATGAAACAATTTTGGCCTGACTCTTTCGGCACCCTGGACCAACTCGATGCCGCCACCGGTTCAGCGCGATTTTTCAGCCTTCCGCGCCTGGCCCGGCAAGGTTTTGAACATGTCTCCCGCATGCCCTATAGCATCAAGGTACTGCTCGAGGCCGCTCTGCGGACAGAAAACGGCATGGAGATCACTGCCGATCACATCGAAGTGTTGGCGGGCCACCATCCGACCCACCCGGACGAAAAAGAGATTCCCTTCATGCCCGCCCGGGTGTTGGTACAGGATTTCACCGGCGTACCTTCCATGGTGGATCTGGCCGCCTTACGCTCCGCCATGCAGCGCTTGGGCGGCGACCCGGGCCGGATCAATCCCCAGGTACCGGTCGATCTAATCATCGACCACAGCGTGCAGGTAGATCGGCATGGCAGCGCGGACGCCTTGGCCCACAACGCCGATCGAGAATTCGCGCGCAACCACGAACGTTACCAATTCCTGCACTGGGCGCAAAAAGCGTTTGCCAACTTGAGAGTGGTGCCCCCGGCCAGCGGAATCTGCCATCAGGTCAACTTGGAGTACTTGGCCCAGGTAGTGCAGCAGCAAAATCAAAATGGCGAAACCATCCTCATGCCCGACTCGCTGGTGGGCCTCGACTCCCATACCACTATGATCAACGGCCTGGGAGTTTTGGGCTGGGGCGTGGGCGGCATTGAGGCCGAAGCGGTTATGTTGGGCCAGCCGGTCTCCATGCTGCTGCCCCAGGTCATCGGAGTCCGGCTGGTGGGCAGCCTTCGTGCCGGGGTAAGCGCCACTGATCTGGCCTTGGCGGTCACCGAAGTTCTGCGCAAGCAGGGCGTGGTGGGCAAGTTTGTCGAGTTCTTTGGCTCGGATCTGGCCCATCTTGGTTTGGCCGATCGCGCCACCATCGCCAACATGGCGCCCGAGTACGGCGCGACCTGCGGCTTTTTTCCGGTCGACCAACAGACTTTGGACTACCTCCGACAAACCGGACGCCCGGCCGAGTTGATCGATCGCGTCGAACGCTATTGCAAAACGCAAACTCTCTTTCGCGAGGAGGGTTCGGACGAACCCATCTTCTTCGATCAACTAGAACTGTCGCTCGCCGACATTCAACCCAGTGTGGCCGGGCCCGCTCGGCCCCAGGATCGGGTGGAGGTATCCCGGCTGAAGCAGCATTTCTCGGCGCTTCGCAAACTGCCGGTCAGCGAAGGCGGCTTTGGTCGCAAAGCCGACCGGCAAAACAATGACCAAGGGCTGCAGGACGGTTCGGTGGTCATCGCGGCGATTACTTCTTGCACCAACACTTCCAATCCCGCCTTGCTATTGGGTGCCGGACTCTTGGCAAAAAAAGCCGTCGAAGCCGGATTGTCGGTCCCGGCCACGGTGAAAACCAGTTTGGCGCCCGGCTCCAAGGTGGTGACTCACTACCTGACCGAAAGCGGTTTGCTGCCCTATTTGGAAAAGCTCGGCTTCCAGATAGTGGCCTATGGCTGCACCACCTGCATCGGCAACTCGGGCCCCTTGGCCGAATCGGTCGATCAGGCCATCGCCAAAGACAACCTGATTGCCGCCGCGGTCTTGAGCGGAAACCGTAATTTCGAAGGCCGTATTCACCCGCGGGTGCGCGCCAGCTTCCTGGCGTCCCCCATGTTGGTGGTGGCCTACGCGCTGGCCGGCACCGTTGCTATCGATTTGAGTCAGGATGCCATCGGCCGTAATGCCAGCGGAGCTGAGATCTTCTTGGCCGATCTCTGGCCAGAGCCAGAGGAGGTCGAAGCCCTTCTTCCCCACGCCACCGACCCCAGCAAATATGTCCAGATTTACTCTCGACTGTATGACGAGAACGAGACTTGGAACCAGATCCCGAGCCAAGACAGCCTGATGTACCCCTGGTCAGAAAACAGCACCTATCTACAGGAACCACCTTTTTTCACCGAGATGACGGCCGCGGTACCCGCCATCGAAACCATTGGTGACGCCCGCATTTTGCTCTTGCTCGGCGACAGTGTCACCACCGATCACATCAGCCCGGCCGGGGCCATTGCTGCCGACACCCCGGCCGGAAAGTACTTGCAGGCACAGGGCATTGCCATCGAAGAATTCAACTCCTATGGCTCGCGACGCGGCAATGACCGGGTTATGACCCGGGGCACCTTTGCCAATATCCGCATTCGCAACCTTCTGGCCGAAGGCAAGGAAGGCGGCTGGACCCGCGGACCCGACGGCCAGGTAGTCCCAGTTTACGAGGCAGCCTGCCAATACCAGCAGAGCCACACCCCCACTTTGGTCATCGCCGGCCGCGACTATGGCATGGGCTCCAGCCGCGATTGGGCGGCCAAAGGAACCAAGCTGCTTGGGGTACGCGCGGTCATTGCGGTGTCCTTCGAGCGCATCCATCGCTCCAACTTGCTGGGCATGGGCGTGCTGCCCCTGCAATTCGAACCCGGCGACAACGCCGAATCCCTGGGGCTCAATGGCCACGAGTCTTACTCCATAGCGATCGACAATGATCTTTCCGCAGGCCAAATGCTGCCGGTTCAGGTCAAGGATGACGAGGGCAACGAGCGCTCATTTACGGTACGCTGCCGCATCGATACCCCGGTGGAGCTGAGCTACTACCGCAACGGCGGCATTCTGCAAACGGTCTTGCGAAATTTGCTGCGCGATTAAGGCAGGGCCAAGCAACGCTCGAGCCGGCAACGAAGCTCTTCGACCCCGCCGGACCACAAACCAGTGCCCAGCGCAGCCAGAAATTCACGGTGGGATCGCCCCTGGCGATATTCTGGTTCTCGGGGCGGGTGTTTCAGGTAGCGTTCGATGATCGCCAGATCAGGCCGAACCAGCAGGCTGGCAGAGTAATACAGCAGGGCACCGGAACGATGCAGGCAGGCACCGGCGACTTTGCGTCCCTCCCAGACTAGATCGGAGAACCCCGTCTGCTTGATGCCCGCGATTCCGGCCTGTCGAAGTCCATCGATGAGCCAGGCAGATAGCTGGTCGAAGAGGCGCTGGTGGTCACCGAAACCAGGTGCCGAGCGAACGAACGAGACCACCAAATTACCCTCGTCCAGCACCACCGCACAACCGCCGCCGCGCCGACGAAAAATCGGCACCCCGTCCTGTTCACAGGCTGAAAGCTGCAGCTCTTGCTCTGGTCGGCTGCCGCGACCCAGCACCACCATGGTTTGGGCGGGCCGGCGCACACACATGCGCGCGCGGCTATCGTCGGCAAAAGCTGCCAGCAAATCTGCATCCAGGTCAATAAAGGGGTAGGTCATCAGGCATGGATGGCCCGACCATCGACCGCCAAGGCCGCCTCGCGCACCGCTTCCGCGAAGGAAGGATGAGCGTGGGTGGTACGGGCCAAATCTTCGGCGCTGGCGCCAAACTCCATGGCCATGACTGCCTCGGCAATCAACTCGGAGGCACCCGGACCCACGATGTGCACACCCAGGATGCGATCAGTCTTGGCATCGGCCAGAATTTTCACCAGGCCGTCGGTCTGCTCGGCGGCAATGGCCCGGCCGTTGGCCCGGAAGTAAAACTTGCCTGATCGGAAATCCAATTTTTCTTCTTTGCACTGCTCTTCGGTCTTGCCGACCATGGCCAGCTCGGGATGGGTATAGACCACGGCGGGAATAAGTTCGTGATGGACCTCGCCCGGCAGCCCGGCCAAACCCTCGGCCACGGCCATGCCCTCTTCTTCGGCCTTGTGGGCCAGCGCCGGCCCGGCTACCAAATCGCCAATGGCATAGACCGAAGCCACTTGGGTTTGGCACTTACTATCCACCGCCACCAGGCCCCGGTCGGTAAGGGTGACCCCCGCCTCGACCAGCCCCAATCCCTCGATGTACGGTTTTCTGCCCACCGACACCAATACTCGATCACACAGGATCTCCTCGGCGCCTTTCTTGTCGGCCAGGGACACCTGCATGCCATCGGCGACGGCTTTCATTCCGGTCACCTGGGTGGCAGTGCGAATTTCCATGCCTTGCGCTTTGAGAGACCGAAGCAACATGCGCGACATCAGCCCGTCGGCAAAAGGGGCAATGCGCGGCAGCATTTCCACCACCGTGACCTTGGCGCCCAATCGATGCCAAACCAAACCCAGCTCTAAACCGACCGCGCCCCCGCCTACCACCAGCAAGTGCGCGGGCACCGAATCAAACGACAGCGCCTCGGTGGAAGTGACCACCCGCTTACCGTCGAAGGGGGCAAAAGGCAGCGGGATCGCTTGCGAGCCGGTGGCCAAGAGCACTGATTTGGCCTCGACGCGCTGCGGACCATCTGCGGTCAGAACCTCAACCACGCCCGGGGCAAGAAGGCGGCCGGTTCCGCGCAAGACCTGCACCTTGTTCTTCTTCATCAGCCCGGCCACCCCTTCAGTCAACTGGGCCACTACCTGTTCCTTGCGTTGGTGCATAGCCGCCAGGTCCAGCGAGACACCCTCAATGCGTACTCCGTGGCTGCTGCTGTGTTTGCTGGCCAATTCAAAAATGTGACTGGATTCCAATAAAGCCTTGGAAGGAATGCAACCAATACGCAGGCAAGTACCGCCGAGTTGTTGTTCTTTCTCGATCAGAGTCACTTGCAATCCAAGTTGGGCCGCGCGGATGGCGGCCACATAACCGCCCGGTCCGGCCCCGATCACCGCCAAATCAACAAGAGCCATCTCACACCTCCAAAAGCATACGCTGGGGATCTTCCATGCAATCAACAATGCGCTTTAGGAAAGTTACCGCCTGGCTGCCGTCGACCACCCGATGGTCATAGGAAAGCGCCAGATACATCATGGGCCGAATTACGATTTCGTCGTTTACTACCATAGGCCGCTTCTCAATGCGATGTAAGCCTAAGATACCGGACTGGGGTGGGTTGAGAATGGGCGTGGACATCAGGGACCCGTACACCCCGCCGTTAGAGATGGTAAAACAACCACCCAGGAGCTCTTCCAGCTTCAGGCGATGGGATCGGGCCCGCGTCGCCATATCGCTGATTTGCGCTTCGATCTGGGCAAAGCTCTGGCGGTCGGCATCACGAATGACCGGGACCACCAAGCCCTGTTCGGTGCCTACCGCCACCCCGATATGAAAATAGTGCTGGTAGACGATGTCGTCGCCTTCGATACGAGCGTTGATTTCGGGCACGGTCTTGAGCGCGTCGACCGCCGCCTTGACGAAAAAGGACATGAAACCCAACCGCACGTCGAACTTCTTTTCGAAGGCTTGCTTGTGTTTGGCGCGAAAATCCATCACCGCGGACATGTCCACCTGATTGAAAGTAGTCAGGATGGCGGCGGTTTGTTGCACCTGCACCAGCCGCTCGGTAATCCGGTGACGCAGCGGGCTCATCTTTACCCGGGTCTCGTCCTTGGCCTCGACGGCCTGGGCTTGATAACTAGGCGCGACCGACCCTTTTTCCATGTGTAACAGGACGTCGTTCTTGGTCAAACGACCGCCCTTGCCACTGGCCTTAATCGATGCGGCTGGGAGATCGTGTTCGGCCAATAAGTGGCGTACCGCCGGCGAGAGCGGCATAGGCTCCTCGGCACTGAGCTTGGACTGGGCCTGGGCCATGCCGGCGGCCGGGGCAATCGGCGGCCCCTCGCTGGTGGTGGCCACCGACGGAGCGGCAAGCGCTACCGGCGTGGGATGAGCCGCGGCGGCCTCGGGCTGAATCGGAGTTTGGCTCGGTTGCGCAGAGGCGGCCGTGTCAATCTTGCCCACCACGGTACCCACCGGCACGGTCTCCCCCGCCACTACCAAGATCTGTAGGCGCCCGGGCAACTCGGCAGGAATGGTCATGGTCACCTTGTCGGTTTCCAATTCGAACAAGGCCTCGTCAGCCAAAACCGAGTCGCCATCTGCCTTGAGCCACTCGGCCAGCAATCCCTCGGTAACCGACTCTCCGACTTCTGGAATTTTCACCTCAACTATCATGTTAAATTCCTCCTTGCCGGCCGAGGGCCTCACTGACAATTCGTTCTTGCTCCTGCCGATGCTTGCGCAAGGAACCCACGGCCGGGCTGGCACTGGCTTTTCTGCCTACATAGTGAACCGCTTGGTCGGGAAACAGAGACTGCAATTCGGGCCGCAGGTGGCGGTAAGCGCCCCGGTTCTCGGGTTCTTCCTGCGCCCAGACAATGCTGTCCGCTGCCTGGTATTTCTGCAAGCGCTCGCGGGCCAGGTCTTGATGAAAGGGGTAGAGTTGCTCAATGCGAACCAGGGCCACTCCCTCGATTTTGGCCGCTTCCCGGGCCGCTAGCAAATCGTAATAAATCTTTCCGCTGCACAAGACCAGACGGCCACGACCATCGCTGCCTTTTGGATCGTCCAGAATCTCTTGAAAACTCCCCTGGCTGAAGTCAGCCATCGGCGAGACCACCTGCTTATGACGCAACAAGCTCTTGGGCGTCATCAATACCAGCGGCCGACGAAAGGGGCGCTTCATCTGTCGGCGCAGCACATGAAAATACTGCGCCGGCGTGCTGGGATTGCATACCTGAATGTTATCCTCGGCGCCGGCAATAAGGTAGCGCTCCAGATAAGCATTGGAATGCTCCGGGCCCTGTCCTTCATGGCCATGGGGCAACAAGAGTACCAATCCGCTTGCGCGCTGCCACTTGGACTGAGCCGCCACCAGGAACTGATCGATAATTACCTGGGCCCCATTGGCAAAATCACCGAATTGTGCCTCCCACAACAGCAACATATGGGGTTCGGCCAGTGAGTAACCATATTCGAAACCCAGCACCGAGGCCTCGGACAGGGGGCTATTGAACACCCGGATGCGAGCCTGAGACTCGCGGATGTGATTCAAAGGCACATGAACGGTGGCCGATTTCATATCCCGCCAGACCGCATGTCGCTGAGAAAATGTGCCCCGTTCGCTGTCCTGACCGGATAGTCGGACCGGTATCTCTTCGAGCAAGAGGCTACCAAATGCCAGGGCCTCGGCCATGCTCCAATCCGCCGATTCACCCTGTTCAACCGCCTGGGCGCGCACCGGTATCGATTTGGCAATTTTTCGGTGTAGCTCGAAATCTTCGGGCACCCGGGCCAAAGCTTGCGCCACCTCGGTCAAGACCGCCTGGCTTACCGCGGTGACCACTGGCGCGAAAGAGAAATCCTGATCCAAGCCCTCCCATTTGCCACCAAAGGGGGTCTCAGCCACTTCCGGTTGACCGTTTTTCGCCTGCTCATGCGCTTGGGTCAAGCGTCTCTTTGCTTGCTCGCTGATCTCATCCGCTTCGTCTTGGCTCAAATCTCCCGCGGCCACCAACTGCTGGACATAGAGCTGCCGAACCGGCGAACGTTTTTGAATCTCTTGATACAGCACCGGCTGAGTAAAGGCGGGCTCGTCCACCTCGGAGTGTCCGTGGCGGCGATAGCACAGCAAGTCGACGACCACGTCCCGATGAAAGATCTGCCGAAAGCGCAGGGCCAGATTGGTTGCGTGCACCGCGGCTTGGGGAAATTCCCCGTTTACATGAAACACCGGCGCCCCTACCATCTTGGCCACATCGGTCACATAGCGGGAGGAGCGACTCTGGCCCGGCAAGGTAGTAAAACCAATCTGGTTGTTCAACACAATGTGTAGAGTCCCACCTACCCGGTAACCTTCCAGCCGGGACAAATTGAGGGTCTCTGCGACAATGCCCTGTCCGGCAAAGGCCGCATCCCCATGAATAAGCACGGGTAGCACCTTGCCCCCGCCAGCCACGTACTGGCGCTGATTTTGCTTCGCTCGCGCCCGACCGAGGGCCACCGGACCGACGGCCTCGAGGTGACTGGGATTGGCCGACAGGCTCAACTTGATGCGCTGCCCGGCGCGATTGGTCAATACCGAACCGTAGCCCTTGTGGTATTTCACATCGCCATCGCCCGATACGCTTCCCGGTAAAAAGTTATCTTCGAACTCGGAAAAAATCGAGGCATATGACTTTTGCAAGAGGTTGGCCAGTACATTGAGTCGGCCGCGATGAGCCATAGCCAAGACGATTTCCTCCACCTCAAGCGCGGGCGCCAACTCAGTTAATCCGCGCAGCATGGGAATCAAGGTCTCGGCACCCTCGACCGAAAATCGTTTCTGGCCCAGGTAATGTCCCTGCACAAATGACTCGAACAACTCGGCATCCACCAGACCTTTTAGGATGGCCAGCTTGCCTTCGTGATCGAAGCGGGGGCGCTTGCCCGGAATCTCGATTTGCTCTTGCAGCCAACGGCGGACGGTCACATCCTGGATGTGCAAGTATTCGACCGCCAGGTGACCGCAATAGGCATCGCGCAGAATCTGCAATATTTCACGCAAAGTGGCGCGCCCACTGCTGGAGAGATGCCCGGTATCGAACACCCGGTCCAGGTCACTGGGCTCAAAACCGAAGGCAGACAGTTCGAGGTCGGCGATGCTGGGGGGAGGCGTCGACAAGGGATTGATATCGGCCAAGCGATGGCCTTGATCTCGGTAGTTATAGATCAGACTTGCGACCCGAGATTGATCGGCGGCTTGCGCGGCAGCCACACAACTGCGCGGGCATGAAGCCAAGTCGAACCCCTGAAAGAATAGCTGCCAGGATTCGTCCACCGAGGCCGTGTCTTCTTGCCACTGCTGATAGAGCGTCTCCAGGTAGACTGGATCCATCTGTGCCGCCAAGTTGGGCTTCATCCGGCTCCCCTTCCGCGCAGGTTCCTGGTAATAGAACAAGACTGGCATCAAACTGTCAAGATGACAGTCTATGAGAATTAGGATACAAAACGGACGGGAGGAGTGGCACCATGAGCACCGAAATCGTGCGTTTTGCCGGCAGCGGCGACACCCAGCTATCGGGAAGGTTGGAAAAACCCGCGGGTGAGCCCCAAGCTTGCGCCCTCTTCGCCCACTGTTTTACCTGTGGCAAAGATCTGAAAGCGGCGGTGCGGATCAGCCAAGAGCTGGCCCGCAGAGACATCGCGGTTCTGCGCTTCGACTTTACTGGCTTGGGAGAAAGCAGCGGCGACTTTGCCGATACCAATTTCTCCTCCAACCTGGAAGACATTCTGGCCGCCGCTTATTTTCTGCGCCTACGAGGACAGGCGCCGAGTTTCCTGATCGGGCACAGTCTGGGCGGAACCGCGGTGCTGGCCGCCGCCGGCCGCTTGCCCGAGGTCAAAGCCGTGGCCAGCCTGGCCGCCCCCGCCGACACCCAACATTTGGCCGCATCCTTAGAAAGCCTCGCCCCCGGATTGCAAGAGCGCGGAGAGGCAGAGATCCGCCTGGCGGGCAAAACCCTGCGCGTGCGCAAGCAGCTGCTCGAAGATTTGAATGCCCATCAGATGACCGAACATCTTCGGGACTTGAACCGTCCCTTGATGATCATGCACTCGCCCAGCGATCAGGTGGTTTCGATTGATCATGCCCGTCGCCTCTATCAGGCGGCCCGGCATCCCAAGAGCTTTGTCGCCCTGGATCAGGCCGATCACCTGCTCAGCAATCCGGCCGACGCCCAGTTCGTGGCCGCCATCTTGGCGACCTGGACCCATCGATATATCTGAGGGAGAGTGTCCCGCGGTCTAGTGAGACTGTCGATTTTTAGACATCCAAAATAAAAAGTCATTCCCGAAACGTTTCTGTCGGGAACCCAGGTTTCTCTAACATCCTGCATCGCTAGGTTATTCACGAGATCCCCGACAGAAACTTTTCGGGGATGACTGCTTTTTTTTAGAGATTCTCCGTTTATCGACAGTCTCCTAGTAGTCGCTAGTCATGATGAACAGCGGTTTGGAATCGAAGGTCTTGTACTTGGGACGCAGTCGATCCGTGCGGTAGTACTTGTCCACATCCACCACCTTGCCGGGGCCGTCTAGGACTTCCAAAGGCACGTTGTCGTAGCGGCCATTGCGCAAGCAAATCAAGCGGCCGCATTTGCCGTCGATGATGAGGTTCAAAGCCAGGTTGCCAAAGGCCATGGGCAAGATGGAGTCGATGGCGTCCGGATCGCCGCAGCGAACCAGATAGCCCAGGCGCTGGTTAATCACGCCCACCGACTTGCCTACCGTAGAACACTTTGGCGCCAGCTCCTTGATTTTGGACGAGACCAAATCGCCGATGCCGCCGAGTTTGCGATGGCCGAAAGCGTCGGATTCGGTGCCTTCGAAAACCATCTTGTTCTCCCCTTCGAAGGTGGCGCCTTCGGAGACCAGGCATACCGAATAACTGCTGGGGTTGGTGAAGCGGTCTTCCCACAGCAGCTCGGCCAAGCGCTCTACGTCGAAACGGTGTTCGGGAATCAAGCAACGGTTGGCCGCGCCCGCCATGGTGGGCAGCAAGGAAGTAAAACCAGCATAACGGCCAAACACTTCGATAATCAGGAAACGCTCGTGCGAACCGGCCGAGGTACGCAGGCGGTGGGTCAGTTCGATGGTTCGGGTCACGCAGGTTGAAAAACCAATGCAGTAATCGGTGCCGGGCACGTCGTTGTCCATGGTCTTGGGCATGGCAACCACTTTGATGCCTTCTTTGTGTAAGCGCGAACCAAAGCTCAAGGTGTCATCCCCACCGATGGGAATCAGATACTCGATGCCCAGATGCTCGATGTTCTTCAAGACCTCAACAGTCAAGTCGTTCTGCTCTTCCTGATACTTATCTTGCAAATGATCGGGCACCTCCAACTTGCTGACCTTGGCCGGATTGGTACGGGAGGTGTGCAAGAAAGTGCCCCCGCTACGCCCTACCCGGTTGACCAGTTCCGCGTTTAGATCCATGTAGCAATCGACGTCGGCCTCTTTGTCCCGTTTCATCTCGATCAATCCGCTCCAGCCGCGCCGGATACCGATGACCCGAAAACCTTCGCGGGTAGCACGAATGGTCACGGCCCGGATGGCCGGATTCAAACCGGGTACGTCCCCGCCGCCGGTCAAGATACCGATCGTCCCTTTGGATTTTTTCATGTCGTGACCCCGGTTATTTTTCTCATAGCGAGCGATAATCTTTTCGCCACAAAGACCTTCTGGTTTTTTTTCTTTCTTTGTCGATTTAGCCATTCCGCCTGTCTCCTCACGATCGCCCCCTTCCCAAAAACAGTAGACCTTAATTGCACAACAGGACCTCGCTTAGATCAAGAAAAATCACGTTATTTTCTGCGCTGGCCATGGTACTTTTCTCCCTTGCCGGGGGATTTCGCGATGAATGAGGAGTGGTTATGCTTGGCAAGCTGAGCGACGAGGCCCATATTCGCTTTGCCCGGGTAAACCCGAACCCAAACTCCGATTTGACTGAGCGGGCCTTGGCTCTGCTCGCGGAAGATGAAAAACAGCGTTACCATCGTTTCCACTTTGCCGCTGATCGACGTTCTTTTCTGCTGGCCCATGCCTTGCTTCGAATCTGCTTGTCCCAATATGCGGATGTCGCGCCGGCGCAATGGCGCTTTGTGCGCACCAAACACGGCCGGCCCGAAATTGCCCCGGAACAAAATCCGCGGGATCTGCGCTTTAGCCTATCCCATGCCCGCGAGGCAGTGGCCTGCCTGGTGACCCGGGGGTGTGATTGCGGCGTGGACATCGAGGCCGCGGAGCGGGTGGCAGAGCCCTTGCGCTTGGCCGAACGCTTCTTTGCCGCCACCGAAGTGGCCACCCTGCGTGGTTTGCACGGCAAACAACAAGTAGATCATTTCATCCGTCTCTGGACCCTGAAAGAGGCCTACGTCAAAGCACGAGGCCTGGGTCTGGCTCTGCCCCTTTCACAATACGGCTTCGAACTGGGGCAACCAGAAGCCCTTTCGGCAAAACCCGGGCCGGAATTCGACGATGCGCGCGGACGCTGCCAATTTTTGCTGCTGCGCCCATTTCCTGATCAAGTGTTGGCAGCGGCATTGCGCGGTGAACGCGCTCAGCAAATGCAGATCTTGGCCCCGGTCGAAGAATTTGATTGGCGGGCGGCTCTAGCGCCGCCGCCGAATTGAGGCAAGGCCGGCCAGCGCAAAACAAAGCCAGCCTAGCATCCCGGCTGACGGGGATTGCGCAGCAGCAGAAGCACAACTTGAACCAGACTTACATTTTCCTTCGTGGGCAACTTCCACATTCATGCAGGCCATCAAGCACTGGTTTCGGTAAGTAATGTCATCCTGTCCGCAGACCGGTTGGTTCGTGTCCGGACAGTTGCTGCAATCGATGGCATCGGGACACTCGCCGTCGTGGTCTTTGGTCACGCCAGCACATTCCAGCAGGCATTCGTTCTGGTATGTTTTGCCGTCTTGACCGCAAATCGGATCGCCCGTGGCCGGACAATCCGCACAGGGATCGGTACAGGCACCCTCGTAATCGAACACCGCTTGGGCACACTCCAAGAAACACAGATTGCGGTAGGTGGTGCCATCCTGGGCACAAACTTGATACTCCAGGTCCGGACAATCAGCCTCGCAGTTTGGATTCTCTTCACATTCGCCCTTGTGCTCCAATCCAACCTGCGCGCAGTCAAGCGTGCACAAATTGTCGTAAGTTTGGCCATCTTCTCCGCAGACCGGCGCGGCAGCTTCCCCGCTACAGTCGCAGGTCCCCTCGTCGGCAGGCTGCCCGGCGTCGTCGGCTGCATCTACGCCCCCATCTACGCCCGCATCGACTCCCCCATCAACTCCGGCATCGACCCCACCATCGTGACCAGCATCAACACCGGCATCCTGGCCGCCGTCGACCCCACCATCCTCCTGCGCCTGCTCGGTGTAGGAGAAACAATCGAAGGCAACGCCCAGAGAATCCTTGGCGCAGGCGTTAAAATCGGGACCGGCAATTTCTATCCGCAGGTAATGGTGAATCGCCTTTGAGTAGTGAATGGTATGGGCCGGGAATAAGATTCTGATCGGGTCGCCTTCGGTTTCATCTTTGGTGTCGTACAAGCCGGCCCCACCACCGCCGGCGGTGATATAGACCAGACCGTTGTCAGCTTCACCGCGCACGTAGTGGTGATCGTGCCCCGAAAAAACCATTTTTACGCCCTTGGCCAACATATCGTTGCGCATCCCACGCAGAACCAAGTCCCCGTTGCGACCCTCCTCGGAAGAGTAAATATTGGCATGGGCCAAAACGAATATATGGTCGATGTCCGGGTCGGCATGGGCCGCGTCCATCTCGGCCAGGGCCCAGTTCTTTTGGGGCAAGTCCAGAAACCACTCCCACAAGGCCGAAGCCTGGTTGTCGATCACGATGAAATGGGCATTGCCATAGCTGAATGAGTAGTAGCTCTCCCGACCCGAAGAATCGGTCGGCAAGGCAAACAGGCGCTCATAGACGTCGAGGTTGCCATCATCCTGGTCATGGTTGCCAACCACCGGATACATCGGCGTGTCCCGCAGCAAGGCATCCTCGATCTCGAAAAAATGTACCCAGTCGGCTTCGTCTTCCCCGCTGGCCACCAGATCGCCGGTATTGATAACGAAATCCACGCCTTCATTGCGAATCTGGTCAACCACGATCTGGTGATCGGCATGGACCGAACGGGTATCACCGAAAAGAACGAAGCTGAACGGTTCGCCCGATTCAGGCGCGGTGCAGAAGGAGGCCTCTGGTCTGGAATCGCCCACGCAGGTCACCTGGTAGGGATAACAGGTCGATGCGGACAATCCGCTGATGGTCCCCTCGTGGTGGATACCGCTGACCGACAGGCGCACGCTGTTAGCCAATCCATCGCCCCAAGCAACGGTGCAAGTATCGGCAGCTTGGGTTTCACAAACAATCGTGATTCGGTCTTTGCGCACGTCTTGCAAATAAGGACCCTTGACCATACCGGCCAGAGAAGAGACCGGCATAGCCAGCAACAAAGCGAGGACCACACCAAACCAGCGTTTCATTTTCGATACCCTCCGGCTCTGGCTGCCTGCCGACAGCACGAAGCTCCAGAAGAACTCTTTGATTCATGATCGCTTGATTATGTTCGCGCCTCGCGCGGGATGTCAATGACATCAGAAAACATAGTGCCACCCAGCCACACCCCCTGACAGCTTTGTCAGCCCCAAGCCGATGCGTCCATAAGCTCACGGCAGCTCGCCAGCGATAAATCCCAAAGAAAATCAGATCTAAACGCTTCCCATCGCCTTTGCGAAAGTCTGGCCTGTATCTTGCGTTAATCGCCATCATAGACGGGGAAGTGCGACCGATAGGAGCAGAGAAATGAAAAAATACGCAATGGCCGGCGTTTGGTGTGCATTTTCGCTGTTTAGCTTGTTTGCCTCCGGTTGCCTGGTTCGGCAACAGCCGGTTTACGAAGTGCAGCGAGCCGCCCTGGTGTCACCGCCGGCGCCACCCATGTGGTCGGGCAAGGTGGAAAATCTTGGCTTCAAGCTAGGCAACTCGACCGTGGTCTGGAAGAACCCGCCCGAGCAAGCGCCCAGCTCCGATTCAGGACTGTATGTGGCTTCCACCCAGATGGACGGCAAGTTCCACATCAATATCGGTGACCATTTTGCTTTCTGGCTCCCGATGTCTTACGGCGTCTCGCCTGGTTCGTTCGCCGCCGCGCCTTGTCTACAGCAAAGACCCGAGGCCGGCGTGTTTGCCATTGGATTGGGCATCGCCGGCTCCGGGCACATTTCGCCCCGCTGGTACCTCGGCGGCAGCCTCGAAGCCCAAGTCAGCATGATTCCCTCCCAGATCAAAGCGGTGTGCGTAGCCAACTGTACCTACGCCGACCAAGCCTACACCGACCAGGAGGTGCAAAGCGTCCCCATCATTCGCGCCAGCATGCTGGCCGGCGTTGAGCTAGACCGGGTGCGCCTCTTCGGTGGTCTGTCCTTCCGCAACCACCCCTCCAATGTTCGGCTCAGCCACGAAGTAGTTTTCTGTCCCGAATGCATCGACCCCGAAGTCCAGTCCGGCCCCGTCTATCTAATGGCCGGAGTGGGCGTGGAAGTTG
>JAUVBB010000241.1 GCA_030591445.1 Deltaproteobacteria bacterium | reverse complement strand
TATGAAGCTCTGTACGGTTGTAGACCCTTTGCCGGCCGCACGGTTCGACCCTTGTTTGCCAAGATCAAGTACTCGACCTTCCGTAGACCGGCGGACAAAACAATACCTCGGTGGCTAGATCGAATTCTGCGGCGCGGGCTTTCTTTTAGGAGTGAGGATCGATTCGGGTCCATGGATGCGTTGATCGAAGCTTTGAAAAGCGACCCCGAACTCATCCATAAAGAGCGAAGCGCCAAGCGCAGGAGACTGGCCATGGTCGTGGGCTCGCTCTCGCTTTCCATCATGATTGCCGTTTTGGGGATTTGGTATGCGGCAATCCATGGCAGCCGACATTGTACCGGCGGGCAAGAAAAACTGATTGGCGTGTGGGATGCGGAAGTAAAATCTCAGGTGAAGAAATCTTTTTTGGGAACCGGGCGGGCCTATGCGGAAAGTACCTATCGGCGAGTCGACATCATGCTCGACAAACGAGCGACTCGCTGGTTGGCCAAACGTCGCGATGCCTGTGAGGCCACCTTTGTCAGAAAAGAACAATCGGACCGCATGCTGGATTTGCGCATGAGCTGTTTTGAAAGAAAACTTTCGGAAATGGGCGCCTTAACCAAGCTTTTTGCCAGCCAAGCCGATGGGGAAATTCTCGATCGGGCTTTGCCTGCGACCTATGGACTGAGCGGGCTTGGCCGGTGTTCAGACGAAAAAGCCCTCGCCGCCGCGATTCCGCCGCCGGAAGAGCCGAGCAAAAGAGAAGAAGTGGAAGCCATCAGAAAAGACCTAGATCAGGTCAAGGCCTTGTATGAATCCAGCAAGTATAAAGAAGGTAGCTTGCTTGCCGAAAAGACATTGGGCGAAGCCCAACAACTCGACTACCCGGCGGTAGAAGCCGAAGCCTTGTTTCAGCTAGCAACATTTCAAGCCAAAACCGGCAAATACCAAGAAGCCATCAATACCCTTGCCGATGCGGAAAACCTGGCTGACGGTGCCAAACACGATGAAATAAGAGCCAAGGCCAACAACCTTAGAATATTTGTTGTTGGTTATCGGCTTGGGCGTCTTGACGAAGTGGAGCCATTGATCGTTCGTTCGAAAGCTGCCTTGCGCCGTCTGGGAGATGAGGGAGTAATCAAGGCCCGCTGGCACAATAACCTGGGCATCGTGTATAACATGAAAGCCGATTACTCCAGGGCCCTCATGCACCTGAACAAGGCCTTGGCGATAAGAGAAAAGACCTTCGGTCCCATGCATCCGAGTGTGGCAAGTTCATACAACAACATCGGAAGTGTTTATATCGAAAAAGGCGAATACCAACGGGCTCTTGAGAATCATAAAAAGTCGCTGATGATAATGGAAAAAACGCTGGGCTTTGACCACCCTCGTGTCGCCAATTCTCACAACAATATTGGCAACGTTTTCCTCGAATTTGGGGAGTATGATAGAGCCCTAAGTCACCATCGAACAGCGCTGAAAATCGGAGAAAAGGCCCTGGGACCCGGACATTCTCGGGTGGCTTCGTACCACTACAATATCGGGCTTGTCTATTCCGGCAAGGGCGAAACCGGGCTGGCTCTGAAACACCTTGAAAAGGCCCTGGAGTTGAGAATCCTCGCTTTGGGTCGGCAACATCCGGAGGTGGCATCTGCCCAACTCAGCATTGGGAATATTTGGTCCAGCAAAGGTGAGAATCAAAAAGCACTGCGTCATTATAAGCAGGCCCTGCAAATATGGAAAAACGACGTGGGCCCCGACCACCCGAATGTGGCCTATGCGCACAGCAGTATCGGTGTGGCTTTGTATGAAAATGACGATCCCGTCAATGCCCGTTTGCACTCGCTCCAAGCGCTAAGTATTTGGGAGAAAAACTTGGGCTCTACCCATCCGCTTCTGGCAGAGCCGATCAATACCCTGGCCTGGCTGAATCTCGATCAACACCAATATGTAAAAGCCCGCAAACTTTTTGACCGCATCTTGCGCATTTGTGAAGTCAATAAGTGCCAGGGTGTCGGCAGTGGGGCATTGGCACTGGCCAAGCTCGGATTGGCCGAGACGCTTTGGTCTTTGCCTGCCCCCCAATGGACAAATGCCGAAGACACAAAGGCCAGAGCCACAGAGCTTGGTAAACAAGCGCAGAAGTACTTGATGAAAGGGAAATCGGTTCGAGGAAAACAGTATTTGAAAAAAGCCAAGAAGTTCCTGGAAGGGCAGGGGAGTAAATAGCCAGGCACTTAGTTTCGGTTAGCCGCAAGAGCCTGCCTTTACATTTTTTTTGAGTTTCACCTCTCGCTTTCGTGGTTTAGTTGAGACATGGTTCTTAGAATGTTATTGTTTACCATACAATAGCCAAACACGAGAACGCTTGAACAATACCTGAATCAGGGGAGGCGTGCTGATGAAGAAAATCGCCAAGAAAACAACGGCCAAGAAGAAAGCAAGCAAGAAGAAAACCGTGAAGAAAAAGGTCAGCAAGAAGAAAGCAAGCAAGAAGAAAACTGCCAAGAAAAAAACTGCCAAGAAAAAAGTCAGCAAGAAGAAAGCAACGAAGAAGAAAATCGCCAAGAAAAAAGTGAGCAAGAAGAAAGCAACGAAGAAAAAAATCGCCAAGAAAAAGGTCAGCAAGAAGAAAACAAGCAAGAAGAAAACCGGAAAGAAAGTGGTCTCTGTGCGGATTGTGCGCAAGAAGCCAAGAAAAATAAGCACGAATGATCCAGGACAGAAAATTGTCAAACAATTGATTGCCAAACTGGCCGCCAACGATTCCCGCGGTGCCGATATCGGCTTCGAGAAGATTAGCGCGCCGGAAAAAGATATTCTTCACCGCTTGGTAACCGAGGTCGTACACAACGCCCAGGTTACGAATCGACGTCACTCCCGCGTTGATACCCGGCTTGACGTCAACCTGCACATTGGTGGTAAGCAGTTCAGCGCCGAGACCAAGGATCTTAGTCTGGGCGGGATGTTCCTGGTTAGCGATGAGCCGGTTTCCGTCGCCGACGAACTCGAATTCGTGATGTTTTTGCCCGCAGACCTGCCTCCCTTAGAGGGCACGGCCAGGGTGGTTCACTCCCGGCATCCAGTCCAGGAAGGTGAGATGCCCGGCTTCGGATTGCAGTTTATCGACATAGACCTACATACCTTGCGACAATACCTGATCAGCCGAATAAAGGGCGAGGCCCTACCCGCCAAGGAAGAGCGGCGCAAACATGGGCGGATCAAGAGAACGCTGCTGGCGCACATGGAAGATTCGGACCCAGAGGTCACGATTCGGGTCAGGGACATCAGCCTGGGCGGCATGCTCCTGGAAACCGAAGTTCCTCCCATCGAGGGCACCAGAACCAAGATGACCGTGATCAATCCTCTAACCATGCAGAAGCTGGGGCTTACCGGCAAGATCGTCAGGGTGACCAATTCCGGCGACGACGACTCGGATCAGGTGATGGGAACAGGCGTAGCCTTCGATGAGCTCGACGAAGAACGGCTGGAACAGCTCTTGGCCTTTCTTGTCGATATCATCACACTTGAGTAAGAAAACGGTCTTTAGCCCAAAACTCGCATATTCCCTGAGTATCACACACCCCGCAAGACGCGTAATACCCGGTTTCATCAATTGTCCCCTTGGTGCCACAGTGCCGGGCCAAGATTCTCGTCATAATGTGGATGTTCGTGAGAATTTCTTTGATTTTACCGATCAGAATGTCTCTGTCAGTGCCTCTATTGGATAAATGCTCGATAGAGCAAATCTCGGCGGGAGGAATAGAGATGAGAAATGGATATCCATTAGCGAAATCTTTCTTGAAAATGTCATTGTTCGGACTCTTGTCTGTTTTCCTATTTCTTTCCTCTTCCTGTTCTGATGGGGATGATTCGTTCAGTACAACTATTTTGTCTTTCCATGGCGCTGATTCACTTTTTACATTTGATTTTGTGGATGATTCTTTTGAGGTTATCGGTCTTTCGACCTTGTTGTACCATGTTGATCTGGAATCTCCTTGTGGCTTCTTTGCCGAGGAAGGCGGTGAGTATATAGAAAACAACCCGTTTTCGGTTGTGATTATATCTCTTAACAACACGATACCAGGAACTCACACCATCGTTCCTCATAAACTGGAGGGGCAAGACTATACCAACTCCTCCTCGCTTGCTTCCGCGTCATACGTTTCTGTTCTTGACTGGAAACCCGTTGAGACCGTTTACGCTACCTCTGGCACAGTCTCTCTCGAGAAATCTCCTAGTTCCATTGAAGAGTGGAACAACGGTATTTCCGCCGAATTGTCATATTCTCTTTCGTTTCCTCTGGTTTACAAAAAGGCTGTAGAGTGTACTCGTACCCTCGACCAGGATGGAAATAGCATGTCCTATTGTGAATGTATCGATAACAATGGAGTGGAATCTAGCTGTAGTGTCGAAGGAGAACATAAAGATTGTTGTGCTTCCATTGGATCCGAATTTGTCGAAGTCTCGGATACAATATCCCCGTCTAGATGCAATAAACTATGCAAGGCTATAAGTCCTGCACTTTTCAGTTATTGTGCTGAGTTGGACTAACTTATTTTCTCCCTCTAGCGTGAATGGTCCGCACACCTGGTGGATTATTCACACCGACCCCAGAATGAAGTATCCAGGAATTCATGAAAAACCACCAAAAATCAATTGATTACAAAAAGTCCGGCTTGGCTCGTTTTTTGCTTTTGTCCAAGTAGATGAGAAAATTGTCGCGAGGATATCAAAAAATGAGAAAATCAAAGCAAATCAAATTTGCCCGTAAGGCCCTGACTCTTTGCTTGACGATCACACTCATTTTCGCATGCACATTGCAGAACGCCGCTTGTTCGTTATTTCACACCCAAACCCCACGACATAAAGTCACCAAAAGTTATAATTGCACTGCTGCTCCGGCATTCGTTGATAGTATAGGTACCGTTTTTTTTAGCGCTCTTGCGATCTCTGCCTATCTTTATGATGATGGATGCGATGATGATTATGATGGTGGTATTTATAACTGCTTTTCGATTGGACCTTCGTCGACTGTTCTTGGAACCATATTTCTCATGCCTGCTCTACTTTACGCCGCATCAACTACCGTTGGCATTGTAAATACAAGCAAATGCATTGATGAATACGAAAATCCGCCTGAGACAGCCTTCGATATGAATCTTATAGAGTTATGAAGAAGGAAACCACGAGACGGAGGACCGTCAGCATCAATGAAAACGGAAAGTTAGGCTGCCTCCGTCCCCTTTTTACCTCCTGATCATTCCTGTATCAAAGAAGGCGCCTGGCCTCAAGCCCGAGCCGATGTTTGTCACTTTCACCCTTCCCGATCACAGCCGCGCTTTGCGCCCCCGATCAAGGCCAATAACTGGCAGGTTATAGCCACCCAGGATTTAAAAAAACAAGGGGGATGGTCCTAAGGAGCAGAAAACGAGCAAGTACAGAAGGCGTGGGAAAAGCTCATCGATCCACCACAAATGCCGCCAACAAAATCCTCATACATATCATCCGAGCAATCCCACGGGCCATCTTCCTCTACACAAGCCGAAGCGGAGTCCTGGTAGTAATAACAGCCGATCTCGGATGAGCCATTACACGACACCAATTCGACATAGCTGCAGGCGGCGCCAAAAATGTTCAAGCATGCCTCATTGCAGGTTGAATAAAATGTATCGAAACGAACTTCGGCACGACAAAGATTGTCGTTACAGTCACCTGCGTCTCCTCCATGTGATTGGGAAAGGGCCAGGCAGGAGTTGCCGCAAGCGCCACAGTTTTCATCATCGTATCTGACCAAAGTACATTTGTTATTGCACACAATTTGACTTGTGTTGTTGCAAACGATTTGTCCATTTTCACAATGAGAAACGGGAATCACGGGATGGTTGCAACTCCCACAGTGGCTATTATCGGAATCCAGGTCGACACACAGATTTTCGCAAATGTCCGGGTCTACTCCCGGGCACTGGGACTGCCCGTCCACACAGAGCGCGGTGGAAGGTGATACGGGCTGGTTACAGCCACCACAATGTTCTTCATTGGTTTTGAAATCATGACATTCGGCGTCACAGATTCCCAGGGTCGTCTCAACGCACCTGAGGGTAATCTCCAGGATTTTACTGACCTCATGACCCGCCTGGTCGTAGAACACAGCTCGCAGGATTAGGCTGGTTCCTCCCGAGGGTCCATTGATCGGTGACACGGCATCGATTTCGCTCCAGATCAAAGTAGCCGAGTAGGCACCTTCGGCCGCTGAAGTGGCAAAGGTCTTATAGGTCGCGCTTCGGTCGTCGGTTTGGAGTTGACCCCCAATCACGTCGTCTACCCCATCGGGATCCGACACCACCGCGGAAATCACCAGCTGACCGCTTTCATCGAGAATCGTGTTGTTGGTTGACAAACTGATGATAATGGGAGCATCGGCGGCACAGGCCGTCTTGCAAATATCGCCATCGCAGCCGCAATCACAGTCTTTCACCTTGTCATTCTTCGCTCCGCAATTGTCTAGCCACCACTCCGCGCCTCCTTCACAAACGACCTGATCATGAAGAATATCGGCCACGCAACTCACACATTCACCCTCGGTATCGCAGCTTCCGGTTTGGCAAGAACCACAGGAGTCCCCACAGCCGTTGGGCACGGGACCACAAACCCGGCTGCCACAATCCGGCTCACAATCTTCACAGAGGCCCATGGTGTCGTCGCAGAGTTGGTTGCCGCTACAGCCGGGACCGCATTTGCCGCCGCAGCTGTTGGGCCCACACTGTTTTCCATCACACTGAGGGAGACAATCGCATGGCTCTTTGCAGCCGTCATAACCGACGTTGCAACCACAGATGCAGTCGTCTGCCTTGTTGCCCTCAACGCCGCAAGAATCTACCCAGTAAACCGTTGCGTCGCGGCACAAGGTATGGTGATTGGGGCTACACTCGTCTTGCAAGCAAGAAGAGAACAGCAAAGAAAATGTCGAAATAACGATAAGTATCAGTTTCATTTATTTACTCCAAAAGTTGTTGTTATCATACGGCAGAAAACGCTCAATTCCCCAAAAAAAGTGCCAGTTATTATTATCTGATAAGAAATTGCAGGCACCTCCAAAGTATTTCAAGACTAACAAGCTAGGGACGGTCTCTGGTAATTAGGTTTTATGGTATTAGATACTGAATACTAAAGATTATTTCCCAAGGTATAAATTAGATGAGGAATGTAAAAAACCAAAAAAGAAACCAAGGGACGGAGGACGGTCAGCATCAATGAAAACGGCAAGTTAGGCTGCCTCCGTCCCCTTTTTATCTTATCTTCCTAGACGGGGTAGTAGATCAGCCACAGCACTATGTTGAGCGAACCTTACGGGTGCCTGCGCTTGTTTGACAAACTGAAGATCGTCTAATACAGTCCGCATTGTCGTGGTTGTGGGGGAGAATATAACGGGGAGAATCATGGGAGTCATTCGGCATCACTTCAGAGAGCATAAGTTTGTTTTTACCGTACTTTCTGGAGAGATCGATGACGAAAACCTGATGGCGCATGTCATCGATCTCAATAAAGAGACTGTGGAGGTGCCTGATTTTATAGAGCTTGCCGATTGCAGGGGGATTTCTAATCTGGATACATTAACTGTCCGGGGCACCACGAATGCCGCAAGAAGCGAAAAAAACAGGCCGAGTAGCATGCTTGCTCTGCTTGTTCCAGACTCGAATTTAATATTGGGTTTGACGCGAGCTTACCAGACCTTCTCGGAAGATTGCAGGAAAGCGGTGGAGATTTTTCGTGATGTCGATGAGGCCTTGGCCTGGCTCGCCGAGGATGAAAACGAATTGCTGTCTTTGGCTGATTTTGTAAAGAATGCATAATTGTTTGCTGCCGGGAAAATACCCTTCCAACTCTAGCTGCCAACTCTAGCCACAGGATGCCCAGGCCAACGCTCTGCGGTTGTGGGTGAAGCGGATTGGCCTCAGGCAAGCTGATTTCTACTATGCCCTGTCTTGAAGGAGCTAGGTTTCGGGCAGCACAAAGCTCCAGATATCGGCATTGATGAATTTGACGTGCGAGGTTTCGCGATAGTTTTTCTGCAACTGTTCTATGAGCTTCTGGTCTAATGGCCGATGAATTCTAACAAACCAGATGGTGTCCGGTTTTTTGGCTTGGATCGCTTTTCTAATCTTGGGAAAGTCCGCTGGCCGGCTAGCTTCAATGGAAAGTCGCAGCTCAGAGCCAAGGCGTTCGAAGTAATAGTTGACGAAAGCCGGTCGCCAAACACAGCCAATCAAGAGATTCCGGTCGGGTTGCTTATTTACCTTAATGATCTGGGCCGCGGTTTCGCGCCACTGAGCTTTTGTTGGGGTCCAGTAATACTGTTTGATGGCAAATAGATCTACCAAAGCTACCAGGGTGAAAAAGATTCCGAGTGCGTGCTGGATGGAGACTCTCTTGGAGATAACAGAAATACCTCTGGCCAGCAGAAGATAGGCAGCCGGCGCCGAGACAATCAAGTAGCGGATGGTTATCATCGGTTTGAGCAAGAATGTACCGATGCAGCCCACGCAGAAAGGCAGAACCAGCCAAAACACCAGAACCCAGATCTCCAAGGACCTCCGCAGGCCGAATTGAGATGCGTCTCGCTGTTTGATTGACTTTACGCAAAGCCTGAATAAAGGGACCAGGCAGATAACGATCGCCAGATTTTTAAGCAGCTCGGATCGGTTGAAAAAAGTGTAGTAGGTGGTCGTAAAAAGGTCAAAGCTGGGATCGGGTAACCATATCAAGTTATTGCCGTGATATTGACCAAGGGCTTGCATCCAAATCGGAATCGACAATCCCACGATGGGAAGGTAAATCCCAATTACCCGCAGGGCTTTCTTGGGGCTCAATTGGCCGGCTAAAATCAATCCCAGGCCTTGCAGGGCAACCATGATGCTTCCGTAGTGGTGGGTGTAAATGGTCGCCACCGAAACCAGCCCATAGAGTAGGCACCCGATTTTGGAAAATGGCTTGATCTCATCCGGGACCAACTGGGCTCTTAAGAGCGGAATCCAAAAGAACATGCCCAAGATGCAAAATAAAAACAGCAAGGCATAGTCGCGGGCTTCCTGGCTGTAATAAATCGGAAACATGAGCGTGGTGGTTAGAATGGCCGCCCAGAACCCTTCTTGCCTGCCAAACATCCGTTTGCCCAGCAGATACATGGCCGGGATCGCAAGCACGCCGAAAATAGCAGAAGGCAGGCGCAACCAGAATTCAGAATCGCCGAGATATTGCTCTACGAAATACAGTAAAATCGAATGCAGGGGAGGATGAACATCCCTGCCGACATCCCGGAGGACTTCGCCGAGTGTATCTCTGCTGGAGAACAACCAGCTGACCAATTCGTCCCACCAGAGCGATTGGACGCTAAGCCCATAAAAGCGCAACCCAGCGCCAACAATAATCAGACCCGTTAGCAAGAATGTTGATCTTTTTTTGTTGAACCAATTTGGTTCTTCCATTTCAGTTGGCTGTCCCATCAAGCTGGGATGTAACAAATCAAGATTACTATGTCGAGAGAAAGACCGATACCATGCCATCCACGCCCAGCAATTGGTCCATACAAATACAAAGAGAACATGTTGACCAACTCTTTGAAATCAAAGTATTCTCATTCTGTGATGAAAATCCCTATCTGTCGACTGCAAGCACTCGCCGCCACAACGTTGGTGCTCCTATTGTGCTTGAGCTGCAGGCCATTGAGTGCCGACCGATTCCGGGTTCATTCGTCCCTCGATGAATCCTGCCTTAAGCGAGGAAATCAACCAGAAGCGGTATCGTTAGAGGGCACAGGCTTTGCCGAGATGTCCTGCGCAACTTCTCGGGTGTGGGTCCGAGGCCAGGATAGACCGCTTGAAACAGAAGCGCTCGTGCGCCTTAAGAAACATGTTGCCAACAAACTCATGGCACTCGATGGCGTAATTGGGGTCGGACTGGGCGCCTGTTGTTTGGCAACTCCAAGCATTCCAAAACACCTCTGCATCGCCGTCATGGGCAGAGCCTGTGAGACATCGACCCGCGATGTTTTGGAGGTGCTCGCTGACGCTGCTGACGAGACCTCATCGCAAGGCACGATCGGTTTGAGGCTTGAACTCAACGGCCGTGTCGGCCCGAGATGCTTGCCCTCCGACCCGATGTGTGGACCGCTGGGCGGCACCAACGCACCAGTCGGGGACGCGCGTGTACCTATTCACGCAAAGGAACCGAGTTTCGGTCGCTACTCCGGCGGTACTTGTGCGCACGACGGAGAGTGCGTGAAAGGCGGTTGTGGCAACCACTGCATTGGGTGGCGAGCTCGTCCCTTCACGGCCACCTGTGAGGCCTACGATGTTCTCGAAGACGCATACTGCGGCTGCGTTGACAACACTTGCACTTGGTTCGTTCGGTAGAATTGGGACATTACAGGGTCGCGCAGCGGGCGAAAAAACCTCGGCCCCAGAGAGGTGGTCCTAAACATGTTCAAATTCATAGAAATCCATTTAGATTTGCGCTTTCTTGCTCTTACTTTAGCCTGTCTTGGCAGTGTCGCGAGTTCGAGCTGTTCTGAAAGCCAAAGTGAAGTTTTGGTCGAAAAGCCCGCTAGCATAGAGGCCGCCGCCAAGGCTTTTAAGTTGTTTTACCGTGAGCGGGTGGATCGGGTCCTGGTGCAATTCAACC
>JAUVBB010000201.1 GCA_030591445.1 Deltaproteobacteria bacterium | reverse complement strand
GGCCCTTCTTGGGCGGCACAAATTTTTCCACGCGATCGGTGAAAATCAGCAATCCCACTTGATCGTTGTTCTTGATGGCGGAAAATGCCAGCAAACCCGAGATTTCAGCGGCCAACTCGCTCTTGAAACGCTGCCGAGTACCAAAGGCCTGGGACCCACTGGCATCGACCAGCAGCATCACGGTCAATTCGCGTTCCTCGATGAATTGCTTGACGTAGACCTCGTTCATACGCGCGGTAACGTTCCAGTCGATGACGCGAACGTCATCGCCCGGCTGATAAGGACGCACCTCGTCGAAGGCCATGCCCCGGCCCTTGAACACAGAGTGATACTGACCCGCCAGCACGTCGTTGACCGCGCGGCTGGTGGTGATTTCGATCTTGCGAATCTTCTTGATCAGTTCACTGGTGAGCATGTTCTACGACGACTACTCCACCCGGTTTCAGGGTGCGGCCAGGTTATCAAAGATGGTGCGAATGATGTCCTCGCTGGTCAACTCCTCGGCCTCGGCCTCGTAGGTGGGAATGATCCGATGGCGCAGCACATCCATGGCCACCGATTTGACGTCCTCGGGGGTGACATAGCCGCGATGGCGCAAAAAGGCGTGCGCCCGAGCGGCCTGGTTCAAGGCGATGGACGCGCGGGGACTGGCGCCGTACTCGATCATGCCGGCCAGCTCATTCAACTGATACCGCGCTGGTTCCCGGGAAGCGAATACCACGTCCAGGATGTACTCGTTAATCAACTTGTCGACATACACTTCATGCAGCAAACCACGAGCCCGGCGGATGTCCTCGATTCCCACCACGGCCGAGGCGCTAGGTAGCGTCTGAGCAGTCATCCGGCTCATGATGTCACGCTCTTCGTCCTTGCTGGGATACTCCACCTTTATCTTAAGCATGAAACGATCCACCTGGGCCTCGGGAAGACGGTAGGTGCCCTCTTGCTCGATGGGATTTTGGGTGGCCATGACAATGAAAGGATCGGGCAGGGTGTAGGTTTGATCGCCTAGCGTCACCTGCCGCTCCTGCATGCACTCCAGCAAGGCCGATTGCACCTTGGCCGGAGCCCGGTTGATTTCATCGGCCAACACGAAATTGGTAAAGACCGGACCGGGCTTGGCGGAGAACTCGCCGCTGGCCTGGCTATAAACCATGGTGCCCACCAGATCGGCCGGCAATAAGTCCGGCGTAAACTGAATACGCTTGAACTCGGCGTCAATGCAGTCCGACAGGGTCTTTATGGTCAGGGTCTTGGCCAGCCCGGGGACTCCCTCGAGCAAAACGTGCCCGTTGCACAAAAGCCCAATCAAAATCCGTTCCACCATATACTTCTGGCCGACAATGACCTTGCCAATTTCTCCGCTCAAACCTTCCAGAAATGCGCTTTCGCGCTCCATCTTCTCGTTGATCGCCCGAATACTCTCGTCCATCAGTTCTTTCCTCCTCAGGCCATGCCCTTATCACGCCTCGCTCATGGTTTACAACCATCATTCATCCCGATTTATTCCAGGCCAGCGGAGACACTATTTTCCAGAAAACTCGGCCACCAGTTGCTGAGAGGAGACCAGTAACCGGCCATCAGGGGCCCAAAACTGGCTTTGTTCACCGGAGTAACCAGCGCCCACGCCCTGGGCCTGGGAGTCGAAAAACCACCAGCCCTGGCTGGGATACCCACCGGCGGGCGGAGCCGCCATGATGTTGGCCTGCCAAGTCACGGTGCTCAGGGGCCGGGGTCGATCTAGCATGGAGATGACCGAAGGCGGCCAGGCGTCGACCAGACTCATAACCGAGGCGATGTCTATGGCTGCGGTATCGCGAGCCCGAATCCAACCTTGCACCCGGGCCGCGTCGGCAGCCGAATAAGGAGCCACCGGCGAGGTCCAGCGATATTCAAAATGCTGGCTAAAGGCAGGCGTGATGCCCGGCAAATATGGAATGCTTTCCAGCTGGTCCGGCGGGGTGGCGGCGGGACGCAAGGCCGGTGAAAGCTGAATCTGGGTGGGGCGCTCCAGACCAAAGGCCGCGGTCAGTAAGGTACAAACGCGCTCATCTTGGTACACCCGCGCTTCTTCGAAACTGAGCGAGCCACCCTGACGCAAATGAATTACTTCGATTCGAGCCGGACCAACGGCCAAGGGCGCCACGAAATTGACCATGACCGAGCGTAGACAACGGGCGGCTTCCACCTGTGCCTGCATGGCCCGCACCGCCGCGGTAACCGTAAGCCCGCCAAAAGCGGTCCGACCCTGGCACCAATCTTCGCTAATCTCGCCCACAAAACCGCCGTGGCCATCTTCTTGCCAGTGGCCAACTTCAGATAGGCTTTTTGTCGTCGCGGTCACGGCCGGTTTGTTTCACGAAAAAGTCCGGGGGGCAATGATTTTTGTTATCATGGGTTAGTGACGGGACAGGATAATTTTTCCTGAGCCGTCATTCTCCAAAAACCACCAGTAAGCCAATAGCGCACTTTTCTCTTGACCGAGGTGCGCCAATGACGTACCATTGATACATGGCAACTCGCTGGGTAACCATCGTTGAAACCAAGTCATTTTCATCAAGGGCTCAAAAGAGACTTAGCAGAAGCGAGATAGAGGAAGCGATTAGAATGGTTGCCAAAAACCCGGAATGTGGAGACTTGATACAAGGTACCGGCGGGCTGAGAAAGGTGAGATTGGGGATCAGGGGAAGAGGAAAGAGTGGAGGAGCAAGAATCATCTATTTCTATTTCGGGTTGAGTTATCCGGTGTTCTTGTTGAGTGTGTTTGCGAAGAACGAAAAAGTGGATCTCGATGCAAAGGAAAGAAAGCAACTTGTGAAAGCCGCGCTGGCCATAAAGGAGAGTTACTACAATTAGTTTTCGGTACAGGAACAAACTAGGAGTAATAAGATGGCGGAAAAAGCATTTGAAAGCATAATGGGCGGTTTGGAAGAAGCACTGGAGTACTCCCGAGGCAACAAGACTCGGTCCAGCGAACACCGGGTCAAGGTGGAAGATATTGATTTAAAGGCTCTGCGCGAGAAGTTGAATATTACCCAGCGCCAGTTTGCGGAGTTGTTTGCTGTGAGTTTATCGACGATACGCAATTGGGAGCAAGGCCGTCGAAGGCCGGAAGGCCCGGCGCGAGTACTGATCAAGATAATCAGCAAAGATCCCCAGGCAGTTTTGAATGCGCTGAAATAGCGTTCTGGTTCCAGGATAGCTAGTCCAGGATAGGGCCGGCATGTTAGAATTGCTCCGATGAGACGCTCTGTTCTTACTCTTATCTCTTGCTTGCTTCTGCTACCGATCGGTTGTGGGGAGAGTAAGCCCCTGGGCCCGCCTTTGGCTTGGCGCGCGAGTGATTCGACGGGTGGGCAAGCGATTCTCTTGGGCACCTTGCATCGCGGGGTATCGGCATCGGCGGTTTTTACGCGGGCGACTTGGGATGGCTTTGACGCCGCTACTACCATGGTGGCCGAGGCCGAGACCCGGGATATCGCGCCTACCGACTTCTTCTCTTTTGCCAAACTGCCTCCGGGCCAAACCCTGGATCAACTGGTATCGGCAGAGACCTGGACCGAGCTCCTGCAATTGATCGACGGCATCTCGTCTTACGATCTGCGCTTTTTGCGGCCCTGGGTGGTTAGCTCCATCCTGCAAGACGACCTGATGGCCTCCTCTGCCGCCATGGACGTCGAACTGTTGGACCGGGCCGAAAAACAGGGCAAGCAGCTCGCTTTTTTAGAAACCTGGCAATACCAAGCCACCTTGCTGAACCAAATCCCGCTGGCCGACTCTGCCCAAGTACTTGACTACCTGGTGGCCCATCGCGAGGAAGTCCGCCGGCAAATCGAAGAATTGATCTTGGCCTATCGACTGGGTGATCTTGATGAGATATCCCGCCTAGCAGAGCTGACCGGAGCCGTTCCGCCCATGGACGATCCGGTCTTCGATCTGCTCATCGGCCAACGCAACTTCAACTGGCTGCCAATCATCGAAGAGCACATCGGCAGCGGTCCGGCCTTCATCGCCGTGGGCTTCGGCCACCTGCTGGGTCCCGAAGGCCTGCTGCAAAAGCTCCAAGAAAAAGACTATCAAATCGAGCGCTTGGACTAAGAGCCGCGAAGGGCTTTTCGCGCTCGGCCTATCTGGGGTACTATGGGGCCAAGGATGAAGTTTGACCGCGGGCCATTTGCTTGGTCCGGCTGGAGAAGATTGTGCAAAGGGCGTTGGTGTTTGCCGTTTTGGTGCTTTTCTTTCCGCTTGGTCCCGCCCGGGCCGAGACGGTTGAGCTGACGGTGACCGCGGCGGAACCCTCACTGCACTTCGACCAGCAGGGATTTACTCATATCGACGTGGCTGGATATCTGAACCTGGCGAAAACCGGGCAGCCGGCTCTCCCAGTCAAGATGATCTATGTGCTCTTGCCCCCCGGCCACGAATTCGACTCACTCCAAGTTCTTCCGGGGCCAAGTCGGCTCCTGCCTGGCCGGCACGTGGTGGTTCCGGCGCAAGCACCTCGGCCAGATCTGGCGCCGGCCGGCCGGCGGCTTGGGGAACCGGATGTATCTATCTATACCAGTCCCGGCAGCTTGCCGGGCCAAGCCGCCCGGGCCGCGGACATGCAGTGGCTACGGGGCTTTGGCATCGTGCCGGTACAGGTTTGGCCGGTTCGTTATGAACCCGCACAGGATCGACTGCACTATTCGCCCCGGCTGACAATTTCGGTCCATAGTCGGCCGGCCTCTCGACCGGTCGCGGGCTACCGTGGCCAGGCCCGCGATTTTGCCCGTCTGCAGGGCCTGGTGGCCAATCCGGAGGATCTGCAAAACTATGCCGCGGCCCCCCCGGCTCCAGTGCCGGAGGAATGCCGCTACCTGATCGTCACCAGTGAAGCACTGACCACCTGCCCGGGCCCCAACCATTTGGCGCGACTGGCCGCCGACAAACAAAACCGCGGCCTCAGCGCCTGCATCGAGACCATGGCCGCTATCCGCGCCGGCTATGACGGCGTTGATGACGCCGAGCGACTGCGTAACTTCATCCAGGACATGCATAGCCAGCATGGCACCGACTTTGTGTTGCTGGCCGGTGACGCCGATGCCGCGGTGGTGGGCGGCGAGACCGAAGCTCCCGTGGTTCCCATGAGAAAGCTCTGGTGCCAAACCGATTGGTGGACCAAGGAAATCCCATCCGATCTTTACTTCGGCTGCCTGGACGGAGACTTCGATGCCAACGGCAACGGTGTCTGGGGCGAACCAGACGATGAGGTGGACTTGTTTGCCGAAGTCTGGGTGGGCCGAGCGGCGGTGGACAATTGCCAGGAGATCAACAACCTGGTTCGCAAAACTTTGGCCTACCAAGATGCGGGGGGCGACTATCTGCGCCAAGTACAACTGGTAGGCGAGTGGCTCTGGGGTGGCGACACCGAAAACTGGGGGGGCGACTATCTCGAGCGAGTGCATTTTTCTTCCGACTCTGCCGGTTTTGAAACCCTGGGTTTTTCCGAAGATCCCTTTTTCGAAGTCTCCACCATGTATGACCGAGATCTGGGCGGGGCCGGGGCCTGGGGGGTCGATGACATGCTGGCCGTCATCAACGGCCATCCTCATATCATCACCCATCTGGGCCATGCGCTGCAAAACTACTCTATGCGCATGTTCACCGATACCGCCCTAGCCAACATGCATAACTCCGAATACTTCCTGGAACTGGGCCAAGGTTGCCATTCAGGGGCCTTCGATAACCAGATTTATCATACCGATGGCATCTACTGGCAAGACTCCTTTGCGGAACACGTCACCCTGGGACCACACGGAGCTTTTGCCGCCGTGCTCAACACGCGCGATGGCGTGGGCTACTATTCCAACTACCTCAACCGCTATTTCTTCGACGGTCTGTTTCGGCAGGGGATACACCGACTAGGCGAGCTCAACGCCTACTCGCGCGAGCAACTGGCCGGCTATGTGGACGGCTACCCTTTCATGCGCTGGGTCATCTACGAGATCACTTTGTTCGGCGACCCCGAGCTGGCCTTACACACCGAAGCCCGGGCCACCACCGCGGCCATCGGGCTCGATCGTGAGGAACTTCACGTTCAGATGGCCCAGGCCGACCCCGCCCCCACGGTGGCGCCGCTGAGAATACGCAACCACGGCATCGGCGCGCTTTCCTGGAGCGCAAGTTCATCGCGGGACTGGCTCAGAGTCCAGCCGGCGGCCGGCACCACGCCCCAAGATCTTAGCCTAGAAATTCACGCCGCCGATTTTGAACCCGGCAGCTACCGGGCCGAGCTAACCGTGGTCAACGAACAACGCCCCCAGGATCGGCACAAACTCACCCTGTTGCTAGATGTAATTGAAGCACCTTCGATCCTGCTGCCCTTTGCCGAGCTTAGCCCCGAAGTCGACGGGAAGGTCGAAGCCGGCGAATACCAAAATGCCTCGGTGCTCGATCTGGATCCCCAAAAACCGGGCAGCTCCATCGCCCGCCTGGTGCATGACGGCGAGCGCATGTACCTGGCCCTGGAGTTGGCGGCTGACTTTGATGCCGATAGCGAAGATGGCCTGCGCTTAATTGTCGACCGTGAGGGCGATCAAGCCTGGCCGAAAACGGCCGGTCACGATGGCGCCTACCGCTGGCAAACCGATGGGCAAGCCTGGTTCAGCCCCTGGTTCGTCGGCGATCAGGGTCTCGAAGCAGCCAGCGCGGTGGAGATCACCGACAGTCCGCATGCCTTCGGCATCTTCGACAAAGGCTGGGTCGTCGAAGCGGCCCTGCCCTTACAAGACCAGCACTGGCAGCTTTCTCCCGGCGACCGGTTCGGGCTGGCGCTACAGTTTTTCGATCAAATCCGCGGGGCCGTCTCTTTCCCGCGCGCCCATTGGCCGGCCCATTGGCAGCCGGCCGACCATTGCCGAGCCTGTGGGCAGGCCCGCCTGGGCACCAAAAACCAACTGCTCTACCTCCGGCCAGACAGTTTGGCCTTGCAGGCCGTGGCCGGCGGCGCGCCCAGCGCCCGTGCCCAGATACAACTCGAAAGCTCGTCCCATTTGCCCATCGAATTCACATTGAGTCACTCCTCTTCCTGGCTGCGCATGGAGCCCAAGCAGGGGACTACCCCTGCTCGAATCGAAGTATGGGCCGATCCGAGCCAAGAGATCGCCGGGCAACAATCGGCGATCCTCCGGGTGGAAGCAGTGGCCGACAATAGCCCCAGGCAAGTTCCCGTCGAATTAGTCGTGCTCGCATCCCAGCAAGAAATCGAGCCCTATCCTGGTCGGCTTCGCGGTTTCGGCTGCGCGATACAAAATGGGTCGGTTCCAGCAAGGCCTGGGCTAATCTTTGGCGGTTTGTTCCTGTTAGGCTTGCTTTGGCGACGAGTGTGGCGGTCTATAAAAAGTGCTCGGTTTGACAAGCTCTCCGGCTTTGGTTATTAGTTGGCCCTGGACTCTTTGGTCCGGAAGGAGGAAGTACAGACGCATGCCTGCCGATGATTATCGTTTTGACAAACGTGTGGTGAACCGGAACCTGCGCAAGGGACTGGTCAAAAGAGATGAGCACAAACAGTACATTAAGAAACTTCGAGATCTTACCGACGAGGCAGAGGTCTGTGAAGCGATCCAGGCACCGTTGGGCAAGGAGATCCCGACCCAAATCCTGGAAGAGGACCCATTAGAGTGACCGAGTGTAAAGAGAAAAAGGGCGATGCCCCCTGCGTCTCCTTTACGACCTTCGTCATGTCCTTGTCCACGGCAGCTCTGCAGCATCTGGGGGAAAGCCTTTCGATACAAGGCGAGAACCAGGAAGAGGCCTGCGTCAACCTGGCGCTGGCTCGACAGACCATCGATATCCTGGAAATGATCGAGCAGAAGACCCAGGGCAACTTGTCCGAGGCAGAGGGAAAACTGCTGGTTAACATTCTCTACGACTTGCGAATGCGTTACGTAAAGGCCGCCCAGGAAACCAGCTGCTAAAGGAATTGCCTTGGCATGGGGTCGCAGACGAAGCGGGGCACCGCATAGATTGTGGCGCCGGGCGTTATTGGTTTGCACCCTGGGCTTACCCGGCTGCGCAGACAAGGTATCGGCTCCTATCGCGGACAAATCTCCGCCGGCCTTAGCCCATACAAAAATCGCCGAACTCGAGCCACCACCCCTGCCCTCTTTCACCACCCTGTTCCAACAAGCCAGTCCCTCGGTAGTCAATATCTCCGCCACCCACACTTTGCCCATTGCCGATCCACTCCTACCGCGTCGCCAAAAAGAGATCTTGCGCGCTTTGGTGCGCTCGGTGGGCTCTGGATTCGTCTTTGGCCATCAGGGCCTGGTAGCCACCTGTGCCAGCGTGGTCCAAGACGCTGAACAGATCGAGGTCATCCTGGCCAATGGCCAGCGACTCGAAGCTTCGCTGGTGGGTGCCGATCCGCTGGCAGACCTGGCCGTGCTGGCGCTGGACCCCAAGCTGGCACCCAAGGCCTTGCCCTGGGCAGAATCGGGTTCCCTGATCGTGGGTCAGTGGGTGGCCTCCTTCGGCAATCCTTACGGGCTATCGCATACCATCACCGCGGGCATAGTCAGCGCCCTGCGTTCGGCAGCAGAACTAAAATCTTCCCATGGCCTGATTCTGGTAGACGCCCCTATTAGCGCGGGCAGCAATGGCGGTCCCTTACTCGACACCCAAGGCCGGGTGGTCGGAATCAACTTGGTCTCCCACAAAAGTGGCGGTGGTATGGGCCTGGCCGTCCCCATCGACGAAGCCGGCAAGGTTCTCCATCGGCTGAGCCGCGGAGAAAATTCCAGCCAAGCCTGGCTGGGCCTGTCGGTCCAGGCACTCAACTGGCCGCTGGCCTTGTCCTTTCAACTAAAGAGCACAGAAGGCGCCCTGGTCAACAAGGTTGCGGCCCACGGACCCGCCGCCAAAGTAGGCATCCGCCCCGGTGATGTGATCGTCTCCTTCATGAATCGTCCGGTCCTCGGTCCCCAGTACTTGATCAACCTGCAGAAGCAAGCCACCATTGGCAAGCAGGCAAGACTGACCTTGCTTCGCCAGGGAAAACGCCGGCAAAAGAAAATTGTGCCCCGGGCCCATCCTTGAAGAAGCCCACCAAGAGGGACAAGTCCTGAAGTTTCAATCTCTTGACATCGCCGCAAATGTGCCCACATTAAGCGATGAGGAGGAGTTGCCAGGATGCGGATGGACAAGTTCACGGTAAAGTCGCAAGAAGCAATCAGCCAGACCCAGCGCATGGCGCAGGCCATGGGTCACCAGGAACTGACCCCGGAACATCTCCTGCAAGCACTGATCGAGCAAGAGGCAGGAATCGTGGTTCCGATTCTGCAAAAACTGGGAGTTAATCCCCAGTCCCTGGCCGGATCGGTCAGCCAGTTTCTGCAGAAGCAACCCCAGGTCAGCGGGGGCGAGCCCTATCCCGGTCGCCGGCTGCAAGCGGTGCTGCAAGGGGCCGAGAAAGAAGCCGATCGAATAAAGGACGATTACGTATCGACCGAGCACCTTTTGCTGGGCATCGCCAATGATAAAAAAGGCGAAGCCGGCCGAGCCCTGGCCGAGATGGGCGTGAGCTTAGACAGTCTGTATCGCGCCCTGCAAGAAATCCGCGGCAACCAGCGGGTGACCGACGACAATCCAGAAAACCGTTACCAGGCCCTGAGCCGCTATGGCCGCGATCTGACCGAGGCCGCCCGCAAAGGCAAACTCGATCCAGTCATCGGCCGCGATGATGAAATCCGGCGGGTTATGCAAGTCCTGTCCCGGCGCACCAAGAACAACCCAGTGCTGATCGGAGAACCGGGCACCGGAAAAACCGCCGTGGTCGAAGGCCTGGCCCGGCGCATTGTTGATAGGGACGTACCCAAACCCCTGGTCAACAAGCAGCTGATAGCCCTGGATCTGGGCGCCTTGGTGGCCGGGGCCAAATTCCGCGGTGAATTCGAAGATCGGCTCAAGGCGGTATTGAAAGAAGTGACCGCCGCCGAAGGCCAAGTCATTTTGTTCATTGACGAAATGCATACCTTGGTAGGCGCCGGCGCCGCCGAGGGCTCCATGGACGCCTCCAACATGCTCAAACCGGCCTTGGCCCGGGGAGAATTGCACTGCGTGGGCGCCACCACCTTGGACGAGTACCGCAAACACGTGGAAAAAGACGCCGCCCTTGAGCGCCGCTTCCAGCCAGTGCTGGTCAACGAACCTTCCTGTGAGGAGACCATCAGTATCCTAAGAGGCCTGGCCGAGAAGTACGAAATCCACCACGGGGTGCGAATTCAGGATGCGGCTCTGATCGCCGCAGCCAAACTGTCATCCCGTTACATCTCTGATCGATTCCTGCCCGACAAAGCCATCGACCTGATCGACGAAGCCGCTAGCCGCCTGCGCATCGAGATCGATTCCATGCCCATCGAGATCGATGAGATTAGCCGGCGCATCACCCAGCTGGAGATCGAACGCCAGGCGCTCAAGCGGGAAAAAGACAAGACCTCCAAGGAGCGACTCCACAAACTGGAGCAGGAACTGGCCAATTTGACCGAAGAGGTCACAGAGAAGAAGGCCCATTGGCAGATCGAAATGGAGGCCATCCAAGGCATTCGCGATCTCAAGTCGGCCATCGAGCAAGCGCGCACCGACGAAGAAGAAGCCATTCGAGCCGGCGATCTGGGTCGGGCTTCGCAGATCAAGTTCGGGGTGATGGTAGAGTTGGAAAAAGAGCTTAGCCAGCAACAAGATCGGCTCACCGAAGTACAAGCCAGCAAAAAAATGCTCAAGGAAGAGGTCGAACCCGACGACATCGCCGCGGTGGTGGCCATGTGGACCGGCATTCCGGTGGACAAACTCCTGGAAGGCGAAAAGGACAAACTGCTGAAGATGGAAGAACGCTTGCGAAGGCGGGTGGTGGGCCAGGATCCGCCCATCGAGGCCATCGCCAATGCCGTTCGCCGAGCGCGCAGCGGTCTGTCCGATCCCAACCGGCCCATTGGCAGCTTCATCTTTCTCGGGCCCACCGGCGTGGGCAAAACGGAGCTGGCTCGGGCCTTGGCTGAGTTTCTATTCAACGACGAAAGCGCCATGGTTCGCATTGATATGAGCGAGTACATGGAGAAGCATGCGATCAGCCGCCTGATTGGCGCGCCGCCAGGATATGTAGGCTACGACGAGGGCGGCGCCCTCACTGAAGCGGTGCGCCGACACCCTTACACGGTGGTGCTCTTCGATGAGATCGAAAAGGCACACCACGACGTATTCAATATCCTGTTGCAGATTCTGGAAGACGGGCGCTTGACCGACGGTCACGGCCGTACGGTAGATTTCAAAAACGCCGTGGTGATCATGACCTCCAATATCGGCTCGGAGATCCTGGCCGGCAACGTTGGTCGAGAGCAGAATCAAAATCGACAGACGCTAATGGAGGCACTGCGGCAGCATTTTCGGCCCGAGTTTCTCAACCGGGTAGACGAAGTACTGATTTTCGACAGCCTGGAGAAAAAACATCTCGCCCTCATTGTCGACATACAACTGCGCCGACTCAGTGCTCTGCTGGCCGAGCGAAAGATCAAGTTGCAGCTTACCGACCGGGCCAAGGAGCTCATCGCCGAGTTGGGCTACGATCCGCAATACGGGGCCCGTCCACTCAAGCGTACCATTCAAAAGCTAGTGCAAGACCCACTGGCCGGCAAACTGCTGGCCGGAGATTTCACTGAGGGGGATAGCATCCGTGCCGATATCGGGCCGGACAACACCATCGTCTTCTCCCAGGAGTGACATGCCCCAAGATCTGAAGCGAAAATGTCCGGTATGTGGCCAGCTAGGTTCGATAGGTCTGATCTGTACCCGTTGCAAGGCGCGGCTGTCGAACCAGGGCAAGATGCATCGCTCGGCTTGGATGATGGTTTCGGCGGCCATTCTCTTTTTGGTGGCACTGGCCCTCTGGTCCCACCAACTGGGAAAACAGCTGCCAACCCAGGAGGATGGCGGCAAGACCGCGCTAGGACCAATCCCGGACGCCAGTCCCCAGGCTGCGCCCGCAGTCTCGGTTGCCTACCCGGGCGAGACCTGCGTGCCTTGGCATGTATCGGCCGCAAGCAAACCGCCGCCCAAAGAGCTATCCTACTTGATTCTCAGCAGCCGGCTGGTTGACCCTTACGGCTTGGTGTTAGCGGGCTTTGCCGATGAGTGCCCCGGCCATGTTGCCTCCTTGCAGATAG
>JAUVBB010000031.1 GCA_030591445.1 Deltaproteobacteria bacterium | reverse complement strand
GGGCATGGTGATTGGCGAGCACACCCGCGAAAATGATCTCAACCTCAACGCCGTGCGGCCTAAGAAACTTACCAATACCCGCGCGGCCGGCAAGGATGAGGCCACCGTGTGTGCCCCGCCGCGGAAGATGTCGCTGGAGCAAAGCCTGGATTGGATCCGAGATGATGAAATGGTCGAGGTGGTTCCAGGCGATGTTCGTATCCGCAAGCGCATCCTGCCCGCCGCCGGGCGTCCCATCTGGGCCGGCACCGATCGCCAGCGCAAGCACAAAGACTAAAGTAGCTAAGAGCAGGGACCCTGGTAATCAAGCACGAGCGTGCCGAAATCGTTGATGCCGGGATCGATATCGATCTGGTACCAACTTTCGTGTGTGATCCAGCCGGCTCGGCAAAGTCCAATTAATTGGATCTCGTAGTTACCGGGATAGAAGTTGTCGATAATGGCGCCGAAATCTCCGCAGGGCCGCTCGGCGTCGAATTCCAGATAGCCCTGGTCGTCATAAATATAGATACCCACCCGCGAAACTTCTGCTTCGGTGCAGATATCAGTGACCGAGCCAAAAGCATCCTCGAAACTCCAATAAAACCATATTTCTCCCGGATCGACCGCGCAACTGCCTCCCAGGCAACCGGGCGGATCGTTACCAACCACATAACAGCCCGAGAAGGACAAACAGGCAAGGCACGAGAGAGTCATCATCATGGATTTTTTCATTTTGTTCCTCCTGTTATCTTGCTTCCTGCCTTGATAGATAAGCAAAGCGCATGCCAAGAATTCTTCCGCGGGTAAGCGCAAGAAATAAAAGATGAAAACAAGTTGCTCCCGATTGGGCCCTCTGGTCGGATTGCCAAAATTAGGCCTCGATCTTCCAAAATGGAAGTTTGTTGACCCTGTGTTTCCGAGGGCAGTACACTGCTATTTATTCCCAGGAGGTGTACATGCGAGCTTTGCTATCGATCATTGTCGGGGGAGTCATCATCGTGGGGGCGGGCTGTTGTTGTCGCCAGGCGGCCAAGCCGGATCCGGTGACAGCAGGGCCGGCGGCCGATGCCGAACTGGAACTACAAAAATTTATAACTGCCCACGTAGCCCGCTTGGAACCTCTGGGGCGGGAGAACAATCTGGCCCAGTGGCAAGCCGCCAGCACCGGCAAGAAAGAGGCCTACCAGAAAAATTCTCAGTTGGAGATAGCCATTCGCAAGCTGCACGCGGATCCAGTAGCCTATGCCTACTTGGAGAAAACCCGCGCGGGTGGGCGCATCCATGATCCCTTGCTGCGCCGGCAGCTCGAAATTCTCTGGTTGGCCTTCCGGGAGAACCAGGTAGATCCAGAATTGCTGACCTCGATGGTCACCCTTTCGACCAAGGTTCAGAGAAAGTTTAACAACTTCAAACCCCGGCTAGAGGGCAAGGAAGTCAGCGAAAGTAAGCTCTACGACATTCTTCTGTCTTCCGATAACTCCGACCAGCGCCGGCAGGCCTGGTTGAGCTATAAGAAAAAAGGCGCGTTGGTCCGTGACCGGATCTTAGAGTTGGTCAAACTGCGCAACCGTGTGGCCCGGGAGCTAGGCTATGCCGATTTCTATCAAATGCGCCTGCGTCTGGCCGAGCAGGATCCAGATCAGATTGGTCGGCTCTTCGAGACTTTTGCAGAGCGAACCGACCCGATCTTTGCCAAGCTGATGAAGGGAGTCAAACAGAAGCTGAGCCGTCGCTACCGGATCGGGGCCGAAGAACTCATGCCCTGGCATTATGAAGATCCCTTCTTCCAGCATGCCCCCGCGATCGGCACGGCCGATTTGGATGCTCTATTCCAGGAGCAGGATCAGGTGAAGCTGGTACGCTCGACTTTTGCCCGCCTGGGTATCGATGTGGGCGACATTATCGAGCGTTCTGATTTGTACCCGCGCCCCAATAAGATGCCTTATGCTTTTTGTGCCGCTATCGATCGGCAGGGCGACATCCGCATCCTGGCCAACCTGCAGCCGGGAGAACGCTGGACCGCGACTCTGCTGCACGAGATGGGCCATGCCGTCTACGAAAAGTATATCGACCCCAAACTTCCTTGGCTGTTGCGGGTGGCCTCACATGCTACCACCACCGAGGCCATCGCCATGATGTTCGGTCGCCTCACCCGGCGCCTGGACTGGTTAAGCCAAGAGACCGATATTGACTCTAGTCAACCCGCTACCGTAGCCGATATCGACCGTCAGCGTCGCCTGGAGTTGCTGGTGACCGCGCGCTGGATCCTGGTGGTGACCGAGTTCGAGCGCGCGCTCTATGCGCAACCGGACAGCGATTTGAACCAACTGTGGTGGCAACTCAAAGAACGCTATCAACTCATGAAAGCGCCTCCGGGCCGTGATGCCCCCGATTGGGCCTCGAAAATCCATATTACTGCCTATCCCGCCTACTATCACAACTACTTGCTGGGCGAGATGATGGCCAGCCAAGTGCTGGGCGCGGCGGCGGCCCAAAAGGATGCCGATGCGCCACTATGGACCCAAAGTTTTGGCCAATTTCTGCAAGAAAAGATCTTCCGCCCCGGCCGCAGCCTGCCTTGGGATCAACTCATCAAGCAGGCCACCGGTAAGCCGCTAGGTTCGGAGAGCTTGGTGAAGGACTTGATGCCCTAATTCTTTTTCGGTGGTTTGATCAAGGTGGTCAAGACGGCGCCTACCACCAAGAGGGCGGCGGCCACGGTGAAGCTGGTGTTGAGTGAGCCGGTACTGGTGGCCAGCATCTGGCTCAGGCGCGACAAGAAGAAGCCACCCACGCCCCAGGCGGTAAAGAGGATGCCGTAGTTGAGACCGAAGTTCTTCATGCCAAAGAAGTCCTTGGTGGTCGAGGGGAAGAGGGTCAAGTTCGAGCCGTAGTTGAAGCCGATAAAAGTGGCAATCACCAAAATGATGGCCGCGTTGTCGAGGGGCACGAAGATCATCGACCCGATGAGCAGGGCCTGGAAGAGCAGCATGATAACCAAGGTGGTCTGGCGACCAATCTTGTCCGACATGACGCCGGAGACCACCCGACCGGCGGCGTTGCCGATGGCCAGCAGGGTCAAGGCAATCCAGGCGGTCTCGGAGAAGGCAGCCTTGGCCATCTTATTGGCGGCGCCAATGACCATCAAGCCGGCGCCGGCGCCGATGAAGTAGACGAACCACAACATCCAGAAAGTAGAGGTCGACATCATCTCTTTCCAGCTGTAATTGATCACCACTGCCGCCGGCGCGCTTCCGTCCGCGGTCACCGTGCCTTCTGGGTTGTAATCAGGCGGCGGGTTTTGCAGCAGTTGCGATAGCAGTACCACCGCAATCAGAAAGGCAATGCCCAACCACATCATCGAGGGGCCGATGCCCATCGTGTTCTGCATGAAGGTCGCCAGGGGGGCGATATAGGCCGAGGCCAGGCCGAAGCCCGATACCACCAAGCCGGCAATCAAGCCGGTGCGCTTGGCTGGGAACCACTTAACCGCCGCCGGGGTGGCCGAGGCGTAGGCCAAGCCGATGCCGGCGCCGGACAACACGCCGAAGCCCAGAATCCAGGCCCACAATTCGTTGGAGGTTGACACCACCAAGAAGCCGCAACCGACCAGAATGCCGCCCAAGCTGGCAGTCAGCCGGGGGCCGAAGCGATCAAGCATGCGCCCGGCCGGGATCATGACGAAGGCAAAGACCAGCAGGGCCACCGCATAAGGATCATTCAAAGAGGCCTTGTCCCAAGTCCAACTGCCGGAATCGATCTGGACCTCGATGGCCGCCTTCATGACGCTCCAGGCATACAAAACACCCAGCGCTAGATTGATTCCCATACCACTGAAAGTAACTGTCCATCCTTTGTTTTTCATCTCTGCTCCCATTACATAATCTCCTGACTCCCCTACCCGAATTCGCGACAATATTATTGATATTCACGCATAATACAAATAAAAAATTTTTATTACGCAATGCGAAGTAGTTCAATTGCCTTTAAGTCCCCTCTCAATGGCCAACCTACTGAATATATACTGGAAACAGGAGGCATAATCGCAAACCTGGCCTCTTTTCGCTCATTGCTGGCACTACTTCTATGTGGGGAAGCTGGTGAGTAGGGAGTTCCATGGTGACAAAGAGCTATTTTTGGCCGATTTTCTTTGGGGTAGTTTTTCTGATCGTTTCTACCTGTGGTCCGCAGGATCAGGGTCGGCTAAGCGAGGGCGGGGGCCGGCTTTCTGGGGCAGACCAAGAGCGCGCCTGGATCCGCTTGCATACTGATTCGGTTGGTCCTCTGCGCGCACAATGCCAACAGCAAGCACTGGATGTGACCGGTTCCCACCAGCGGCGGGGTTTTGTCGACGTCTGGGCCAAGCCGGCCGAATTGGCAGCTTTGGCGCAAACCAGTGCCGAGCTGATCCTTCGGCGCGAGCCTCTCCGCGCACTTTCCTTGTGGGCCGAAGCCGGCGACTATCGCGAACCGGAGCAGATCGTCCTTTTTATGGACCAAATACAAGCGCGATATCCGCAAATCGCTAAGAAAGTGTTGCTGGAGGAGTCTCTCTTCGAGGGCGCTTCGCTTTGGGCCATGAAAATTTCCGATAATGTCGCGACCGAAGAGCCCGAGCCTACTTTTTTGATGGATTGTCAGACCCATGCCCGCGAGGTGATGACTCCCGAGGTGGCAATAGACATGATCGAGCAGCTCACTGCCGGTTATGGTCAAGATCCGGAGTTGACCCGTTTTGTCGATTCGATGGAGATCTGGGTGGTTCCGGTGGTTAATCCGGACGGTGCCAACTACGTGGCGGCGGGCAATCCCTGGTGGCGTAAAAATCGCAACCCGGATTGCGGGGTGGATATCAATCGCAACTACGCACATGGTTATCAAAAATGTTGGGGATCGAGTTCGAGCTGCGGCAGTGATGCCTATCACGGTACCGGTCCGGCCTCGGAGCCGGAGACCCGGGCCATGCAAGCGCTGATGGCCCGCATTCGGCCCATGTATTATCTTAGTTACCATAGCTATGGTGAATACATTCTCTGGTCGGGCGGCTGCGGACGAACAGAGGAGGAAGAACTTTTTGCCCTGGTTGGGCAGGAGCTCAACCAGCGCCTGGAAAACGACGAGGGTCGCACTGGCGAGTGGGCCACCGGCAACATCGCCGAGACCATTTACCAGGCTCCGGGCGGATCCGAGAGCGCGGCGTATGGGGCTTACGGGGCGCTGGCCTTTGGTATTGAGATCAACGCAGAGTCCCTGCGCCCCGATTATGAAGTCTGGCGGGATGTAACCGTCGAGCGTCAACGGGTTGCCTGGCAATATCTGCTGGAACTCACTCTCGATGGTCCCTCGGTTCGCGGCCTGGTCTCCGATGCCCATAGCGGTATTGCGGTGCCGGCCCAATACCAATTTGTCAATCGCCCCTTTAGCTCCGGCCAGGATTCGCTGCACACGGATGCCCAGGGTCGATTCGGCCGTGCGGTGTTACCGAACATCGAACTGGAAATTGTCTTCAGTGCCGAGGGCTATCAAGAGCTTAGCCGCACGGTTCAGATCGGCGCGGGGCCCGTGGACCTGGCCATCGCGCTGCTGCCCCTTGGGCAAGAATCGGACGGTGGTACCGAGCCGGATGGGGAAAGCCTCGTTGACGAAGATATCGAGTCCGATGCCGGCACCGAGCCGGATGCGGGAACCCAGCCGGATGACGAACTGGGCGGGGATGAAGTAGGGGCGGATTCCGATGAAGGGCAAGGCGAAGCGGAGGCAATGCCTAGCCGCACAAGCTCCTGTGCTCATGTCGGCGGCAGCGGCGGGGCCGGATTTGTCTTTATGTTAATGTTTTTTGTTTGGGCGCCAAGGCGCCGCCGAAATCAGTAGATTAGTCTCGCCACTCGATTACGACCCGATTGCCGTTACGATCGTGATAGACCCGTTGACCCGGATCGGCCTGGCTTGGACCCTTGGGTTTTTGTTCCGGGTCGAACACTTCCCAGCGGGAACCAGCTGGTCGAAAGCCCATGCTTTCGGAAAAGCGGCGGAAAGGATCAAATACCGGCCGGCCTGCTTGCGGGCCATCCTGATAGCCGGGATCACCCATGAAGCGGCGGGCCTGGGCGGTACCCTCTTCGGCCAGCGCCATCACAAACAGGAATATGGCCAGGACCAGCAGCCAGCTACTGTAGACCAAGCCTGCTACCGCCAAGCCGCCGGCCAGCCAACGAGCCAGCCGGGCGCTTTGCGCCGTGGCCCGATAGAAGCCCACGCGTTTGGCCAGATAGGCCCTGAGGATGCGGCCGCCGTCCATGGGCAGAGCCGGCAGCAAGTTGAACACCCCCAGCATGAGGTTGATGCGGGCAAGCTCGGCCAGCAAAGGCGATGCCGACAACCAGCCAAGCAGGGCGAATCCTCCGGCCAGCAACAGACTGACGACTGGGCCGGCCGCGGCCACTTTGATTTCATCGTTGCTGGTTTTGGGCGCGCTGGCCATGCGCGCCATGCCGCCAAAAGGGTACAGGGAGATGTCCACGATGGCCAGGCCCAGCTTCCGGGCCACCACCGAGTGGCCCAACTCGTGTAGCAGTACCGAGCCAAAGACGGCCAACATGAGGATCAGGCCATAAAGGCCGCCACCGGAAAACAACACAAAGGCCAGGAAAATTAGCAAGCTCATGTGCATCCGGATGGGAAAACCGAACAAAGTGCCCAGACGATAGGACCAACGCATATTCTCACTCTCCAATGCCCAATATAAGGCGCCCGGCGAGAATTTCAAGCCCTGAGTGCTCAAAACGTTTCTGGCATCAATGCGGGCCTGTTCGGAGATCTTGGCGCTTGCAGGGATCCGACCGGCGTGCTAATACTGCGGCCCTTACCCTAGTTGGGAGGATCAGGGATGGACGAAGCGAAACTTCCAGAAGAGCCCCAAGAGCCTACGGAAACCAAAGCGGAGACCACGGTGGCTGAGACGAGCCCGCCGGAGGAATCCCAACCCGAAAAGGCGACCGAGGCCGAAGAGCAGGCGGATGCGGAAGCGGATGCTGAAGTTCAGCCAGCTGAGGAGCCGGATACCGAGGCGCTGGAGCAGGCTGAGCGGGACATGTTCATGGCGGCCATGGATCAGAAATTCGACGGCGGCGAGGCCCGGCGCGGAGAGCTGACCACGGGTACGGTCACGGCCATAACCGGCGATTTTATGGTGGTCGATCTCGGGGGCAAGAGCGAAGGGATTCTCTCCTTGTCCGAGTGGGAGGGCGAGGCGGAGACGCCGCCAGCGGTGGGCGAAGAAGTCGAAGCCTACGTGCTGTCGACCGGTTCGGATGGCATCGTGATGAGTCGGCGCCTGGCCAAGGGTATCCGTGATCGGGAGCTTTTGGCCGAAGCGGCCCAGAGCAAAATCCCGGTGCAAGGGCGAGTAGTTGGGCGCAACAAGGGTGGCTTTGATGTTGAAGTGGCCGGCCTACGCGCTTTTTGCCCCATCAGTCAGATCGAGCTTCATTTTTGCGACGATCCGGATGTGCACCTGGAACAGAAGTACAACTTCGTCATCACCAAGTACGACGACAGTGGCCGGCGACCCGATCTGGTGCTCTCCCGACGCACGCTGCTAGAGGCCGAGGCCCGAGTGCAGGCGGCCGAGTTGCGCCAGACCCTGGCCGAGGGTGACATTGTCGAAGGCACCGTGCGTTCCATTCGTGAATTTGGCGCCTTTGTCGATCTGGGTGGCCTCGATGGGCTCTTGCACGTATCCGAGTTGTCTTACGACCGGGTGGAAGATCCCAAAGAATTTCTCAAGGAAGGCGAGAAAATCCACGTACAGGTGGTTTCCATCGAGAAAGGCGGCGATCGCATCGGGCTGAGTCTCAAGAGTCTAGAGACCGATCCCTGGGAAGAAGTGATGCTCAACTTCCCGGCCGGCAGCCGCTGCCAGGGAAAAGTGGTGCGCCTAGAACCTTTCGGTGCTTTCGTGCAATTGGCTCCTGGGGTCGACGGCTTGGTCCACATCTCCAACCTCAACGCCACCGAGCGAGTATCACACCCGCGTAATCTGCTGCAGCTCGAACAGGAACTGACGGTGGAGGTGCTCAATGTCGATCCTGAGCAACGACGCATCGGTCTGGCCCGGGTGCCGGCCGACGGCGAGTTCGGCGCAATACCGGTCGAAGGCGCCATCGTCGAAGGCAAGGTGGACAAGGTAGCGCCCTTTGGCGTGTTCGTCTTCTTGGGCCCGGGTCGCAAGGGCCTGATTCCCAACTCGGAGATGGGTACCGATAAAGGCGCCGATCACCGACGCGATTTCTCGGCCGGTACCACCATCAAAGTCAAGGTGCTGGAAGTGACCGACAATGGCCGCCGCATTCGCCTAAGCCGACAGGCGGTCTTGTCCGACCAGGAACGGGCTCTGTTTGACGGCTACCTGCAAAAAGACGATGACAATACCTCGGCCGGTTTTGGCACCTTTGCCGATCTGCTTAAGAAATAGACTAGAAAAAAACATCCAGACAGGAGAGAGACATGCCGCAAGTCAAAGCACTGATTAAGACCAACAAAGGTGAAATGGGAATCCTGCTCGACGGCGACAAGGCTCCCATCTCGGTAGAAAACTTTGTCCAGTACGCCAAGGATGGCCACTATAACGGCACCGTCTTCCACCGCGTCATTCCCAATTTCATGATCCAGGGCGGCGGCTATATTGCCGACGGCAGCCAGAAAGACACCCGCGATTCCATCAAGAACGAAGCCGACAACGGCCTCAAAAACGAGCCCGGCACTCTGGCCATGGCGCGCACCTCGGTGGTAGATTCGGCCACCAGCCAGTTCTTCATCAATCTGCAAAACAACAGCTTCCTCGATCACGGCGGCCGAGATTTTGGTTATGCCGTCTTCGGCAAGATCGAAAGTGGCATGGACGTCGTCAACGTCATCGCCGCCGAGGCCACCGGAGCCAAGGGCGCTCACTCCCAAGACTGCCCCCTCAACGACGTAGTCATCGAATCCATCACCGTCGTCGAATAGCCCAGGAGCCCGTGATGAGAATCAACAAGATCATGCTCTCACTTGCCGGTCTATGCCTGTTGTCGATATCTGCCCTGGCCCACGCCGGCCAGCCGGCCAAGAAATCCGCCAACCCCAGCGTCATCATCAAGACCAACAAAGGCGCCATCGAAGTCGTCCTCTATCAAGACAAGGCCCCCATCTCGGTCAAGAACTTCCTGCAATACGCCAAAGACAAAGCCTACGACGGCACCAACTTCCACCGAGTCATGCCCAACTTCATGATCCAAGGCGGCGGCTTCGACAAAAATATCACCAAAACAAAGACCCGCGCCCCCATCAAGAACGAAGCCAAAAACGGCCTGAAAAACGACCGTGGCACCCTGGCCATGGCCCGCACCTCGGTGGTCGACTCCGCCACCAACCAGTTCTTCATCAACCACAAAGACAACGGGGACCTAAATAACGGTCCTGGCAGTTACGGCTACGCCGTTTTCGGCAAGGTTACCAAGGGCATGGACGTAGTCGATGCCATCGCCAAAGTCCCCACCGGAGCCAAAGGCCCCTTCCGCCAAAACTGCCCCATCGAACCCGTCATCATCGAATCCATCCGTCTGAAATAGAATTCCGAATTTCTCAGTGTACCCAGCCGCCAGGCGGCGGGGGAGGATATTCGCCGGCTTCTTCTTGGTCGAGGCGGAGTAGGCCTTCTTGGCGGAGGCGGCGTTTGCGTAGGTAGGCCATCAGAAAAATGATGCTGACTAGGAACCAGAGGGTGGCGGTGCCGGTGATGAGGGGGATCCAGGTGAAGCGTAGGCGTAGGTCTTGTTGCCATTGGTCTTCGATGTCTTTGAGGGGACGGTCGTAGGCTTCTTCCAGGGCGGCCAGGAAGGACCATTGGTCGGCGAGCAGTTGGATGAGACGGTGGAAGGGGTGGGGGCCGTGTTCGCTGAGCAGGTAGCTGATGAAGTCGATGCTTTGGGCGTAGGCCAGGTTTACTTCGGAGACTTGGTCGGGGAATCTTTCGGTGAGGGCGTCTAGGGAAAAAAGGCGGTCGGCCAAAACGCCGCCGGCCAGGGTTTTGATGCGGGAGAAGGTGGATTCGCCGGCCTGGAACATGGCGAAGCCTTCGGAAAACCAGCGGGGAACCTCGCGAAACTTTACCGCATGGGCCAGGGCCAGGTGGGCCTGTTCGTGAACCAGGACTTGTTCGATGCGGGCGGCGTCGGAGCCGGGTCCTTCGAGTTTGAGCAGGATGAGATCCGAGCGCAAAAAGGCCATGCCGGCGGCCCAAATGGGAACCCGAGCGCCGCGGGGAGCCAATGCGCGCATCTGGGCGTTATTCCGAGCCAGCAGCACATCGATGTGCGGGGGCGGGCGGCCGCCCAGATCGGCGGTCATTTTGGCGAGGGCGGCTTCGGCGACCGAAGCCAAATCTTGGGCCAGGGGCTGGTAGCGCGCCTGATAGGCAAAAGTAAAAATGCCCCGTTTGAGTTCGGTGTCCAGATCCGGGTGACGGGCCTGGGCGGTGGGGGCGATGCTTAGCCAAAAAAGCAGAGACCAGAATAGCTGCTTCATTGAGATTCTTCGCCAGCGGCCCGGCTCAAGCGGGCGCACAAATCGCTCAACTGGCGTCCAATCCCTGCCGGCTGGTCATGGCTTCGGGTTCTTCGTTGGGAGTAGGCAGGTCGGAATCTTGTTTGGGCTCCGGTTGTTTCAAGACCTGCAATTTGGTGTCTTCGATTTTGTGCGGGGTGAGGTGTTCGGCCTCTTCGCGCACTTGCAAGAGCTTGGCGTGGGTGTCGATGACGCCCTGGGTGCGCGCGATGTAGTTGGTGCGTAGCCGCTGCAAGCGTTCGACTTCTTCGCGCAACTCATCAACTTCTTGATCGCGATCCATGTCCAGCAGGCTGGCCTGGGCTTCTAGGGCTTCCTTGATGGCGGCATGAAGCCGGGTGCGGCGCTGTCTCAGCTCTTCCACGCTGACAAACAGCGACTCCATTTTATCTTCGTCTGACTCGTGTAGTTGTTTGCGGTGGGCCTGGACCAAGCCTTGGAGATTTCCGTGCAACTGATCTCGCTGTCGCTTGATCTCGTTGATGTCCTCGATGATGCAGACCAAACGATCATTGGCGGCCAGGATGATCTTCTCGGCCTGCAGTTCGGCCTGGGAAAGAATGATTTCGGCCTCTTTGCGCGCACTTTCCTTGATGTCCTCGGTGATCTTCTGCGCGGTGATCATGGTCTCTTTCAAGGTTCGTTCCCGATCACGGTACTCATCGGCCAACCGACCGAGGCGGGAGGATTCTTCCTTGAGTTGGTTGTTCTCGCGGGTGGCTGACTCCAACTCGTCGCTGACCAGATTAAGAAAGGAGTCGACTTCCCGGGAATCCAAGCCGCGAAAGCACCGGCCGAATTGCTGCTGTCGGATGTCTATGGGCGTGATTTTCATAACAACACCTCCTGATAGGCAGGGGCCTGTTTTTCGCCAGCGTTGGGCGACCACAGGCCAACCTTTTGCAACATTTCCGTACATTCGACCAAGGGCAGTCCCACCACATTGGTATAGGAGCCGGCAATCGAACGAACCAGCATAGCGCCGCGGCCCTGGATGCCATAGGCGCCGGCCTTGTCGTCGGCTTCGCCCGTGTCCAGATAAGCGGCTATGATTTTGGCATCCAGTTGCCGAAAGCTGACCTTGGTGCGGGCGAGCAAGTTAAAAACCCGCTCGGTGCCGGCTTGGCGCAATTCAACCGCGGTCAGCACCCGATGATCGCGCCCGGACAAAAGATTGAGCATACGCGCGGCATCTTGATGGTCCTTGGGTTTGCCCAAAATGTGCTCGTCGACCGCGACCGTGGTGTCCGCGCCCAGAATCCAGATGCCGTCTTCGAGACAATCGGCCACCGCCTGCGCCTTGATGTGCGCGGCCCGTTCGGTAAATTGCTCGGGAGTTTCGCCGGCGGCGGGAATCTCGTCGACATCACTGGGTACGACATGGAACGAAACCCCGGCCAATGACAGCAATTGGCGGCGACGGGGTGAAGCCGATGCTAGCACCAATGTGGATTCCATAAGCATAAAACGCGCAAACCTCCCGTGCCATTGGGCAATGTACCCAAATCGTAGGTCAAACGGGCCCGTTGATCAAGTTACCGGCAAGGTCCCGGCCAATTCGTTGAAGGTCCGAGCGGGTTTCTAGGCCGCGCGGCTCAGGACTCCTTGGGCGGCTGATTCTTCTTTTTCGACTTTGGCCGAGAGTTGCCGTGCGATTTGTGGAAACGTTTTCCTTTGGCCGTTCTACGATCACCTTTGCCCATGACTACCTCCTGGATGTTTTCAACACCCTGTTTGCAACTGCGGACCGGGATTGTAGAACAAAGTGTCAAATACTTGCAATGTAAAACCAAATACGGTACTTAAATTTAAATAGGAAACAATGCGAGGGCTTAGGAAGAGCGAGTGGGAGAGTCTACACAAGCACCGTTTTGGTTCAAGTTCTGGGGAACGCGCGGCTCCTTGCCGGCGCCTAGACCTACCACCAACAAGTACGGGGGCAATACGCCCTGTATGGAAGTGCGGGTGGGCGGCCAAGTGCTTATCTTTGACGCGGGCTCGGGGATTCGTTCTCTGGGCGACAAATTGAACAAAGAGTTCAGCCAACTCGAAGCTACCCTGTTTTTCTCGCACTACCACTGGGATCATATCCACGGTTTTCCCTTTTTTGCACCGGGTTATCACGAACGCAACCGCCTGGTGATTTACGGGGAATCCCGGGGCTCGCGCAATGTCAAAGACATTCTCTCCGGCCAGATGGCCATGCCCTATTTTCCCATTCCTATAGACATCATGAACGCCAAGAAAGAATTTCGGGATGTGAGCCCGGGCACCGTATTGCGCATCGGGCCGGTGTCGGTCCGGGCCGAGTCGGTCAATCATCCCGGGCGCTGTCTGTCTTACCGCATCGATTACCAGGGCAAATCGCTGGTCTATGCTACCGATACCGAACATGGCGCCAAACTGGACATGCGCTTGGTTAAGCATGCCGAAGGTGCCGACGTTCTCATTTACGACGCCGCTTATACCGATGCCGAGATCAAGGCCGGACGCAAGGGCTTTGGCCATTCCACCTGGCGTGAGGGCATCAAAGTGGCCGAGGCGGCCGGGGTCAAGAAGCTGCTGCTTTTCCACCACGAGCCCAGTCGTGATGATCGGGCCCTGGCCCGCATCGAGCAGAGCGCACGCAAGGTCTTCAAGAACACCAGCGCGGCGCGCGAAGGCATCATGTACCGTCCCTAGCCCGCATCGATCACAAACTTTATTGGCAATCTTCCAAGTGGGTGTAGAAAATGGCCTGTTCCACGCAGGCATTTCCATCTTGATCGGTGAGGGAAATATTGATGGAAGCGCAAAGGCGTAGCCCTTGGTCGGTCAAAATGAGCAGCCCGCCGATGTCGGTTGTTTCGGTGACCTCCCCCATGGATTCAGCCGAGCCGGCGGAGAAACTATACCTCTGGGGGGTCTCGGTCTCGAGCGTATTGCAGAGCTCGCCTTGCCCATCCAGAAAAGCGTTAAACACGTTGAGGGAAACCGCCAGGGTGGTTTTCTTCTTTTCCGGGGTCTGGCGGCTGATACGGAAAGTGGCTTCTTGGTAGCTAAGAAGACTGCCATAACAATCGTTAAAGCTTTGTTCGATCGTGACCGGATAGGAGCCGGTTAAGTCTGGGCAGGGGTCCGATTCCAGGCAAGGGTGCTTACAGTTCTTCTGCTCGCAACCGTAAAGGGCAAGGCTCCCGACCAGAAAAAGGAGCGCGGGACTTCGCAAACGGGCGATAGTGGTCATAAATTTTCCCCTGCGCGAGACGACGATTGGCTTGCAAACAGCATAGAATTGTTGGCCCGCTATGTCAAAGGGACGAGCTTCTTGGTTGATCCAAAAGGAAAACAATGTAAGATGGGCGCGAGATGACAGCCAAAGTAAAGAAAAAGACCGCGAAAAAACCCGCGAAAAAACCGGTGGCCCCGAAGGCCAAAAAGACCAGCGCCAATTTGGTGCCGGTCGACACTCTGCAAAAATATTTCCAAGAAATTGGCAAGTTTGATTTACTCACCCGTGAGGAAGAGCATGATCTGGCGGTTGAATTCGTCGAGACCCAGGACCAAGAGTTGGCCTTTCGCCTGGTGACGGCCAATTTACGCCTGGTGGTCAAGATTGCGCTGGAGCATAGAAACTACTACCAGAACCTGCTCGACCTTATTCAAGAAGGTAACATTGGCTTGATGAAGGCGGTCAAGAAGTTCGATCCCTATCGCGGGGTGCGCTTGCCCAGTTATGCCCAGTACTGGATTCGAGCTTTCATCTTGAAGTTCATCCTGGAGAATTTCAGCCTGGTCAAGATTGGCACCACCCAAGCGCAGCGTAAGCTCTTCTATCGGCTCCGGAAAGAACAAAACAACCTCTTGAAAGAGGGATACACACCCGACACCAAACTTTTGGCCGAGCGCATCAAGGTTCCCGAGAAAGAAGTGGTGGAGATGCAAAAACGTCTGGCCTCGCCGGAGGCCTCGCTGGAGGCTGTCCATCCAGTGACCGGGCGGCAGTTTGGCGAAACCCTGGTCATAGAGGCCGACAGCCCCGAAGACATCGTGGCCACGGAAGAATTGCGTGGCCAGGTGCGCTCTGCCATGACCGACTTTGCCGAGACTTTGGATGATCGGGAAAAGGCTATTTGGGCCGCCCGCATTGCCAAAGAGCGGCCGGATACTTTCCAGGAATTGGGTGAAATACACAACATTACCCGCCAGCGCGTGCAGCAAGTGGAGCAGCGGCTAAAAAAACGCTTCAAGGAATTCCTGATGGCGCGGATGACCGAACAGGACACCAAGCCGAAACTGTAAGCTCATGAGCGCAGCCTCAGTGCACCAGAAAGAAATCGATTGCAGCAATTGTGGGGCCCCGGTCAAATACCTGGAAGGGGAGGCGGTGCTGACCTGTGCCTATTGTGGCACGACTTCGATGCTGGCCGGATTTGACAAGATTGTCCGGATCGAGGCGCACTATGTTTTGCCTGCTCGCCAGCAAGAAGATCAGATCCGGGCCCAGGTCAAAAAATGGATGAGTCAGGGTTGGCTCAAGGCCGCCGATCTGGCCGAAAAATCGCTGATTGGCCGCTGTGAGGGCATGGTTCTTCCTTTCTGGGTGGTCCGGGCCCAGGCGCGGACTTTCTGGTCGGGCAAAAACCGGCGCTCCCGCACGGTGGGTTCCGGTGACAACAAGCGCACCGAGACTTTCTGGGAACCGGTCAGTGGCGAGTTTAGCGAAGAGACCGAGTGGACGGTCTTTGCTCGCGAAGACCAAGACGAGGTCTGGGGCTTGGCGGCCTTGAATCCGGGTACCAAGGCAGTGCATGCCGACTGGGGGAAATTTGTCTTCGGTTTTGGTCTGGGTTCGCAAAAAAGTGGCCCCAGCCAACTGCTAGAGAACAAAGAGAGCTTCGACCTGGAAAAAGTGCGCGGCTTGAATGTGGTCAATGGCCAAATAAGCCAGGAACGCGCCGAACTGCAGGCCCGCGACGACCTGTGTGTCCGCCACCGTGAGCAAGCCAAGAACAAGGCCAACCAAATCACCGATTGTGACACCACGGTCGAGGTGCGGGGGGTAGACTTGATCTATGTGCCGCTCTGGGATGTTGACTATCGCTACCACGGCAAGACCTACCGGGTGCTGGTCAACGGTCACTCCGGCCAAGTCGTCTCCGGCCAGGCCCCAGTGGGCAAATGGGACAAGGTCGTGATCTTGTCGGTCTTCATGGGGATCTTGGCGGCGATCTTCGGCGTGGTGGCTCATTTTGCCGACTTGCCTCAGCTGTGGATTGGCAGTGGCGTCACCGCGGGCATTGCTTTGCTCTACGCGCTCTGGACGGCCTGGTTTCGCAAATCCTAAGAGAAAATGTCTTCGAGGTTGACGCTCTTGACCAAGACCGTGGTGGGCAAGTCACCCATGAAAGATGACATCCGGTTCATGAAAGTGGCCTCTTGTCCCTCCTCGGGGGTACGCAAGCCGAGCACCAGCAGATCGGTGTCAGTGCTTTGTTTCTGTATCGTTTCTTGAATGGTCTCGCCTTCGCGCAGAGGCGGCAAGACCACCACCTGGGCGGTGATGCGTGCTTCTTCCAGCATCTCGGCCAGTTCGGTCTCGGTGCGGCGGATGATGGTCTCGTCGTTGACCACCTGCAACAGGCGAATGGTGCAATGCTGCCAGGGCTCGGTTTGGCTGATGAGATGGGCGATGAGGATCATCAGGCTGCCGTTGTTCTCCAGGCCGCCCCACCAAACATCGATTTGCTGACGGCGGCCAAATCCCTGCTGATCGTCGTACTTGAGCAGCAAGACGCTGGTTTCGAGGTGGACAAAATCTCGCACCAGCGAAGCAAACTCTACCGCCTTGGAGTAGTCCAGGCTCCAGCCGAACAAGGCCACATTGGCTCGGAGCCCGGCGATGCCATGGGCCTGAGAGACCACCCGCGCGCCTTCATAGAAATCCTGGACCGCCACTACCTTGGCAAAGGCGGTCAAGTGGCTACCCTCCAAAAAATGGTCCATCTTTTTTTGGGCCTCGGTAGCCACGCCGCTCTTGATCTTTTCTTCCACGTCTCCGGGCAGCAAGGTCATCAGGGTGACAATGCCTTTTTCTTGGCCCAGCCAGCTGGCGAACTCCAGCAGGTGGCCGTGGTAGCCGGTGCCGCGCAAAAACAGCAGGATGTTGGGCTTCCAGTTGCGGGGATGGAAGGACGATTCGCGCAACTTTAGCAGGCAAAAACGCAGGGCCGAAAACCAGATGCCAGAGCGCAGATCGCCGAAAGTCACACTGATTCGCTTGTGTTTGAGCACGGCGTAGATGACTGCCACCACCGATAGTGCCACCACCGTGGCCCCGGCGTTGATCAGGAACATGACCCAAAAACAACCCAGAGCACCCAGGATGGATATGGCCCAATGGACCTTGAAACGCGGCCGAAACGAAGGGTTGCCAACCAGCCGCTCCATGCCGGCCACCAGATTGGTGACCCCGTAAGTGGTCAGGAAGAACATGGTGATCACCGGGGCCAGCAGATCGAGATCGAGCAAGAGGATGCTGGCCTCGGCAATGCCGAAAGTAACCAGGGTAGCCACCCGGGGTTCGTTGGCCGGCCCTTGCCCCTTGCCCAAGAAGGCCGGCAGCACACCGTCCAAGGCCAAAGCCTGCATGGTGCGCGGGGCGGCCACCAGGCTGCCCAGGGCCGAAGACAGGGTGGCGGCCCAAACACCGGCGACGATGATCGGGCCCACGCTGGCGATTTTCTGCATGATCATGGTGTCGGCGCGTAGATCGCCCAGGCTGGCGTTGCGCGAAAACCAGTAGACTTGCGCCAAGTAGATGATGAAGGTTATGCCCACCGAGGCCAGGGTTCCGCGCGGGATGTTTTTGCGCGGTTCCTTCAGATCGCCGCTCATGCTCAGGCCGGCCATGATGCCGGTGACGGCCGGGAAGTAGATGGCAAAAACGGTCCAGAAATTGTGGCCCTTGGCGTAGCTGCCCCAGGCTTGCATCTCGGGCCGAACCTCGCTGGCACCAGTGAAAAACGAAAGTAAGGATAGGGCCAGTATGGCCATAACCACATACTGGGCGCGCAGGGCCACATCGGCGCCGCGGTAAGCCAGCACCAGCAGGCCGCCGCAGACCACGGCCGAGGTAATCTTGGCCGGCAGAAAGGGCAGCAAGGAGGTCAGGGCTTCGGTAAAGCCCATGATGTAAAGGGCGACACTAAAGGCCTGCGAGAAATACAAGGGCAGGCCGATGGAGCCGCCAATCTCCAGGCCCAGGGAGCGAGAGACCAGATAATAGGCGCCCCCGCCTTGCACGTTCATGTTGGTGGCAATGGCCGAAAGCGATAGTGAAGTGGCGAAGCTGATGGCGTTGGCCAGGACCACCATCAGAATGCCGCCCAACAGCCCCACGTTGCCCACCGCCCAGCCGGCGCGCAGGAAGAAGATGACCCCCAGGATGGTCAACACATTGGGGGCAAATACGCCGCCGAAGGTGCCAAAGCGTTTGAGGTTTTTTTCTTCTGCGGGCAATGGATTCCTTTTTTCTCAGGCGCCGAGCCACCACATGAACAATACCACCAGCAGTTCGGGTCGTTTTCGTAGTTGGGCCAGATTGCAGCCGAAGCTTATCATTTGCGCCGAGTAAATTTCGGCTCCCGCGCCGGCCCGTCCCCGCAGCCGGTTGCCCTGCTCCTGAACCAAAAGCAAATGGGACGAAGAAGATGCCAAGCCAGAGGCGGAAGCCTGCACTTCGACCTTGTGATCGGATGCCTTCAGGCTTACCCGGCGCGAACCTACCAGACCCGATATTTGAATGTAGGGTCCGGAGTGCTTGATGTGGAGCATTAAGTCCAGGCCGGCAATGGTGCCCGAGATCTCCTTGCCGCTGACCCGAAAACGGGTGGGCTTGGACAGCACAAATCCGTAGAGGACCTTGCCTTCTTGTTGCAGGTTGAAGTTCGAGCCCTTGATCTTATCTCCCTTGATGGTCAGATCCTGGTAGGCCGCTTTGCCAAAGTCCAATTTTATCCGGCAGGACGGTGCGCTGGGCGCTTCATCGCGAATCAGCGGTTGCGCCTTATCGGAGCCAGGACTCAAAGCGGGCAGGCTAAGCACGAAGGCCCAAACCGGCCAATGGATTTGCTTCAATGGCATCATGGCAGGCGGCTCACGAAATTTCCTTGGCCAAGCCCCAAATGCTGTTTACCGGTAGGGTGAAGAGGATGCCGGTGCCCGGCAGGTTGAAATCACCGCAGACGTCTTCGATGAGGCGCCGGGCCTGGATCATCTTCTCCTCGTCTACCACCGAGAGGATCATCTGGCTGTTGTCGTTGCCGCCCGGGAACAATGAGCTGAGCCCGGCGAAGATGGGCACATCCTTTGAAAGCACCTGGCCCATGCCACGGCCCTCGATGATGGTGGCGCCGGTGATGCCTAGCTCGAGGAAGCCTTCCAGGATCATGTCGCGCTGGTGGTAATCTTTTACCACGCAGAAAAGAAGCTCGACCGCTGGCCCGGGCTCAGACATGCCGCTCGTCCTCTTCGGCGACAATGGCAAACAGCTCTTTATCATCGGCTTGGATAACGCGTTCGATAAAAGAGGTCATGGAACAAAAACGGGCAATGCGGGCCAAAATGCGAACATGGCTGGCGACCGCACGAGCCGGGCTGACCAGGCAGAACACCACCTGGATGGGCTGGCCGTCAAGCGAACCAAAACTCATGGGTGCGCGCAGCCGGGCCAGGGCGCAGATGGCCTGGTCGAGGCCGGGCACCATGGCATGCGGGATGGCGATGCCACACTCCAGGCCGGTGCACATCTTCTGCTCCCGCTCCCAGAGATTGTGCAGAAGCTCGTCGCTATCTAGCGCGGGAATCTGTTCGCCGATGCGCTCGGACAAGATGCGTAGCAAATCATGATTGTCGCGCGGATCCAAATCCGCAAACACCAACTCCGGCCGAATAAAATCACGCAGGCGCATACCTTCCTCCTCAAACAGCCTGTCTGAAACCATAGCGCGAAGCAGCAAGATGGTGCAATTTTAAGATGGCCGGTTGATCGACAAGACTTTGTCTTTTATTAGCCAAAGATAGCCGCATAGCCCAAGCCCGGCCATGCCCGCGGCGGCGCCCGGGTGAAAGTGGAGCGCGGTGGTGCCCATATAATAAATGCCAGCCAGAAAGATAAAGATGAAATTCAAGAAATTGTTTACCGCAAAAGCCTTGCCCCGGGTGCCGGCGCCGGGCGCATCTTGCAAGAAAGTTTGTACTGGCACCACGAAAAGAGCACCGCCAAATCCCACCAAAGGCAGCAAGCAGGCGACCGCGAGGTAAGCCCCGCCGGCGCCTAGCCAGCCGGAACTGGCCACCGTGATGGCCCATTGGCCAAGCAGCATGCCGAAAGCGCCCATCACGATCAGGATGCCCGGCCGGACTCGTTTTGCCAGCGCGGGTACCGCCACACTGCCGACGATAATGGCCAGGGCCAAGATCACTAGCAGCAAAGAGACGCGCCAGTGTTGGCCCGGGGGAATGTCCAGATAGGCGGGCGCGCCCAGCCCGGTGATGGCTTGTTGCAAAACGCCGCCGTTGAACCAGAAGCAGGAATTGAGCAGCAACAGCGGCAGCACACGGGCGTCAGCGCGCAGCTCTTTGATGCTGGCCCAGACGCTGCCCACCGGATTGAAGTGCAGCCGGGTCTCGGGCCGTTGGGGCGCCAGGGTCTTGATCAGGGCGGCCAGCCCCGTCCCCAGGGCGGCAAAGGCAGCGCACCAGGCGCCGGTGATCCAAAGCCGATCGCCAAAGCCGTCCAGCAAGGGCCCGGCGACGGCTTGCCCGAAGAGAATGGCCAAAAAAGTGGTCATGGTGATCAAACCGTTGGCGGGAAGCAATTGTGCCTTGCCCACCAGCTCGGGGATGACTCCGTACTTGGCCGGCCCGAAGATGGCCGATTGCGCCCCCATGATAAAGAGCACCGCCAACATCAGCGGCCAGCTCCGGGTCTGCAGCGCTACTGCCCCGATCAACATGATGCCGATTTCAGCCACCTTCATCCAGAAGATGATTCGGCTTTTGCTCAAGCGCTCGCTCAGATCGCCGGCAAAACCACTGAGCAAAATAAAGGGCAGCGCAAAGACCGCAAAAGCCAGCCCCTGTTTGTCCTCCCCCGGAAACAGCTGCCGGGCCGCCAAGAAGAGAATCAGCTGCTTGAACAGGTTGTCATTGAAGGCCCCAAAAAACTGAGCCCCCACATGACCCATCAGACTGCGATTGCCAAGCAGCGGCCTCACGGTTTCACCCGCCCGCGGCCATCACCCGCCTTCGCAGGAAGCCACGGGTTTACCCGTGGAGGAATGCCGAATCTGCTTCGGCGGGTTCCACTGTAACTGATCCAAAATGGGAGCATAGATCCCATGTTACTCTCAGAACATCCGCCGCGCCAGTTCGCGGTCGGGAAGTTCCTGGAGGGGCATGGGTCACCGCCGGAGACGCCCTTCAGTAGTCTGGAGAACCTAGTATATAGACATTTCAGCTGACTAGCGTAAAATCAAACAGATGACGAACGGTTCCGGCGACAGCAGTGGCAGGTCGAGTGTTAGCGGCTCAATGCATTCGAGCGGTGGGAAAGTGCTGGGGGGCGATGATATTTTGCTGGAAGCCGGTACCGAACTTGGTCGCTATATTCTGAAAGAGTCCTTGGGTCGGGGTGGAATGGGCCAGGTGTTTCGCGCCTATGATCAAGAACGTAAGGTTGATGTAGCCCTTAAGGTAATGCGAACCGTCAACCCGAAGATGTTTGTTTTATTTAAGCGAGAGTTCAGAGCCCATTCCCATGTTACTCATCCAAATTTGGTAGAACTCTATGAGCTGGTGGCCCACGAGGGCCTGTGGTTTTTCACCATGGAAATAGTTGAGGGTGGAAACATTCTGCGCTACATCCGCGGGGAAGCGGTTTACCAAGAAATGCAAGATTCAGCTCCGGTCGCCAGTTTGGAGCAAGAAAAGCATGAAGCGACCGGTACCGACGATCAAACCATAGCTACCATTACCCCCGATAATGAGCTCTTAAGTTCTTCGAGCCGGCGCGAGTTGATTTTTCCGCCCATTTCGTCTGCCTCTCAGTTTTTGCGCTTGCGCGAGACGCTGAAGCAGTTGGCCAAAGGCATTGAGCAAATTCATCAGGCGGGCTTGCTTCATCGAGACATCAAACCGCCCAACGTTATAGTCAGCGAAAAAGGTCGAGTGGTGGTGCTCGACTTTGGTATCGTGGCTGAGATTTCGAGCCAAAAAGATGAGGGCAAGAAATCCGTCGTGGGCACGCCCGCCTATATGGCGCCGGAGCAAGCCGCCGGGTTGCCGACTTCCCCGGCTAGCGACTGGTACAGCTTTGGGACCATTATGTATGAAGCCTTGTGCGGAAAGCTGCCAATAGGCGGAAGTTCGCGCGAGGTCTTGCAGAAAAAGCAGCAGCAGGTGGCGATTTCAATGGATGAAATACCTACCCTGGTGCCGCAGGATTTGGTCTCGCTGTGCACCGAGTTGCTGGAATACAATCCCAATGATCGACCTTTGGCCGGAGAGATTCTGGACCGGCTCGAACGGGCGGGCGCAGGGAAGCCATCCCCAACCAAGCGCACGCAGCAGGCCGAACCTGTATTTTCCACCAGTACCCTACTGGTAGGACGAGATAGTCATCTAGCCAGCCTGGGCGAGGCATTTGGCGAGGTTTGTGCGGGCGAACTGCGCCCGGTTTTCATTCACGGACTCTCGGGAATGGGAAAGACCGCGCTGACCGAGTTCTTCTTGGCGTCACTCATTCGCGAGCAGAGCGCCGTGGTACTTCGCGGGCGATGCTATGAGCGCGAGTCGGTACCTTACAAAGCTCTCGATAGTTTGGTGGATGCCATCTGCCGGCATTTGATGGCCATGGAAGCGGAGTTGCGCCAGAGCTTGCTGCCGGCCGACATGCTTTCCTTGGCCCGCTTGTTTCCCGTGTTCAGCCAGATGGAAGACTTGGCTGCCGCCGCGGCCGAACAAGGCGAGGTTCTCGATCTCCACGAATTATGGCAGCGAGCGGTAGCGGCGCTACGGCAACTGCTCAACCGGCTTACCCGGATAAAGCCCCTGGTGCTGTATATCGACGATGTGCAATGGGGCGACGCTGACAGCGCGACCTTGTTGGCTGATTTGCTGGTTCATGAGCAGTCTCCACCCATCATGCTGATTACCAGTTATCGCTCCGAGGAAGCCGCGGGCAGCCGTTTTATCCAGATTCTGCACGAGACCATCGAATTTGCCGAGCTATCGGTAGAGGCCCTGGCCCATGCCGATGCCCGGGATCTGGCTCGGGTCTTGCTCGCGCAACAGCAAGCCACCGAGCAAATCGACGCCGATCGAATTGCGCAGGAATCCGGGGGCAGCCCGTTTTTTGTGCTGGAGTTGACCCGGCACCTGCTCGAGCAGCGTTATGCTTTGGCGGATGGGCAAGCACCGGCGGAAGTGAGTTTGGATGAGGTGCTCCGGGTGCGTTGTAGTGAGCTGCCCGAGGCGGTGCAGGGCTTGCTGCAGGCCATCGCGGTTGCCGGTCGGCCGATTTCCCAGCAGATGAGCAACCAACTGGCCGGGCTTGAACCGGGTGATTTCAGACCGCTGGCGATTCTTCGTCATCGGCATATGATCCGTTCCCAAGGTCCCCGGGCAACCGATTTGGTCGAGATTTTCCATGATCGGATTCGCGAGCACACGGTTGCCTCCTTGTCGCCGCCCGATCTGAAAAAATGGCATCACCAGCTGGCCGAAGCCCTGGTGGCCGCCGATTCCCCAGATGCGGAATGGATAGCGGTTCACCTGGAAGGTGCCGGTGAGATCGACCGGGCGGTAGACTACTTTATCCGCGCCGCCGCCCAAGCCGCCGACACGCTGGCTTTCGAAAAGGCCGCGGCTCTTTACCGCCATGCCCTCGAAGCCAAGCCGCCTTTGTCGGGAGACGTCACCCTGCGTCTGGCTTTGGGCGAATGTCTGAAAAACGCCGGTCGCGGACCGGAAGCGGCCGATGTGTTTTTGGATGTCGCCCAAGAAGCGGATGCCGAGACGCGATTAACCTGTCGCCGAATCGCCGCCGAGCAGTTGCTCATCAGCGGCCACTTAGAGCGCGGCTTGGAGGCCATGCACAACTTGCTGGCAGAAATCGGGGCCAAAATACCGGCCACCCCCCTGCGATCGCTAGTCTCACTCTTATGGCTAAGGGCCAAGCTGCGCCTGGGGGGTCTGCGCTGGCAAGAAAAACCCGAAAGCCAGATCGACCCAGATTTACTCACCCGGCACGATATCTTCAAAGCGGCCGGCGATGGGCTGGGCGTGGCCGATTCTTTGCGCGGGGCTGAATTCAATGCCCGAACTTTGTTCGTGGCCTTGCGCACCGGCGAACCCATCCGGGTGGCCCGGGCCCTGTTCTATGAGGCCATATTTTTGTCAAACAACGGTGACCGAAAAAGTCTAAGCCGAGCCCGCGCGTTTATTGAAAAGGCCGCCGAAATAGCGAAACCAATTAACAGCCCCTACTTGCAAGCCTGGCAATTTGTCGCCGACGGTTGCAATAACTATTTGGGCGGAGAATTTCTGCCCGCTGCCGCCAAACTGGCGGCCGGCGAAAAATTGTTTTACGAACAAAACGGAGTGGCTTGGGAGATAAGCTCGACCCGCATGTTTCGCATGTGGAATCTTCTGCGCATGGGTGCCTTCGCCGAGATGGCGCCCTTGTTAAATGCCTACCTGCGCGATGCGGAACATCGCGGCGATCTCTATTCCCAAACCACATTTGTTCGCACTTGCTACCGGCTATCCTTGGCCCAGGGACTTGAGGACCGGCCAGAACGCAGTCTTGAACGAGCCCACTGGATTCCGCCGGAAGGCCGCTATCATCTGCAGCATTGGTTTGAATTTGAAGCCCGCGCCGAACGGGCGCTTCATCGCCGGCAAGCCAATAGCATGTTGGCTGAGACTGGTATCACCCGGCGGGGACTCAAGAAATCAATGTTGATGCGGGTAAAGCTGATAAGATCACTCTTTCACGCCTTGCGGGCAAAACTACTGCTCTCAGACAGCGTAAAAAAGCAGGGACGACAGGCCGCGCTACGAGAATCCAGCAAAATCGCCAAAAAACTCGAACGAGAGCGAATTGCTTATGCCATCGTGATGGGACTCTTGGTGCGGGCGGCGGTTGCTAGCCAGAAAGGCAACGATCAACTTGCCCGCGCATCACTCGAAGAATCCATCCAACTCGCCCAACAACAAAACATGCATCTTCATGCTTCGGCAGCCCAACGCCGCTTAGGTACGATAATTGGCGGCGATCAAGGAGCGACGATCTTCGATCTAGGTTCCGCGTGGATGAAGGAGCAGGGGGTGGTAAATCAGGAAGCGATGTCGGAAGTTGTCGCCCCCGGGTTTGTGGAGCAATAAATATGACCAGCCTTGCTTAACCTGCTGCGGTGGTTTAAGGGTATGGACAAGCCCATTGCCATTACCACCCATGGAGGTCAGCATGTCCGTCCTTTTCAATCCCAAGAAATTCGATCCCGAAAGTTATGACCCCAAGACCAAGGCAGTGCTGAAGGCCACCATCGATTTTTTCGAGCAAAAGGGCAAGCGCAAGCTCAAAGAGGACGACCGGGAACGGGTCTGGTACGCGGATTTTCTGGAGTTCATGAAGGAGCAAAAGCTCTTTGCCACCTTCTTGACGCCCACGGGTTATGGGGCTGAGGACTCTCGTTGGGACACCTGGCGCAACAGTGCCATGAGTGAGATCCTGGGCTTCTATGGCCTCCACTACTGGTATGTTTGGCAGGTGTCTATCCTGGGCCTGGGTCCCATCTGGATGACCAAGAACGAGGCCATGAAGAAGCAGGCGGCCCAGCAACTGATCGACGGCGAGGTTTTTGCCTTTGGGCTTTCCGAGCGCAAGCACGGGGCGGACATTTACTCTACCGAAATGAGCTTGACCCCCAAAGAGGACGGAACCTACGGGGCCAACGGCGAAAAGTACTACATCGGCAATGGCAACGTGGCCAAGATGGTCTCCACCTTCGGCAAGATGGGCGACAGCGGCAAGTACGTCTTCTTCGTGGCCAACTACCTGAAGGACCAGTATCAATGTGTCCAGAACGTGATCAACAGCCAGTCCTATGTGTCCGAATACGTGCTGCGTGATTATCCGATTACCGACAACGAGATTCTCCACCAGGGCGACGAGGCTTGGGATGCGGCGCTCAATACCGTGAACATCGGTAAGTTCAACCTCGGGGGGGCATCCATTGGCATCGCCACCCATGCCTTTTACGAGGCGCTGAACCATGCCTCCCACCGAGAACTCTACGGCATGTTCGTCACCGACTTTGGCCACGTCAGGAGGATGTTCATCGACGCTTACAGCCGGCTGGTGGCCATGAAACTCTTCGCCTATCGCACCTCCGACTATCTGCGCGTTGCCTCCGCCGAGGACCGGCGTTACCTTTTGTATAACCCGGTGATGAAAATGAAGGTCACCACCCAGGGAGAGGAAGTGATCGACCTCTTGTGGGACGTCATCGCCGCCCGCGGCTTCGAAAAGGACCTGTTCTTCGAGATGGCCACCCGCGACATCCGGGCGCTGCCCAAGCTGGAGGGCACGGTCCACGTCAATATCGCCCTCATCGTCAAGTTCATGCAGAACTACTTCATGAACCACCAAGACTTTCCCACCGTGGCCGCCGAGACCGAGACCCGCAACGATGATTTCCTCTTCGACCAGGGCCGTGCCCGGGGCCTGTCCAAGATTCGCTTCCACGACTTCGCCCCCGTTTATGCCGCCTGGGATACGCCCAACGTCAAGGTATTCGTGGAACAGATCGACGCCTTCAAGAAGTTCCTGATGGGCTGCCCCCCGGACAAGACCCAGCAAAAAGACGTGGACTTCCTGCTGGCCACCGGCGAGATCTTCACCCTGATCGTCTACGGCCAACTGATCCTCGAACGAGCAAAGATCGAGGGTCTCTCGACCGACGAAGTAGACCAGATCTTCGACTTCATGGTCCGCGACTTT
>JAUVBB010000610.1 GCA_030591445.1 Deltaproteobacteria bacterium | reverse complement strand
CAGGAAGTAAACGAAAGAGGATGGGCGTCAGCGTAAGCGCAATCAGCAGGGCCGAGGCCGCGCCAAAACCCAACACCAGGCCCAGCACCCGGAAGATGGGCGTGGGCACCAACGAGAGAGACATAAAACCCAGACAGGTGGTGATGGAGGTAAAGAAACAAGCCCGGCCAACATCGGCACCGCTTTTCAAGATGGCTTCTTCTTTGCTCACGCCCCGGCCCAGTTCCAGCAGATAGGCGCTGCACAAGTGGATCACGTCCGAGAAGCTGATGATCAGGATCACCGCCGGCACCATGGCAGTCATCACGCTGATCTGCCGGTCGAGCAATACCGCAAAGCCCATGGTCCAGGCCACCGACACCAAGGCCACCAAGGCCGAGATAGCCACCGGCCACAAGCGCCGAAACATCACCCAGACGGCAATCAACAAGACCAACAAAACAATGGGGGTAAGCCGGCCAAAATTGAAGTGGGTCTGATCGATGATCGATGCCACCGACACCGGCAGACCGACGATGTGCAGGGCGTCGGCGGCATAACCGGCATCGACAAAAATCCGATTCAGCTCCTCGATCAAGGCCGGAATATCCTCGGCATGCCGGTCGATATCGGCCTGCAGCTCGACGACCACGCAATGGTGCTTGCCGTCATCAGCAACCAACAAACCACCGACCAGGGGGTCCTGTTGTAAGTCGCGGAGTATCTGCGCGCTTTGCTCCGGATGCCTAAGGGCTTGGCGCGCATAAGGGCTGATATCGAGTCGGTCTTCTTCCCCTTTGATTTGCTGGGCATCAAGCAAAGAGCGAACCTGCAGTACCGGCTCCAAGGCGGCTATCTTCTTCACCGCCCGCTTGAGCTGCTTTTGTGAGGCCGGCGACAAAAGCGCGGCATCGGCTACGCCAATCACCACGATTTCATCGGAACCAAACTCGGCCACCCGCTTGACATATTTTGGGTATCCCGGGTGCTCGCCCAGAAACATACGGGTCATCGAGGAAGCAAAAACCGCCTGGCTAAGCATGGCCCCGGAGGCGGCGGTGATCACCGCCATGGCCAGAAGAATGAGCCAGCGGTAACGAAGAAAAAAGCGAACGGCCGCAGTCATTCGGCAGACTTCCCGTAAATCAAGGACATACCAAGGGCAAACTTTCGAACTGGGACACCAGGCCCTGGTAGTCCTGGTGCACCACGCCTTGCTGGGCGTCACCGTCTAGCTCAAAATAGTAACAGTGCGCAGGATCGATGCCCGCCTGGGTAAAGGCCGCCACATCGCTTTCCTTGTTGCCAAAGGCATAGTCCGGCACCCGGCCGATACGCTGAGCCAGGTCGTCGAGGTGAGCCAATTTGTAGGCCAAGGCAGCGTCTCCCGAGGCGCCGTTGTGACTCAAGGTGGTATGAGAAATTCCGGGGGGAAAACCGCGCTCGGCTAGCCACTCTTGGGTACGCGCGCCCAAAAACTCGGGCCGGGCAGTCAGGTAGTAAAAATAATAGCCGCGCCGAGCCAAGGCCCACAGCGCTTGCGGCGAACCGGGATGGGCTTCGGGCGAAATCTTCAGCAGCACATCCCACACCTGGGCATATTCGCTGGTGGTCAAAGTACCGTCGATATCGGACACCACCACCCGGGCACCGGCGGGCAAGACCTGGATGAACTGATCGGCGGTGGAGAGATCCCCTTTGACCACGAAGTGAATCCGGTGCCGACCAATGCCTAGCTTTTTGTCGGCCGGAATCTGGAAAAACACCCGGCCGCCGGTATCTTCGATGCCCAAGACGCTGACATGCTCGTTGTCTTCGGTGGTACGCGCCTGACCCAGCAACTCCCAGCTTGTGCAATCACGCAATAAGTAGATGTCGACATCCTCGTCGTGGATGTCT
>JAUVBB010000200.1 GCA_030591445.1 Deltaproteobacteria bacterium | reverse complement strand
GGCTGGGTTGGCATTCAAGGTGACACCCTCGGTGTCGACCCCTTGTTCACCGCTGAATTGTACCATGATGGGGTCAGTGTGAATGCCGCCGATTTCTTGTATGCCGGGGGTGTGCCCGATGGCATCCCCGATGTGGTGGTCACAAGCAGCAGCGAAGATCGAATCTCAGTGCAAGCCGGCCAGGGTGGGGGCCAATTTGCCGCGGCGAGCTTTCATGGGCTGAGCGCCGGCAGTCCGGGGCAAGTGCGAGTGGCAGACCTAGACGGCGACGGTCATCTTGACCTGGTGCTGGGCTCGGCCCAGGACGATGTTGTCCAGGTGTTCTACAATGGCGGTGACGCGCCGGCCGATCCAATCAATCCGGTGATTGGCAGCCCGCCCGGTTTCATTGGCTATGGACAATTGGCGGCCTCGGCCGTGGCTATCGATATTTCCGCCGCCGGTACAGGCGCCAACCAGGCTGCGGCCTTGTCTCTGCTTGTCGACCAACTCGGTGGTCCGGGCATACAACAAGCAGTGATTGGGGTGGCCGAAGACGGGCCCAGCAATATCCTTAACGACGCCGCGGCCAGTTTTGTCAGTGACGGAGTTTTGGTCGGAATGTATGTGATCAAGGAAAGCGGCGCCGGGGCACCCTTGCGAGCTCGGATCCAGTCAGTGGCTGAGACCAGTTTGACCTTCAGTACCGATTTGGGCGGGCTGGCCTTTGTGGCCGGTGATGCTTACCGGATTGAACCGCTGCCGGATATCGCCTTTTCCGGTTTGGCCCAGTCGGGTATCGGTGTGGTCTTTCAGACCGCAGCCCGGCAATTTAGCGCTTGGCCATTGATCAGTGGAGCGCGGCCGGGGCAAATCGTGGCGGGGGATTTCAACGGCGATGGCTTGCTCGATATTGCTTGCCCCTGGACGGGAGACGATATACTGGCCGTTTACTTGCAAAATACCGACCCGGCGGGCTTGGCCGACGTTTTTGACGGGCCGCTACGCTTGGCGACTTCGTCACACCCAGTCGGATGCGTGGCCTGTGATATCGACGGCGATGCACTTGATGATCTGGTGGTGGTGACCCGCGGCAGCGGCAATCTCGACATTTTTCTGCAGCGCTAGCGAATCTTTAGAAATAATTATTTTGAAGTGGGGGGCTGGTTGGGATATACCCGGGAGGAGAGATTAAACCTTAGCGTTTAGGGAGTGGTAGCCGTTGAGCTTTTGCCCAAAATGCGGCACTGAAGTACAAGAGGGTGGAAAGTTTTGTCCTTCTTGTGGTGGCTCCGTTGGAACAGCGGTTCCGCCGCCTTCCGATGATCCCTTTATCGGCAAAAATCTGGATAACAAGTTTCTGATTGAATCCTTGCTGGGTGTGGGCGGGATGGGCAAGGTTTACAAGGCCAATCAGTTGAGCCTGGACAAGCCCGTCTGCGTCAAGGTCTTGCGCCAGATCATGATGACCGACGATACCGTGGTGGGCCGCTTTCAGCGTGAGGCCCGGGCGGCCAGCCGGCTCAATCATCCCAATAGTATGACCGTGATTGACTTTGGCCAGGAGTCCACCGAAGGCTCTTTGTACCTGGTCATGGAATACGTTCCGGGCAAGGATTTGAGCCGGGTTATTCGTGATGACCGTCCGCTTTCAGAAGAGCGCATGATTCATATCATGGATCAAGTGCTGTCCGCTTTGGCTGATGCCCATGCGGTGGGCATTATTCATCGCGATCTGAAGCCGGAAAACATCATGGTGACCGATCTGCGCGGCACCAAGGATTTCGTCAAGGTTCTCGATTTCGGCATTGCCAAAATCAATGAAGGCCCGTCTGAGAGTGCCGGCCTGACTCAGGTGGGCATGGTGTGCGGAACCCCCGAGTTCATGTCTCCCGAGCAGGCCCGGGGAGAAGATCTCGACGCCCGCTCCGACATTTACGCCGCCGGTGTGATTCTCTACCAGATGGTGGTGGGCGAATTGCCCTTCAATGCACCCACCGCCATGGGCATTGTGACCAAGCATTTGGTAGAACCGCCGGTACCGCCTAGTAAAATAGACGGGGTTACGGTTTCGCCGGCGATGGAAGCCGTTATTTTGAAGGCCATGAGCAAAGACCGCAATGGCCGACAAGCGACCATGCTGGCACTGCAGCAAGAACTCAATGGGGTCTTGTCCCAGAAGATTGGCATTGCCCAGCAAGCACCGCTGGGCCAAGATCTATTCGGCAGCGATATTGGCAGTGCTGTCGGGCAAACACCGGCGGGAGGCGTGGCCGCGGCCGCGTCAGTAAATCCGACGCCGGTGCCAAGTGCGGCTGTTGCCGGCGGTGGCAAGAAAACCGGGCTCATGATTGGCCTGGCCGTGGCGGTAGTGGCTCTCGGTTTGGCCGGGTGGCTAGTGTTTGGCGGGGCCGGTGAAGACAAGCCCCAGGCAAGCGCCGATGCCGGCGTCACCAAGATTATTGCCATCCCGACTGATGGCGGCACGCAGCCTATTACTCGTCCGGACGCCGCTACCATTAAGCCTTTGCCCGACACTTCTGTTACCCAGCAAGTCCCCAAAGGCGATGTGGTTCCTGAAGTCGCCAAGCAGTTTTACCATGCCGGCAAAGAGTTGATGGTGCAGAACAAACTAAAAAAGGCCATCCGCGCCTTTCAGAAGGCCAGCAAGAAGAGTTCCGGCTTTGCGCCGCCTCATAGAGCCTTGGGAATGTGCTTTATGCGCTTGGGCAAGATCAAGCAGGCCAAAAAGAATTTTCGGCTCTATCTCAAGAAAGCACCGCGGGCCGACGACTACAACGACATCAAAGACCTTATCGATTCATTATAGTCCTAATGTTTTACTGGGTTTCCACCCGAAACCTGACTTCGCCGGCTAGAATCTCGTCGCCTTGCTGGACAGCAGTGGACTGACGAATGCGTACGAACACGGGCGCCGCGGGATCGAGGGGAGCCAACTCAACTTTGGTGGCTTGCAGGTGCAATTCAAAATGACGGGCGGCCATTCGTTCGTCGTTGGCAAAGCACACGCTGCAATCTTTACTGCCCACAGAAACTACTGGCCCGGCTCGCAGCATGACCGGGCCGCCTAGCCCGTTGCCTGATTCGCCTTTGTGCATCAGGCGCAAGGCCGCAAACAGCTGGTGTTGTTGCGGGCTGCCGCTCATCCAGGTAGCGTCGGCGTCTTGGGCTTTGGCCACCATGGTGGGCCCGCCGGCCCCCAGCAGCACAAATCTTTGACCACCGGCGATAAACTCTTCGCCGGCACGCAACTCGCGGCGGACTTGGGCGCGTAGAAAAGTGCCGTTGTAGCTGCCTTCGTCTCTGAGCACCAGACTGCCGCCCTCGTTGCGCAGGGAAAAATGCACCGGGGACAAATAGGGGTCAAAATCGATATTGTGTTGGGCACCTTTTCTGCCCAAGGTAGATCCGGCGGCATCAATGACAAATTCTTGATCGGCCGAACCGAAGCCGGAGGCAATGACCCGCAAGCGGACCGCTTGGCCGGCAGTGGGGGTAGTGACCGACAGATCGCTGAAACTGAAACCGCAGGATTGGCAGAAACGATCATCGGCTTTGGCGCCGGCCCGACAACTGGGACAAACTCTGGCCGGTGCGTGCCCTCTGGGCGGAGTGGCTCCGATGGGCGGGGTGGCGGCCAACATATTGAAAAGTGTGCCCTCTGCCTGGGGAAGCTCATCGGCATTGGGTGCCAGGATACGGTTGTCTTGCGAGGGCGGCAAGGCGTCGATGACGTTTAGCGCCTTGGGGATATCGCGGGTGTCGAGCATGGAGATGGGAGTGTTGTTTTCATCCTCGACTGGGTCCGCGCTTGCCTTGTCGGCTTTATTTGGCGCTGGTGTAGACTTTGGTTTTGGTTTTGGTTTGCCATAGCCGGCAATCTGGGGCATCTCTCGGCTATCTGGGGCCAAGATGGGCTCGCGGATCAGCGGCCGGCGCGGGGAGGGTAGCGGCGTGCGAATTCGACTGGGGGCGGTCAATGGTTTTCCGCAGCGGATGCATTTTACGGCTTGGGTGTTGTTGAAAGTGTCACAGTGGGGGCAGACCACGCCGGTGTCGAGAAGATTGGCAAAGGAGTCGGGCGCGGACACCGGAGCGCCGCACTTGGTGCAGAATTCCGTGTCGGATGAGTTAGCCGCGCCGCAGTTAGGGCACAATGCCATGTTGCTGCTCCTTCAGCAGAAAATCTAAATCATACGCTTACGCACCGAGAGCACTGATTCGACCGGCCCCAGGACGATGAGTGTTGAGCCCGCTTCTAGTATGTGTTCCGGCGGCGGATTGTAAAGGTAATGCTCGCCGGAAGGATCTCGGATGGCCAGGACCAACAACTCTTCTTTTCGCAAATTGGTGTCCATCAAGGCTTTGCCCACCATGGCACAGCTTTCGCTAAGCGGAATATCTTCGATGCGCAAGGGCTTGTCTTGCCCGCGCAGCATATTGTCGAGAAAACCTACCACCTGGGGCCGAACCATCTCCGATGCCAGGCGCATGCCGCCGATACGACTGGGGCTGACCACCGAGTCGGCTCCCACGCGGCTGAGGCGGATTTCCGCCTCGCTGTCGGTGGCCCGGGCCACGACCTTGATTTTGGGGTTTTTCTGCTTGGCGGTAACGGTAATGAACAAATTGTCGCGATCGTCCGGTAAGGCAATGACCACGCCGCGGGCTTTGCCGATGTTCGCCTTGGCCAGAATTTCGTCGTTGGCTGCGGGACCCACCACGTAGGGGATATGGATTTTGGGATGGGCATCGCAGATATGCTGAATTCTTTCCTCTTCGGTGTCGATAACCACCACTGGGTGCCCGGAGCCTAGCAGTTCTTCAATGACGAAGGCGCCGGTGGACCCGGCGCCGCAGACGATGTAGTGATCGTTGAGCTTTCTCAGGATTTTGTCCATCTTTTTTCTTCGGAAAATATTGCGAAGTTCACCCTCCACCAGAAAGGCGGTCATGGAAGTCGCAAAAACCACCAAAGTTCCCATACCGGTCAGCATCAATACGATAACAAACAGCTCACCGTACCAAGTGTTGGCCAAGGCAGTCATCTCACGGCTGCCCAAGGTGGTCAAGTTGACCACGGTTTGGTAGGCGCACTCCATCACGGTGGGATTATCGCCGGCCAGCCGGCCCAGAACAAAGAATCCGGTAACTCCAGCCGCGAACACCACCGCCATCAAGACACTGAGTATGTAAAAACGTCGGTGCATGGAGTCTGGTTCCTATCCAAAATTCTCAATCTTCCGTGTAGTTTAGGTTACTTCTGGCTCTGTATTCTGTCAAATCTTCGGCCTTTTTTTCTGTTCTCTTTGCAGAGTTCTTTCATGAGAGTTGACCTCGCGCGCGAAGCGATCCATAGTCCTGACCCATGCACCCGGTAATCTATACATTTCCAGAGTTTCTTCCTCTCATCGGCGGGGCTCAGATCTACTCCTACGGAGTTATGATGGGTCTGGGTATCATTTCCGCCTGGTATCTGGGTATGCATTTTGCCCTGAGAGAAGGGTTTTCCTACAAAACCATGACCACCGCTTACGGTTTGGCCATTGTCGCGGCCTTGATCGGTGCGCGGGTTGCCCACCTGATTACCAACCCGCAGACCTGGCAGTTCGGGCCGGGCTTCATTCCCGCCCTATTTACCGAAAAGTGCGAGGGTCTGGTGGCCTATGGTGGCTACATCGGTGGCGCGCTGGGCGCCTGGGTTTATTTCAAGATTAAGAAACTCGATTTTTGGAGTATGGTCGACTGCACGGCGGCTTCCCTGGTGTTGGGCCTCGGTTTTACCCGTATCGGATGCTTTCTGGCCGGTTGTTGTCACGGGCAACCCACCGATCTTCCCTGGTGCGTTATTTTTCCCGCGGGTCGTCAGGCCGCTGGCGTTTTCCCCGGCGAGCACGCCCATTCCATGTGTGTGCATCCGACCCAAATCTATGAGTCCCTGGTTGGCTTTGCCCTGGTGCCGGTGGCCATCTATCTCTTCAAGCGGCGCAAGTTTACCGGCCAGGCCTTCTTGTTGTTGGTTCCCTTCTATGCCGTGGCCCGTTTCCTGCTTGAGATCATCCGTGGCGACAACGATCGCGGCGGCTTTGGCAACCACGCCGCGCCCACGCTATCTACTTCACAGTTCATTGGCATCGTGCTTATCTTCCTGGTTATTATCGCCTATTTCATACGCAGGAAAACTGCCCCGGCGCCACCTGAGCCGCTATCAAAAGAAGAAGTGAATCAGCGCCTACTTGACGAAGGCGTGATCAAAGACAAAAACAAAGAAAAAACAGCCAAATCCTCGGAGTCTCCCTCCAACACTTCCCCTAAGTCGAAAGCCCAGAAGAAAAAGAAGAAGAAACGCAAGTAGTTATTAGCGCGGCAGAAAATAATTGACACAGAGCGTCAAATACGCTATCTGTAGCTCCTGCTCCTGTTTTGGGAGAAGGTAACAATAATAGACCAAGGGGAAAGATCATGGCCAAAATGAAAACCGACGAACTCACCAAACAAGCTCTCGACTTGTGGAAGAAAACCGTTGATCAGTTAGACGATATCTCCAAGTCCCTGATGAAGAGTTCCGGCCTCGACAAACTGAAATTTGACAAAGTCAAACTGATGACAGATCGCGACAAACTATTTCGTCGCCTGGGCGAGCAAACTTATGCCTTGATTGAAAAAGGTAAAGTGAAAATGCCTCAGCCTCTTCTCGATACTTACGAGAGAATCCGCAAACTGATGGATCGTATCCTGGGCGTGAAAAAAGCCCCTGCCAAGAAGAAACCCGCCAAAAAAGTCACCAAGAAAGTGGTCAAGAAACCAACCAAACGCAAGCCCGCCAAGAAAAAAACCAGCTAAACCCATCCCACTCTCATCCTCTTGCTTGACACCATCACGCCAAGGTGCTAACAAGCCGTCTGCGTTGTTCTTAGAAAAACGGAGATGGGGCTGTAGCTCAGTTGGGAGAGCGCTTGAATGGCATTCAAGAGGCCGACGGTTCGACCCCGTTCAGCTCCATGCAAAAAGAAAGAGCCACCCTATGGGTGGCTCTTTCTTTTTGCATAGACTAAGCCCGGATCGAGTTCAAGTCACGGTCAACGACGAGCCGCATAGCGGCGAGGAGTAGTACCGGAGCGCAGCTCCGGTATCGACACTTTCCATCCCTTAGCTTTTGACTTTATGTAGTGCTGTAAAGCAATCAATATGATAATATAAGTACATGTTTTACATCAATTATTGTTGCCCCTGCCTAGCTAGGTTTTCCCCAACTCCCTGCAAATATCCACCAGGAGTTAAGTAATGAATTGTTATGCCAGCCTAATTATAGCCGTTTTCCTCTTCCCCCTCCCCACCAAAGCCGCCACCCACCTTGTCGACACCACCACCGATACCCACGACCACTCCCCCGGTGACAGCCTCTGCCAAGACTCCTCCGGCAATTGCTCCCTCCGAGCCGCCATAGAAGAAGCCAACGCCTTAGGCGATAGCCACACCATCCAATTCACCGAATCCATCACCAGCATTACCCTCACCGAAGGTCAGCTTCTGTTGGAAGGCGATATTGTCCTCGATGGCGGTCCTGGGCTTACGGTTATCCGAGACACATCCGCCCCCCTTTTCCGCATTTTCAAAATCGAAGCCGGTGCCACCGCAACCATGCGCCGCCTGACCATCAAAAAAGGTTTGGCGCCGTCCAGCGACCCCAACGGTGGTGGCATCTTCAACGCCGGCACCCTTTATCTCACTGAATGCACCATCGACAGCAACAGCACCCCAGCCGGCACCGCCGGGCAAAATGGCCTGAATGCATCCGCCGGAATCTCGGGCAGCGACGGCGGTCCCGGATCCAAAGGCGATGATGGAGCGGCCGGGGAGCTTGTTGGTGAAACCGGCGAAGACGGGACGCCGGGCGAGTCCGGCGCAAACGGAGAATCCGACCTCCATGGGGGCGCCGGACAGCACGGCGGCAGCGGCGGTGATGGTGGTGGGATTTACAACCAAGGAACCCTGAACTTGCTGCGTTGTACCGTTAGTAACAACAGTACCGGCGCCGGAAGTATTGGCGGCCATGGCGGCAATGGCGGTACCGGCGGTGAGGGCGGCCATGGCGGCCAGGGTGGCTGGGGTGGCCGTGGTGGCACCGGGGATGATGCCGGATCCCTCCACTGGGCTGGAAAGGGCGGCGTTGGTGGCCAGGGCGGCTTGGGCGGCTTGGGCGGTCACGGTGGTAACGGTGGCGACGGTGGCGACGGTGGCCATGGTGGTGATGGTGGACACGGGGGCGGCATTTTTAGCGCCGGCAATGGAAGCATGAGACTTAGCTTCAGTACCATCGTCTACAACCGAACGGGGTCCGGAGCGGGTGCCGGCAATGCTGGCAACGGCCAGGACGGCGGCGATGGTGGCCGCGGAGGCATGGGTGGTTATGGCGGTACCGGGGGACAGGGCGGTGAGGAGACCTGGGATACGGATTGCGCCGGTGATGGTGGAGATGGCGGAGATGCCAATCAAGGTGGTCTGAGCGGCGACGGTGGCAATGGCGGCAGCGGCGGCGTTGGTGGAAACGGTGGTGTCGGGGGGCAGGGAGCGGGAGTTTATAATCTGGGTCGCAGCATCATCAATAACCTTACCATTGCCAAGAACACGAGTGGAACGGTGGGCGTGAAGGGTTTGGCCGGAACCCATGGCCAAGCAGGAGCCCGCGAGTATGGCGCCGAGCCCGGGCAACCCGGGTCAGGCGGACCGCATGGATTGGAGAATGATTGCGGTACTTGCACCGAACGCACCGGCTATAATAGCTGTTGGGATGGCAACACCGGCTCGACCGCCGCCTATGGGGACAGCGGCTACGACGGTGACCTGGGCCTGCCGGGCACCGACGGTGTTGCTGGAGTAGATGGCGACAGCGGGCTTCACCTTGCTGGTGGTTTTCTGGAAATAAAAAATACCCTGCTGGCTGATGGCAACCATCAGGATTTCAAGAAAACCGGCGGCTGGATGCGGTCCCATGGCTACAATCTGGTCGAAAGCAACAGCGCCTGGCCAACGGGAGCACCGGGGGAAGTTTACGGTCAGGACCCACAGCTCGGCTCTCTGGCCGACAACGGTGGTCCCACCAAAACTTGTCACCTGCCCTACGATGGGCCCGCCTACCGGGCGGCGGATTACCGCGATATCGACGGCAATATCCTCACCATTGATCAGCGGGGATACAAATACGCTGAAGCCAATTTCGAAGCGGAAATTGGTGCCTGTAGCATCGCCACCAAGCCACTGGAAGAAGAGAGCGGGCGCCTTGGGGATCGCATTGTCTATCAGGAAACCGCGGTCACCTCTCCGGGAAAAAAAGATCAGATCATTCTTTTGATTGCCATCAATAGCAATGGGTCTGATAGCAGCATGCAAACGATTCGCGAGTGCAACCTGTCCACGAAAGGAAGCACCAGCGCCGCCGACATCTCTTCGGTAAAAATCTACTATACCAAAGAAGAGCGCTTCGATACCGCGACCCTTTTTGGTTCCTTTGACCTGCCGCCCAACGAAACTGAATTTGCCATCTATGGTGACCAGCCAATGCAGGAGGGGACCAATTACTTCTGGATTACCTATGATGTGGCAGATGCCGCCGTGCTAGGCCACCTGCTCGATACCACCACCGTGGATGGCAATTGTCGTGGCAATACCATACCCGACCAGATTTATTCTCCGCCCGGCGCGCGCGAGATCGTTAGTGCCGAAAGTGTGCCTGGCAAAGCACTGGATTTCGATGGCGTGGATGATTTTATCTCTGGAACCGGTCTTTCTGGGGTGGTGAACAAGTTGACCCTGGAAGCCTGGGTGTATCCACGCGGCACGCCCGGCAAGATTGAACGATTCCTGACCCTGGACGAAGGGGTGGCCGTGATCCGCCACGACGGCAGCACATCGCCGGGACAACTTCACTTCTATATCAAAACCGGCGGTGGGGTGCGCAGGGATCTTCGGGTCAATGGTTACCTGGTTGCCGGCCGCTGGCAGCATGTAGCTGGAACTTGGGATGGTCAGGTCATGCGGCTCTATTATAATGGCCGACTGGCCGGCGAAATAGAGCCGGAACCATCTTTTCTGGATCCCTTGGACGGTAGTTTCGAGATCAGTCGCGAGGACGAATCCTTTGCTGGCGCCATCGATGAAATCCGGGTATGGAACCGGGCCCGGACCCAGGTGCAGATCATGGACCAGATGCATGGCCCCCTCGGGGGAACCGAACTGGGTTTGGTCCATTACTACGACTGCGCTGCCGGCTCCGGCACCACGCTTACCGACCAGGTTGGATCCGCCAACGGAACCTTGACCCATATGGCCAGTGATGACTGGATCCCATCCTATGCCATGGTCCGACCGCAGGCGGTGGCAGCGACCGCCATCAGCGCCGACAGTTTTACCGCCCATTGGTCTGCGCCCCCCATGGGGGCTGCCCCCGATAGCTATCTTTTGGATGTGGCCGAGGACGCCGGCTTCCAGAACTTTTTGGCTGGTTACGATGGCCAGGACATGGGCGCCGTGCTTACGGCCGTGGTCAGTGGATTGACGGCGGGTCAGACCTATTTTTATCGCCTGCGGGCAGCAAATTCGTCGGTGCCGGGTGAGAGTGCCGATAGCCGGGCGGTCATCGTGACCCCGGGTCTGGTGGGCGGAAATATGGCCCTGTCCCTGGATGGGTCCGATGACTATGTCTCCATTGCCGCCAGCCCGGCCACCCAACATGAGTCTTTCTCGATAGAGCTGTGGTTCAAGCCAAGTCAATTGGGGGCGCAGATTCTGGCTCGAAAAGATTCCGGCGCCGGGCTTTGGTGGCGCTTATTCATGGTCGACGCCAGTGGCCAAATCGGCTTCGACGCCCCGGATGGCAATGTCGGCAATCTGCGCAGTAGTCAAAATGTAGTCATCGGCCGCTGGTACCATGTGGCGGCCACTTACGATGCCTCCTTACGCATTGCCCGGCTGTATCTGGACGGCATGCTGGCAGCAGAGCAAATCGACGTTAGCGCCATGGGCGGGGTTGGCAACGCCGATGTCATGCTGAGCGATCCGGCTTCGCCTTTCCAGGGCATGATGGATGAAGTGCGCTTCTGGAGTCAGTCACGCAAAGCGCACGAAATTCAAGACAACATGTTCCACAATCTGAACGGCAGCGAGGCCGGGTTGGCGGCCTATTACAAGTGCGATCAGCTGTCGGGAACCACCCTGCCAGAAGTTACCGCCTACCAAAATGACGGAAACTTACCCAACGGAGGTCAATTCTCCGAATCGTATGCCATGGTGCGCGCCGAGAATGTAGGGTTGGAAAATGTGATGGCCGATCGTTTCACCGCCAAATGGGATCCTCCCCTCATCGGCCAGCCGCCCACCGCCTATTTCCTGGATGTTGATGATCACCAGGATTTTTCTTCGCCGCTGCCAAGTTACCACAACTTGAATGTCGGCGATGTCTCAAGTGCCCTGGTGGAAGGTTTGGATACCGGAAAAATCTATTTCTTTCGCGTCCGGGCCTATCGCGATAGTACCAGCGGCCAGAGCACCTCGAGCTATGTCAAACCGACCCGCACAAATATCTTTTCCGAAATCGTGACCGAGCTTCAGCCCCTGCGGGACGGCGACGCCGCGTTTGGCGACTACGATTCGGATGGGGATATGGATCTGGCTGTTTGCGGTCGGGACGGCGAGGGCAACAGTCCGGAGTATACCTATGTTTACCGGAACAATGGCAGCGACTCTTTCACCAAGATCGGATCCTCCTTCAAAGGCGTGGGTAATTGCTCTCTGGACTGGGGAGATTATGACCAGGATGGCGACCTGGATCTCCTGCTCATCGGTAAGGTAGATGACGCGACCAACAGCTCTCATGCCAGAATATATCAAAACAATAACGGATCGTTCGTAGACATCTCCGCCGATTTGGACACCGCCTTCAATGGTTCTGCCCAATGGGCCGATCTCGACCAGGACGGTGATCTGGATATTGTAATTTGCGGTCTTAGCTTTGACCCGGTGGGAAGTCATACCCAGATCTATCTCAACCAAAGCGGTGTTTTCGAGCGCAGTTTAGTCTCCTTGCCGGTGGCATCCCAAGTGCTCCCCTTTGATTTTGATGGCGATGGAGACGCAGATTTGTTCAGCGGCGGGCTCAATTACCCCTCACGGATCCATGTTTTCGACAATGGCGGCTATCGGGAAACGGATTTTGGATTGCCCAGTAACGCCAGAGTGGGAGCCTGGGGAG
>JAUVBB010000383.1 GCA_030591445.1 Deltaproteobacteria bacterium | reverse complement strand
TTTTCCAGGATGGCTTCGACCAGGCTGAGGGCATCGACCGCGAAAGATTCGGCTTGCGGGTCGAGCACGTCGAGGGCTTCTACCAAAAAGAGCGAGAGCGAGTAGTTAAGCGAGAAGTCGTGCTGCAGATCGTCGCGCACCCGGACGCTGGCGCCCTTGGGGCCGGCCACCACCTGGACAATGTCGGCGGCCACCAAGGTGCGAAATAGCTCGGCGGCGCGTCGCCGCAGCCATTTTTTTTGGCCCGCGGTGCTGTGCGAGCGGCCGATAAGTTCCAATAGGCGTCGGTAGCCGGCGCCGCCCTGATCGGAGTCGCTTTGCAGCAAGTTCAGCAGCATGCCATGGCCGAGGCTGAACTGGGCTTGCAGCGGCTCGGGGGGGGCGCCGAGCAGTTTTTCAAACTGCTTACGATCCCAGGAGATGGCCCGCGGGGGTGTCTTCTTCATGACCAATTTCTTTTTCAAATGCGGTTGGGCGGCGATTTTGGCCTTGAGCCGGCGATTCTCAATGATCCACTCCGGGGCTTGCACCACCACCCGGCCCCGATCGTCGAAACCCTTGCGCCCGGCCCGGCCGGAAATCTGATGAAAAGCGCGCGCGGTCAGCAAGGCGGTTTTCTCGCCGTCGAACTTGTAGAGCTGGCGTAGCAGCACCGTGCGGATAGGAATATTGACCCCCACCCCCAAGGTGTCGGTTCCGCTAATGACCTTGATCATCCCGGTTTGGGCCAGCTTTTCCACCACCCGGCGGTACTTGGGCAGCAGGCCGCCGTGATGAATGCCGATGCCGCTGCGGATCAAGCGTAGAAACTCCTTGGCGTAGGGTGTGTCGAAACGGGAGTTTTCCAGCTCGGCGTTAATGGCCTTTTTCTCTTCCTTGCTGCACATGTTGACCGAGGTCAGGTTCTGCGCTTGCTCGGCACAGTCGCGCTGGGTGAAGTTGACCAGGTAGATGGGGGCATCGCCCGCGCGCAGCAAGTCTTCCACCAGTTCTTGCAAAGGCCCTTCGTTGTAAGTGAACTCGAGCGGTACCGGTCGTTCATTGCCCTTGACCGCCGTAACCTGCCGGCGGGTGAACTCGCTTAGGGATTGTTCGATCTGGCTGGTGTCACCCAGGGTTGCCGACATCAACAGAAACACCGTGTCTTTCATGGCCAGCAGCGGGATTTGCCAGGCGATGCCGCGTTCGCGGTCGCCGTAAAAGTGGAATTCGTCCATTACCACGTAGTCCACATCGGCATTGTCCTCGCGCAGCACCATGTTGGACAGAATTTCGGCGGTACAACAAATCACCGGCGCCTGGTGGTTGACACTGGCATCGCCGGTAAGCAGACCCACTTTCTCGGGGCCAAAAGCATCACAGAGGGAAAAGAACTTCTCGTTGACCAATGCCTTGGTGGGCGCGGTATAGAACGATACCCGCCCTTCGGCCATGGCCTGAAAGTGCAAAGCCATTGCCACCAACGACTTGCCCGAGCCGGTGGGAGTGTTCAAGATGACGTGCTTGAAGGCCAGCAACTCCAAAATGGCTTCTTCCTGGGCCGGATACAGTTCCAGCCCCAAAGAGCTCACATAGTCGAGAAAGCGATCCAGCACCAGATCATGATCGACTTCGCCTTCGTTTTGCTCGAATTCAGCCAATAATTTCGCCAGCGGCGCTTCTACGGTGTTCATGACCCAGCAACATAGAGCCACCGGCGCCCCAGTGCAAACGATTCATGCTTCCAAGCAATAGGAGTGATATGCTTTGGGAGAACCAAGGCCCTGCATAGAAAGGAAGCTCGCCTCCTTGAACCTGGATAGATTGATACCGTCACCAGGCCGCATGATCCGGCATCTCGATCCAGACATCGTGGTGGCAGCCCGGCAGGATAGACTCGATCGATTGGACCGGGAGAGCCTGCGCATAGCCATGTTGCAAGCCTGGCGAAAGGCGCAAACCGAGATGTTGGGCAAGAACCTCGAAACCGTGTTACGCAACGCCCGCGCGGGTTTGGCCGATGACGACCCAGGTTTTTCCATCGAGGCCCTGGTGTTATTGAGAGCCCATGAGGAAATCGCGCGATTAGAGGCCCTGTATGGTGACGAACGCCAGTGCTGGTATGGCGGGATCGGCCGCCTGGATAGCTCTCACGACTCGCGGGAAGTATTGGCGCTCAAGTCCCGAATCGAAGTCGCCTGCCAATTCCCGCCCCTAGATCCTCCAGGAAAATACAAGGGCAAACTCATCTACGCCTGCACCGTGGACCAACTGGCCCGCTGGGCGGTAGCCCGCCTCAAGTTCGACCGAGATCTTGATCAGGCAGCCAAGATTTCCTCTCTCAATGGGCCTTGATGTGTTGTTCGCAAACGAGACCATCGATAAATGGAAAATCACTTTAAGATAATTCGTCATTCCCGAAAAGTTTCTGTCGGGAACCCATAAGTTACTGTATTTCTTACGCTCCTTGGTCCCCGACAGAAACGACTCGGGGATGACTTTTTTAGTTTGGGGTCTAAAATAGACAGTTTTGTTAACGTGATATCGAATATCGTAGCTTTGCCCGTCGGAAGCAGTTGTTCGGAAATTCCGAACAACTGACTCTTCGTTTTGAAGCGCGTCAAAATTGCATAATTGTGATCACGATCACGTTCTTACCGCATTGATCACTATATGTTCGCAAACCATGATGTCCGTGGCACCGAAAAAAAGACGAAAGATTTGGTGGGACCTCTTACTTGAGCTTCTCATTGCATTGGTCTTGTTTGGTGGCAGTTGTGGTGCCTGCGTATATTTCTTTGAGCGGCCCATTATTATTAAATCATAGATGATCTGATCCATCGCCCAATCCCGAAACCGCACCGGAAAGGTGCCTCGGGAAAGGTGCTGGAAAGTCAGGCCGCCAGGCGGGTGTTGAGCGCTACTAGTAGGTGGGAGACGTGGTGGCGCATGCGGATTGATTCGGCCAGCTTTCGGGGGGCGTGGGCGACGTTGATGCTCATGCCGGGTTTCAGCCGGTCGAGGGCAGCTTCTAGGCGAAGGCTGGCCGAGAGCAATTCGTTTGCATTCAGAGTTCGGTGGATGAACATGTGTAAGCGGTTGTGGCGGGTGTCGGCCCAAATTTTACAGCCTGGCATGTCGCACCTCCGTCGGCTGGGTTGGTTGGTGATCTTTTGTTCAAGTGAACGCATGTTCAGTATTCTAGCCGAGCACCCATTAGCTGTCAAGAACATTGTTTGCCAGTGAGATTTCTTGGTGGGGAGAAAAGGGAGCTTTGCTTTTCGGCTAGCTCCGTGCTAGTTTTTCGGCAATGGGAACGAGGTGTAAGAGTTTGAAAAGAAAGTACTATAGGAGACGCTTGCCTTTGCTTGTTTCCTTGCTGTTGGTGACGATTTCCAGCGCTGCTTTTGCTGGACGGCTCAAGGCCCTGGACGAAAATGACCAGTTGGGCGGGGCCTTTGCCGGGGTCGAGGGACATTTTTCCTTGTTTAGCGACATTACCAACGAGACCATTTTGGCCGGAACCTTCGGCTATGCAATCCGGGGCGGGTACCGTTGGTCGGGCTGGGGCGTATTTGGCCAAATCGAGCACAACATGTGGGGAACTCCCAATCAGAACGAAGAAACAGTGGTTCGGGGCGCGGTCAATATCGGTGTTGGCGCCGAGTATACCTATGCGGAAGGATTTATGAGTACCAGCTTGGTACTCGGCCCATCAGTGCTCGCGTTCAACACCCTGCTGGATCGGGCGGGCACCACCGGGCTCTTCGTTCACTTGAGGCCGGCGGGATTCCGTTGGAACGTGCATGAGCATCTGACCCTGGTTTTGGATCCCCTGTCTTTTGCTTTTGTAGCGCCGGTGCTGGGCGGCATACCGCTGATTTACACCCAGTATCGAACAACTTTTGGGATCGAGGGATCGTTTTGAGACTTTTTTGGGCAGTGCTGGCCGCTTTGGCAATTGCCATCGTGCCGGGCATGGCCCGGGCCTGGAACGTGGGCAGCGGCGTCACTCCGGCTTGTCATGAACGGTTCATGGGCGAGGCTTATTCGGATTCCGTGCTCGATTTCGTGCCCCCTCAGTTTAGCGCCCCGGATGGTGAGGTCTGGCGTCGCCTGAGTTCCCACCTGCTTCGGACTTTCCCCATCGATTACGAAAAAATCAACGCCGAGCAACGTTTTCTGCTGGTCAGTCTGATGACCGGAGTGCGCGCTCCCGACACCGATGGCCATTCGATCACTAACTTGGAGAACCTGCATCTGCTCCACGGCGATCCCAGTCCCCAAGGCCAGTACCTGCATTCGCTCAGGGGCCCGGATGATGACTATGACGCAGGCTGCGCCGCCGCCGTCGCCGGTACCCGGCAGGCAATCCTGGATCTGGTTGCCCTGGGCCAGACCTATGTTGGATCGGATGCGCCAATCATCAAAGTTCCCATTTTTCTGGATTTCTACGGCCGCATCGACATTCAGGTTCATGCGCCCGCCTTCTATATGGGCCAGGCGGCCCACGCCCTCCAAGACACTTTTTCCCACACCCTGCGCGATAAGCACGACGACTACCGGTCGATTGTGCAGGTACTCAACTACATCGATGCCATCGGTAGCGACATGCAAGAAAGCAGGGATGGACCCGCCCACTCCAACGCCATGGACAACTGCGACCGAGAAGACATGGCGGTGCTGGCTGCATACGCGGTGCTGGCCACCGAGGAACTCCTCTTCGCGGCCCGGGCCCAATATTCCGGCCAAGATCCAGACGCGGTACTTAAGGTGCTGGATAAATGGGTCACCCTGAAGCCGGGTTGCAACTTGGAAAACGACTTTTGCAACAACCCGGAGATGCGGGAATTGGCGCGTAGCAATCCAACCCGGCCCTACCTAGAAGAGATATTCGGCTGCAGTTCAGCTCGCACCGGTGGGGCGGGGACGCTGGCGATATTGTTCCTGCTATTATTTACTGGGCTCAGGTGGCGATGGGGACGTCGAATCTTTTGACCGCTGGGGCAGGATGAGATGTTTGCGCTCACGGCGTTTGGGGACCGGTGGGCTTTCTGCCGGGTAGCCTAGCGGTATCAGCGCCGAAAGTGTCCAGCCGGCCGGAACCTTAAGCAACTCTTCCAGCTGTGGGCGGGCCACCAGTGGGCCGGTCATCCAACAGGCTCCTAGCCCCAGGGTTTGGGCGGCCAGCAGCAACTGGGTGATGGCGGCCGAGACCGAGCAAAGTGCTTCTTCGCCGGCGACTGGCTGGGCGGCGGCATGATCTTGCACCAGCAGCGAGGGGGCGCTTCGATGAATCGGCGCCAGAATCAGTGGCGCTTCGGCAAAATGGGTAAAATTGGCGAGGTAGTGCTCGGATACCTTTCTGAGCTTCTTGCGCAAATTGGCGCGTAGATCGTCAAGCACGGCATTGACCGCCTCGGCCATGGCTTTTCTTTGCGCAGGCATCGTGACCAACAGAAAGCGGAAATTCTGCCGGTTACCGGCACTCGGCGCCCAACGGACCGCTTCGATCAATTGCTCGACCACCGAAAAGGGGATGGGCTCCGGTCGGTATTTACGAATGCTGCGCCGGGATTTTAATAACCGCAAGAGTTGGTCATAGTCGGGGTTCATACCTGCCATCTTTATACGTTGAACCTGCTTTCGGCAACAATTCCCTATGGGCAGCAAACCTGGGTCCAAGAAAGTATTTTTCTTGATCTGATAGGCGTCATGGGAGAGGCTTTTTGGTTATGAGCGATCCAAGCGAATCATCGGGGGAAGCCAAGCGCGCGGTCCAGTCACGGGCGGAGGACGATACCAGCAAGATGATGGCCATGGCTGGAGTGGGGCCGGCGGCGCGGGGGCGGCGCAGGATTCGAGCGGTGTTGTTGACCTTGCTGTTTGTGGTCATGGCCGCGGCGGTGGGCTGGTGGGTGCGCGGAGAACTTGAACGCAAGCTGACGCCAAAGCCGACGCAGCAAGCCCAACCGGCAAAGACAGTGCCGGTAAAAACCCCAGTATCGCCAGAGGAGCTTGCCCTCTCGCCGGAAGAAGCCGCCCGGATCCAGGGTTTGCTCAATGGCACCGACATCGGGAAACGAGGGAGCAAAGGCGGCAAACTGCGGCTGACCGCCCGGGAAAGAAAGCTCATCGCTTTTTATCGTAAGCAAACCGGCGAACGCGCGGAGCGGGCACCGCTAGGGCCCCGGGCAAGCAGCGTCGAGCCGGGTCAGCAGGACGTCGCGTTGACGACTGGGGAGACCGGCGGCGGCGAGGGGATCGGACGCAGCAGTAAACAAGCACTGCGACCCGAAGCACGCGCAAATTCGTCCTTGGCCAGTCCCTTGAGCGATGCGCAAGTAAGCCGGGTGGTCAACAAGCACATGCCCCGCGTTCGGCGCCACCTGGAACGTCTCCTGCGCCGAAACAGGATTGCCCAGGGTAAGCTCTTGCTGGGCGTAACCGTGCTTCCCAGTGGCAACGTAGCCCGGGTACGGGTTCAAACCCCTGCCTTTCAAGGTTCTGAAATCGAGGAATTCCTGCGCAAGGAAATCAAACGCTGGCGGTTTCCCAGCTTCGCCGGCAATCGGGGCCACGAATTGACTTTCCCCATCGTACTTTCCGGGCGCTGATTTGCCCGGATAGATTTTAGGAGGGATATGATGCACAAGCTCGCAATAATTTTTTCTCTGACTCTTTTGGTCGCGGCCTGTGGTGGCGACGATCCTGCTTGGCCCGGCAAATACGAGGTCACCGGCGAATGGAATCTTTCCGGGCCGTTGACCAACGACCGCACCGTGGGTGACGCGATTGCCGACCTGGTGGTGGAAAAGATCGTCGGCGTCTGTGGGGTTCCGGGCCTGTTCGAAGAGGATGTGCAGGAATTGGTGTCCGGCACCATCCATGATGCCATCAAGTCAGTGGTCGATACCAATGTGCCGGCGGCGCTTGCCTCGTCGGGCTCCGTGAGCCAGGCCCTGGCGGCCTCACTGGCAGACGTTCGTCTCGAAAGCACCCTGGAGCTCGAAGAGGGGCTCTTGCCCGGCAGTGTCAAGGGCATCGAGGTGGTTAGCATCATCGAGTACGATAACGAGGG
>JAUVBB010000213.1 GCA_030591445.1 Deltaproteobacteria bacterium | reverse complement strand
GCCTTCGCGCGCGATCATGGGTACCGTGCGCAGGGCTTCGCGCGAGGCCATGATGATGATGGGTAGAATCAGCAAGGCCATGGTGGCGGCGCCGGCCAGCAGGCTGCGTCCCATTCCCAGGGTGCGCACGAACAGCTCCAGGCCCAGCAGACCGTAGATAATCGAAGGCACTCCGGCCAGGTTGGCGATGTTGATTTCAATGATGTTGGCCAGCCGGCCCCGCTTACTATACTCCTCCAGATAGATGGCGGAACCGATACCGACGGGCAAGGCCAGGGCGGCGGTCAGCGCGATCAGGTACAGACTACCGACCAGGCCGGGCAGGATGCCGGCCAGGTTGGGCTTGCGCGAGGGGTAGCTGCTGAGAAAGTCTAGGCTCAGGCGGCCGCCGGCATCGATGAGTACGTCGCCGACCAATACCATCAGCATCACAAGTGGCAAGACCACGGCGGTGAGGCAAAGCGCGATGAAGAGGCGCTCGCTACGGCGGCCGGTACGGGGGGCTTTCATATCCGGCCTCGGAAGCGCCGCGCCAGCTTTTGGCTGAGAAAGTTCATGACAAAGGTTAATAAGAACAAGGAAGAACCGATTACGAAAATGGTCTGATACTCGATGGTGCCGGTGGGTGTGTCCCCCATGCTGATCTGGACAATGTAGGCGGTCATGGTCTGGATGGGCTCGCGGGGATCGAAACTGAAGCGGGCTTGCTGGCCGGCGGCGATGGCCACAATCATGGTCTCGCCGATGGCCCGGGAGGTGGCCAGCACCACCGAGGCTACAATGCCGGAAAGGGCGGCCGGCACGGTGACCCGAAACACGGTGGCCAAGCGCGAGGCGCCCAGGGCCAAGGAGCCCTCCTTGAGCGAGACCGGTACCGCGTGCAAGGCGTCTTCGCTCAAAGACGAGATCATGGGGATGATCATGATCCCCATCACCAGCCCGGGGCTCAAGGCATTGAAGCCGGCCAAATTGGGGATGAATTTTTGCAACAGCGGGGTCAAAAAAACCAAGGCGAAATAGCCGTAAACGATAGTGGGTACCCCGGCCAAGACCTCCAGGGCGGGCTTGATAATCTTGCGCACCCGTTCGGGGGCGAACTCGCTCAGGTAGATGGCGGCCAAGAGTCCGAAGGGTAGGGCTACGGCAATGGCGATGGCCGCGGTCAGCAAGGTGCCGGACAGCAGCGGCCAGATACCGAAGTGCTTATCGACAAACAGAGGGGTCCACTGGGTATCAGCGAAGAAATCAGCCAGGGAGACCACGCTGAAAAACGAGAAGGTCTCCCAGGCCAGCACGGCCAAGATAGCGACCGTGGTGAATATGGATAACAGGCCACTGCCCAGCAGGCCAAACTCGATCAATCGTTCAAGCCGAGGGGTGGCCCGTCCGGTGATTTTATGACTCGGTCGCCAGAGCGCGGCCGCCGTGTTTTGCCCTTCCTGGCTCATGATCCGCTCAATAATTCCTCTACTGTAACCCCGATTTTGGAACCCTTACCGCCAAAGACCGAGCCTAGTACTCTCTCGGTAAAACGCTTCTCGACCAGTTTATAGGCGCGTGCCGGCAGCGGGATGTAGCCCACTTCGGCTACCAATTCGCTGCCATGATTTAGATAGTACGAGATGAAATCGGCAACTTCCTTACGGCCGGCGGCTTGTTTGCGCACATAAATAAACAGGGGCCGGGACAAGGGTTGGTAGCTGCCGTCAGCCACGCTTTGCAAGGAAGGCACCACCGCTTTGCCCTGCTTCTCATCGTCGATGGGCACCACTTTCAGCTTGGCGGCGTTTTCCTTATAGTAGGCAAAGCCGAAGAAGCCGAGCGCGTTGATGTCGTTGGCCACGCCCTGGACCAGAACATTGTCGTCTTCGCTGGAGGTGAAATCACCACGGGAGGCGTGCTCCGTGCCGACGATGGCGTGGGTGAAATAGTCGTAGGTGCCAGAGTCGACTCCGGGACCGAAAAGGTGAATCTTGCGGTCGGGCCAGCCAGTGCGCACCTGGTTCCAGCGCATTACCTTGGCTTGGGCCGCGGGCGCCCACAGCCGGGCCAATTCCGAGACCTTCATGGAGTCTACCCAGTCCGCCTGCTTGTGTACCACCACGGCGATGCCGTCGTAGGCCACCGGCAACTCGATGTAGTCGACGCCGTTTGCGGCGCACAGTTTTACCTCACTGGGTTTGATGGGTCGTGAGGCGCCGCTGATGTCGATCTCTTGCTTGCAGAACTTCTTGAACCCGCCGCCGCTGCCGGACACGCCGATAGTGACCCGCGCCGGGTGGCTCTTTTGGAACTCTTCGGCTACGGCCTCGGTAATGGGGAAGACGGTACTGGAACCGTCGATGGCGATGATGGACGCCTGGGCCGCGGAGTCTTCTTTTTGGGAACAAGCCGAGACCAGTAGCAGCAACAGGGCACCGGCGATGAACAAAGATTTTCGAATCAGGGCATTCATCTTGTTCTCCTTTTTGGCACTTACTTCGGGGGAAAGGCTACTTGCAAGGTCAAGGACACGGTCCAATCGGCCGGGTCGTTTTCGCTATCTACGCGGTCATACGAGAGCAAGAAAAAGTTATGCTTCAGGAAATGGTAGGCATAGCCAAGGATGAGCCGCTTAGCGACCGGAGCGGAACCGGCGGTGTCCCAATCGAACCAGTCGTAGCGCCCGATCAGGGTGGAGTTGACCCAGGGCAGCTTGATCTCGCCGAAAACGGAGAAGCCGTCGAAATCCAGGGCCCGGCCATCGGCGTCGATCTTGTCGCCTTTCTGGTTGCCTTTGCCGAGGGCATATTGGGCGGTCAGCACGAAGTATTGATGCTCGTAACTGGCCATAAGGTCTTGAACCTGCCAATCGGGCTCGGCCGCGGTATTGCCCTTGCCGTGGATGAGCAAATAGGAAAACTGCAGGCCGGGGAGCACGAAGCCCACGGGCCGTACCGAAAGCCGGGCCTGAAAAACTTTGTTCTGGTTGGTCTCGGCGGCATGGTAGCCACCGCCATTGTAAACCCCGAGGGCAAACGAGCCCCAGCTACCCGGGTACTTAGGATTGACCCGCTCTCGATACTCCGGCGAGAGTTTCTTGCCCAACAAGCCGCCGAAGGTAATACCCAAATCCGCCGAGTTGAGCAGTTTGTTGCGTTCGATGAACATGGTGCCCTGCATGCGGTACCAATTGATGTGCTCTTCGAAATCGAACCAGGGGGTGTGCACAATGCCGAACTCGAGACCGGGATTGGTCAAAAAAGCGGTCTCCATGGGAATCTTGAATTTGCCATACAGGTACTTGAGTCGCACTTTCCAATCGCCGCTGGCATCCTGATGGGAATCGAAGGTGACTCGCGGTTCGAACCACTTGACCGGGGCAAACTTCAAGGTGACATAGCCCCGACCCACTCGGGCTTGATTGAAGGACTTAGAATCTTTTTCACCCGCGTCCAGGGCCAGATACCACTTAGTGCTGATTTTGACCTTGTTCCAGATGCTCTCCTTGGCTTCGGCCTCGGCGGCCGACAGCGCGCCTGCAAAGCTACTGACAAGCAACAAGATGGTCAGGGCTGAAATTCGTCTTGCTTTGTTGACGTTTGCGCTCATGCGGGATTGCCTCTCTTTCTGTTTGTTTTTCTCGTCTTGTTCCTGGGGGAAAGATAGCGGAGGAATGTGACAGCTGTGTGACAATGGGGCGACATTTCGGCAAGATAACCAAGCGAATGCTCGGTCTTGCTTATTTATCGGCGTAGTGTGAACCAGAAGATGGAGCCGTGCTCGGGGGCGGGATCCTGGCCGATTTGGCCACCCATGGCTTCGACCAGGTTCTTGGCGATAGACAGGCCCAGGCCGGTTCCGCCTTGCTCACGGGCGCGGCCGGAGTCGGCGCGGTAGAAACGCTCAAAAAGGCGGTGGCGGTGCTTGGCGTCGATACCTGGACCGTTGTCCTGAACTTCCACTCGCACCAAATCTGCTTGGGCCGTCCAGCCCACCGTGATCTGGCCGCCGGCTTGGGTGTATTTGAGCGCATTGTCCAGCAGGTTGGCCAGCACTTGGCGCAGAGCCTTGCCGTCGGCGGTAGCGTGTTGGTCCGGGCTGCCTTTGGTGTCGAGAGAGATCTCTTTCTCTTGCGAGGCAGGTCGGACCAGAGTCAAGCACTCGTCCACCAGAGTGGGCACGGAGACCGAGTCGCGTTGTAGCTGATACTGGCCGGAATCGATACGGGAGATGTCGAGCAGATCGGCAATGAGTTCAGAAAGCCGCTTGGCGTTTCGCTCCAAGGCTCGCAAGAAAGTCCGGGCCTGGTCGGCATCGACCTTTGCCGTCTGCAAGGTCTCGATGTTGGCCATAATCACGCTGACCGGGGTGCGCAACTCGTGGGAGACATTGGCGACGAAATCCTGGCGCACGGTCTCTAGCCGACGCAATTCAGTTACATCATGGAGTACCAGCACCACGCCGCCACCCATTTGACTGGTGGCCCGGGCCAACAGACGAATGGGCTGCGAGCCGCCGGGCAGGTCGAACTCGCGACTGGCCACGGTCTCGGGCCGGACTTGGTCGAGCAAGTCCTGGATTTTAGGTACCCGGATGGTTTCGAGTAAATCGCCGCCAATAGGTGATTCGGTCAACCCCAGCAAGGCCAGCGCGGTCTTGTTTACATGAGTGATGCGGCGGTCAGGATCGAGCGCGAGCACGCCCTCACCCATGCTTTCAAGCACGGCCTCGAAACGATTGCGCTCGGCTGCCAGGGTCGAGACCATCGATTGCAGCTCGCCGGCCATTTGTTGGACTGATCCAATCAGTCCGCCGAATTCATCGCTGACCGCTGGCGCCGTTGCTTGGCGGTCATGCTTGCCCGCCAAGGCCCGGACTTCTTCGACAACGCGTCGCAAGGTGCGCGCAAAAAAATGAGAAGCCAGCGCGCTTAAGAACACGGCGGCGGCCAGGGCCAGCAAACCAGCCAGTGCCAGCGCGCTGCGCAATCGCCAGACGGCGTGATCCACCTCGGAGAGGGGTTTGGCCGCGCGTACCACCCCCCGGCCGGCTGGTCCGGGAAAAGGTACTGCGACATAGAGCATGTACGAACGCAAAGTGGTGGAGTAGCGGCGCGAGCTGCCGCTGCCCCGAGCCAGTGCGGCCAAGAACTCTGGTCGCTGCCCGTGGGGTTCAAGCTGACGGAGTTGCTGACTGTCGAGCTCGGAGTCGCCCAATACGCGACCTTGGGCGGCAATGATGGTGATGCGGGCCGAGACGGCCTTGCCGGTTTGATCGGCCAGGGCGTCGAGCTTCGTTACCGGATAGGCGTTGGGGTGCAGGCGAATGGTTTCGGCTACCGATAGGGCGTGATGGAGCAGTTCGGATTCAATGCGTGCTTCTAGTTGGCTGCGCAGGCCGCTTTCGAGAAAGACTCCGCCAACGCCCAGGGCCACTGCGATCAGGGTCGTAGAGACGACAAACAGCTTGCCGCGAACGCCGATTCTCAAGGTTTTTCCTTTTCCAGCCGAGCCTTCATGCGGTAGCCTACCCCGCGCAGAGTTTCAATATAGGATCCGGCCGGTCCCAGCTTTTCCCGTAAGCGCTTTACGTGGGTGTCGACCGTGCGGGTGGTGATGTCGGCGTCAATACCCCATACGTCTGACAGCAGCTGATCACGCGATTGAACCCGACCTCGGCGCTGTAGCAGGGTGGTCAGCAATCTGAATTCGAGGGCAGTCAGTTGTATTTCTTGTTCGTCTACCCATACCTGATGGGCCGAGCGATCCAAGCGCAGTTGGCCGAAGACGGTGTGCTCCTCCTCGGCCGGATTGGCCGTGGTCGCGCGCCGCAGTAGGGCTTGGACCCGCAAAATGACTTCGCGCACACTGAAGGGCTTAACCACATAGTCGTCGGCGCCTACCTCGAAACCAATGACCCGGTCGATCTCCTCGCCGCGGGCGGTCAACATGATCACTGGCAAACGGGCGGTACGCGGGGCGCGGCGTATGGAACGGCAGACCTCAATGCCGGAGATATCTGGTAGCATCAGATCGAGCAAGACCAGATCGGGCAAGGGATCGCGACTGAGGCGTTCCACGGCGGCTCGGCCGCTACTGGCGCAATCGGTGCGAAAACCTTCTTGTTCGAGGTTGAAGGCAAGCGTGTCGAGCAGGTCCTTTTCGTCGTCCACGATGAGGATCAACTCGGCCATGCTTGGCTCTCGTTCGGTCGTTTTGTCAGTCGACCGGATCTCCGCCATCTTGCTTCATGCCCGGGGGCATGTAACCGATGTGCGAGTAGGGATTGACTGCGGTCGAGGCCACGTTTTTCAGGTGAGAACTCACCCGTTTGTAATAGCGGGCGGTCAGCGCAAAGGCGATGGCCTCGTGGGAGTGCAGCTTGGGATCCTGGATCAGCGAGAGCAGGAGATCCTTGCAGTCATCGACAATGGCCAGATGTCCGTCGATGACGGTCTTGGCGGCGTCTTCCGCGCCATCGAACAGCGCGCTTTCAGACAGCGCAAAAAAGGCCTCTACTTTTGGAAAAATGGCTAACAAGCGCCCATAATAGCAACCTTCGGTGAGTGGTTCGGGCAAGAGATTGGCCAGATCCAGCAGGTTTTTGGAATAATCGCCCACCCGCTCAATATCATTGACTACCTTGACCAGAACCAGCTCGCCGGCCACATTGTTGCTGCCGGAGATGGCCAGATGCTCGACGATTTTCTTGCGGATATCCACAACCAGCTGGTTGATCTCTCGATCGCGAGCATAAAGGTCGAACTCTACGTCTTTTTGTTCCAGCAGGGCCATGGAGCTGGCGGTGTAGATGTTTTTGGCCAGGCGAAACATCTCGCGCGTGTTTTTCTCCACTTCGACCATGACAGCATGGGTCCGATAGGCTTTGATGATTTGTCTCAGCATTGTTTAATCCCCGTTATTACGCCAACCACATCAGTATAGCTGGAAGCACAAAAAAGACAAAAACCACATACGTCGGTCCCACCCAACGCCGTTTAGCGGTAGCCCTGCCCAGCGTCCGGGCCATCCATATGGGCAGCGCTCTTAATGGCAGAAAAATCGCGGTGCCAAAAACATTGAACACCAGGTGGCACAGGGCGACGGTAACGGCCAGTGGGTTTCCGGTCACCAGGGAAGCCAGGATGGCGGTAATGGTGGTGCCGATGTTGGCCCCAATCATGTACGGAAAAGCGGCCTCGATAGTCACAATGCCGGTGCCGAGCAGGGGCACGACCACGCTGGTGGTGACCGAGCTTGACTGCACGATGGCGGTGACCAGAATCCCAATGATAAATGCGCGGGCAGTGCTGGTAAACAGGTAACGATCGACGATAACCGTCAGTTTGGCCGCCATGGCTCCGCGCATGATCTTGACCATACGCGACAGGGCAAAAACCAGCATAAAGAGTGCCAGCACCACCAGCATGATGCCCAAGGCCTGGTTGTTGGATACGATTTGCTGTCCCCAGGCGGTCAACTGTTCGACCACCGGTTTGACGATGGCCTTCAAGGGGCTGTCGAAATTGGCCCCGCCCACCCCCATGCACATGTCGGCGATGTAGGTGGCCGAGCGCTGGATGGGGTGGAAGAGAATCTCCAGCGGAATGAACAGGACCACCGCGCAGAGGTTGAAAAAATCGTGGACGGTAGCGCCGGCGAAGGCCAGCTCGAACTCCTTACGCATGCGCATGTGGCCCATCGACACGATGGTGTTAGTGATAGTGGTACCGATGTTGGCGCCCATGACCATGGGCACGGCTTGCTCGATATTCAGGGTACCGGCCGCCACCATGCCCACCACAATGGAGGTGGTGGATGAGGAGCTTTGCATGATGCTGGTGGCCAGGATGCCGATGAGCAGGCCCACGAAGGGATTGTCGGTGACCATGAACAACTGCCGGGCCGCATCCTTGCCGATGAGCTTGAAAGAGCCGCCCATAAGTTCAATGCAAAGAAAAAACAGGTAGAGAACCGCTAGGAACTGGAGAATGGGAAGAACTTTCTTCAAGATGATCTTATCCTCGCTTCGGGTTCGCCGCTCAGATACCAGGGAAGTCTTCTCCAGGCAATAGAAACCGAATTTGTGAAAAAAGCGGGATAAATTTCAGCGGCTTGGGGATGGTGGGGGATGGGTTATTTCTTCAGTACTTCGTCGAAACCGGGCAGCTCATCGATCTTGGGCATGAAGATGATTTCGACCCGGCGATTGGTGGACCGGTTCTCGGGGGTTTCGTTGTCCACCAGGGGATCGAATTCGGCGCTGCCGGCGGCGCTGATCATCTCCGGGGGTACGCCGGCCTCGGTCATTAGTTTGACCACTTCGATGGCCCGCTGGGAAGAAAGCTCCCAGTTGGAGGGGAAGCGCGCGGTGTGAATGGGTTTGGAATCGGAGTGTCCGACCACTTGGAATTTGCGCTCGGGGAAGCTGGCGATGGTGGCGGCCAGTTCCTCGATGGCTTCGCGGGCCTCGGCTTTGATGAGCGTGCCGCCGGGAGGAAAGACCACGTCGGAGGACATCTGCACCAACATGCGGCCGTTGCGCACCTTGACCTGCAGGGTGCCGGCGTCGATCATCTTGCGCAGCTTCATCAGCAGGTCCTTGTATTCGGCCGAGCGTTTCTCCGAGGCCAGGCGCATGCGTTCGAGCTCTTGAATCTGCGAGGAGAGTTTTTGCTGCCGGGCCGAGAGTTGCGAGCGTTCTTCGGTTAGCGCGCCTTTTTCGTTTAGCAATTGGTCAATCTGCATGCCGCGGGCGGCCAGATCGGCTTCGATCTTTTGCTTCAGGCCCACCGTGGTTTTCAGCTCACCTTGGCATTTCTCTTTCTGCGCGGTCTGATCGTCACGTTCCTTGGTCAGATCGGTACGGGTTTTTTCCAGCAGAGTGTTGGCCGCGTTACGTTCGTCTTTTAGGATCTGCTCGTGGGTGCCGGTCATCACGCACCCGGAGCTAAACACCGCGATCATGAGCAGCGACACTGCAAGAGCCAAGAACATTTTCATGGTTTTTCCTCCTTATGCAAAAGGCTATCAAACCACAGCTTGCGAGCAAGTGTTTTCTCCTGGGCGAAGAAATCCGTATAATGGTCGGGTGACCAAGACTGACTACAACTGCCTGGTGATTCTGGGGCCAACCGCCGCCGGTAAAACCCATCTGGGTGTGCGTTTGGCCCATGCCTATGCTGGTGAGATCATCTCGGCCGACTCCCGGCAGGTGTACCGCGGTCTGGATATAGGGGCGGGCAAAGATCTCGAAGAGTACCGGTTAGGCGATACCCGGATTGCCGCCCATCTTATCGATATCATCGATCTCGACCAGGAATATAACGTCTTTGATTTCCAGCAAGACTTTTACCGGGTGTTTTCCGAGCTGCGGGCAAAAAAAGTACTGCCGGTCTTGGTCGGTGGTACCGGGCTCTATCTCGACTCAGTGCTACTGGGCTACGAAATGGCCAAAATTCCCGAGAATCCTGAACGGCGGGCCCGCCTGCAGGCAATGACCGCGGAAGAGTTGGAAGCCGAATTGCGGGCGCTCAAACCCGATCTGCATAATGTAACCGATCTGGTGAGCCAAGAGCGCATGATCCAGGCCATCGAAATCGCGTTGGCCCGGGCGGAGAATCCACCGCCGCCGCGCCCGGAGCTTCGGCCCTTGGTGCTGGGTACGCGCTGGGATCGCGAGCAACTGCGTAGTCGTATCCGAATTCGCTTAAGCCAACGCCTGGACGAGGGTTTGATCGAAGAAGTCGAGGCTTTGCACCGCCAAGGGGTTTCCTGGGCCCGGCTTGATTCCCTGGGTTTGGAATACCGCTTCGTGAGCAATTTCTTGACCGGTAAGCTCGAAAGCCGTGACCAGCTGAACGAGCTTTTGGCCATTGCTATCTCCCAGTTTGCCCGCCGACAGCGGCGCTGGTTTCGGCGCATGGAGCGCCGCGGTATCCAGATTCACTGGGTCAATGAGGCATCGCTGACCGAAGCCGCCCAAGTCATGCAGTCGGCCTTCGGTCCCCCGCTTCGAAACCTTATTGATTGATGTGAAAAAAACAAAGTCATTCCCGAAATGTTTCTGTCGGGAACCCAGCTTTTGACTTGATTCCTAACCAAGAAGCAACCCCCTGGGTCCCCGACAGAAACATTTCGGGGATGACTTGTCTATTCGTGATTAAAGAAATTCGAAGCGAGCCTGGCCACAGCAAGGGCAGGCTTGGTCCCGGCTTACCTGTACTTCCCGGGCGCTGCCTTGCCACAACTCGAGGGTGAGCAGGGCTACCTGCGGGGGGATATCGCCTACCAATAGACGCAAGGCACTGGCGCATTGGATGGCCGCTATGGCGACTGGTGCGGAGGACAAAATGCCGGCAGTTAGGCCGGTGGGGCTGGCTCCGGGCGGTGGGGGGTCGGGAAAGACGCAGCGCAAGCAGGGGCCGCTGCCCGGGATCACGGGCATGCTCATGCCGGTGGTGGCGATGACGCCACCGTAGATCCAGGGCTTCTGGTGTTTGACACAGGCGTCGTTGATTACATAGCGGGTCTCGAAGTTGTCGGTGGCATCCATTACCAAGTCGACATCGGTCATCAGCGCTTCGATATTGCTGGCATCTACCCGGGCCACCTGCGCTTCTATTTTTACTTCGGAGTTGACCCGGGACAGGCGGTGGGCGGCGATGTCGGCCTTGGCTTGTCCCTGGCCAAGATCGGCTTCGTCAAAGAGCAACTGCCGTTGCAAGTTGACTAGCTCGGGCAAGTCGGGATCGACGATGCGCAGCCGGCCAATGCCGGCGCGGGCCAGCAGTTGCGCTTGTACGCTGCCCAGCGCGCCACAACCGACGATTAGCACCGACGCCGCCTTGATTTTTTTCTGGCCCAAGTCGCCGATTTCGGGAATGACCCGGTGGCGAGCGTAGCGATCTTCCTGACTGGCCATGGCCTGCTCCTTAGATATGTAGCCGGGCCACTTCTGCTTCGGTGGCCGGCTCGCGGGCACTGAAAAACGATTCTTGTCCGTCCCGGCTGATTTTGATTCGGACTTCGGGCTCGGTGGCTTTCTTGGCATAGAAACGAAGCAGACGCCCCAGCGTCTCTTGCTCGTGGGGCTCGGGCTGGCCTCGAACCAGCATCGAGGGACCCACCTGATCGGCCAGTTCCATGCCGATATGATGATCGGTTAAACGCTCCATGCGCTCGTTTTCCGGTTCGTTGCGGCCGATGATGGCTTTGACTTTTTCACTGATTCGAAAGTGACGACCCAGGGTCAGCAAGCGGATATCAATCATGCCGTAGTCGGGCAGGTGGGTGAACAAATCTTCGAGGCGACGGCCCAACACGGCCTCGGTGAGTTTGCAGCCGCCGGCCGGCGGCGAAAAGGATTTAAGCTGCATCTGTTCGGCCAATTCTAACTGACGCCTGCGCGAACGGCCCTGGATGTCGAGCAGTAAATTGCGATCGACCAAGCCTTCCCGTTCGGGCAGGGTCTCTTTTAATAGCCGGGCACTCAGCGGGCGCAGCAGGCGTTCGCCCAGGCCGCTTTCCTTTTCGATCAGTTTGAGTGCTTGTAAATGCTGGGACATGGGCCGCTGGCCCAGCACTTCGCCGGTGATCACAAAGCTGGCCCCTATCTCCTCCATGATCTGCTTGGCCTTCTTCAGCATGTAGATGTGACAATCGATGCAAGGATTCATGGCCCGTCCGCGGCCGTGGCGGGGCTGTTCGAGCATGCGCATATAGTCCATGCCCATGGGCACCACCCGGATGGGGGCGCCCAACTCGCGGGCGGCCCGCGAGGGCGTATGGCCACGCTCGGCCGAGGCGCAGGAGAAAAAGCAGCTGACGAAATTAAGCG
>JAUVBB010000289.1 GCA_030591445.1 Deltaproteobacteria bacterium | reverse complement strand
CCTTGATCATCGAAAACGAAGGGTCGCCGGCGACGCCGATTATTCAAAGGGTGCGCATGGCGGCAACCCGCTGGGCTCAGGTCGTGGGCCGGACCAATGGCACCGAGGTCGATCAACTGGTCGGCGCCGTGGCTTATGCGCTGGCCGAGGTGAAAGACACCATGGCTCCGGCTTTGCACTTGATAGCCACCGCCGAGGCCCTGGGCGTGGCTTTGCTGGAATTGTCACCGGATGTCTCCGAAGATCTCGAGACCGCGCTGGAGACGGTTGACTGCCATGTTTGGACCCCCCATTCGCTCGGGGCGCTCAAGGAAGACAATTTCCGCGACAAATCTCCCGAGGTAGTTCGACCCTTGAAGTTCTGCGAACGGCGCGACCATGAACGGGCGGTTTGTGATCAGACCATTGCCTTTGCGGCCACCTCGGCGGAAATTGCCGAGCGTCTTTTGACTCATTACCATGTGCCCCAGGATCAAATCTTCTACTTTCCTCCCTGTGTGGACCGCAAGACCTTTCGCGAGTATAGCGCCGAGGAACTCGAAGCCACCTATGCCTACTTGTCCAAAGTCAGCGGCGTGGATGCCGAGACTCTCAAACGTTCCCGCATTGTTTTTGAGACCAGCCGGGTTGATCAAACCAAACGCAAGGATTTGCTACTGGACGCCTTTGCCTACGTGGCCAAGGATCGGCAGGATGTGTACTTATTTATCGGTGGTGGTCCGGAGAAAAACCTGGATCGGGCTCTGGTCAAGCAGCGCGACGAAAAGCCCGAACTCAAAGGACGGGCCTTCTTGACCGGTTTTATTCCCGAAGAGTTTATCGGGCCACTGTTTTCTCTGGCCGACATTTATGCTTCGGCCTCCGAGATGGAAGGTTTTGGCATGTCGGTGTTGCAGGCCGCGGCCTCGACCACGGCCGTGGTCTGTTCCGACCTGGTGCCCTTTGCGGTGCAGTACGTACCAGACGATGCCGCGGTGGTCCCGGCCGGTGAAGTGTTTGACTTTGCCCAGGCCATCCAGAACTTGCTCGACAACGACGAGAATCGTAACCAGCGCGCGCGACAGTTGGCGGAAAAAACCCGGGCCTTCGACTGGGAAGCCCAGGCCACGGCCTTCTTCAGCTATTTGCGCCGGCGCGGTTTTAGCGTAGTCGATGGAAGGAGCGAGACATGATTGGCGACAAACTGGTGATCACCGACTACCACCGACAGGGCGCCGCGACCGCCATGGCCCAACTGGGCCCGAAGTTGAAAGACGCCGCCGGGCCGCTGGGAGTGAGCGTAGCCGGCGAATCGGGCTCGGGCAAGAGCGAAATCGCTCATTGCCTGTCCGAGCTGGTTCAACAGGCCGGCTATGGCGCCTTTGTCTACGGCCAAGACGATTACTTCAAACTGCCGCCGCGGTCGAACCACGAAAAGCGTCTGGAAGGTATCGATTGGGTGGGCCCAAGCGAGGTGAAACTCGATTTGCTCGATGAGCACATTCAGGCCATGAAAGACAAGCTGACCGAGCCTTTGGTCAAGCCCTTGGTCTACTTCGAGGAGAACGAGATTCGCTCAGAGACGATCGAGCCCGGGCACTGGGATGTGATTATTGCCGAGGGCACCTATACTAGCCTATTGAACAAAGTCGATTTTCGCGTGTTCATCAATCGCACCTTCCGCCAGACCAAGAAGGCCCGATTGAAACGCGGCCGGGATCCCGACGTACAGTTTCTGGAACAAGTGCTCGAGATCGAGCACCAGGAGATCTCCCAACACAAAGCCCGCGCCGACGTGGTTCTCGCGCCTCCCCCCGAAGAGCGTGAATTGTAAATGGGCACGAGCCTAGGTGTCTGCAGGCGTTTTTACCGGGTGCGACCCTTGTCGGCGGTGCTCTTATGCATTCCCGGGATCTTGCTCTGTATCTGGTATGCTTGGAGCGCTTATGCTCAGCTTTCGCGCTATCGCCGCTTTGCCGAGAAGGCGCCGGCTTTGGGTGCCGAAGACTTCCAGCTACAGCTCTTTGATGTCTTGCGGCGTGACCTGCGCCGGTTCTTGATGCCGGCGGCGCCATCGCCGTCAAAGATAGAGCATTTTGATTTTCAATTGAGCTCGCGGGCCCTCGATAACTTGCTGCTGGGGGCAGAGCTAGAGACCAAACGGCCTTATGTGCCGGCCCGGCTGTTGCGCGACCGAACGGCGCAGGAACTAGAACTGCGCTTGCGCGGACAGCGCCATTGGACCCTGCTGAGCAAAAAGAAGTCGCTCAAGGTTCGCTTGCCCAAGGGCTCCTTGCTTGACGGTCACCGGGTGTTCAATCTGATCAACGATCCGACACCCATGCTGGTTGGCGAAGAAATGATTTTGCAACTGGCCCGCGAGATGGGAGTGCTCACTCCCCAATCCGACTTTGTGCGGGTAAAGCTCAATGGCGCCGACCTGGGTGTCTATCACTTTGAGACCCAACCGGACGAAAGCCTGCTGCGGACCAACCAGCAGGTGCCGGCCGATATGTATTCCGGCAATCTGCCGTCTTCGGCGCTCACCGAAGAACTATGGGCCGGCGTTGATCGCTGGAAGAAAGTGGCTTGGCGTAATGACCAGGAAAAGGATGATTTCACCTCCCTAGGTCATTTGCTCAAGACCCTCCGGGAGGCCAGCACCGCTGATTTTGCCGATTTTGCCCGCCGCGAGCTGGATTTGGCGGCCTTTGCCGCTTTCGATGCTTTGGATGTGGCCTTTGGTGGCGATCAACACGACTTTCGTCAGAACCACAAGCTGATGTTCGATCCCTATCGTGGGCGTTGGCAACCGGTGGCCTGGAATTTCCGGGGTTTTCAGCACGAACCCCAATTCAATTTGGTGGAAAACCCGCTGCTGCTCAGATTAAAGACGGTTCCCGAGTATCTGTCTATGCGCAATCGGATTCTTTATGAATTTTTGGTTGGGCCCGGTAGTCCCTCTTCGATCCTGGCCCGGGGCCGAGTCATTATCGAAAGGCTGGCGCCGGAGTTGCGAGCCGATGCCTACTGGGATGCCTACAAGCTGCTTCCCCGCGTCGATCGCTTTCATCGCCGCATGCTGCGGCCAATGAACCTCCGGCGCTTGCTATTGGTTTTCGAGTCCGAGCTTTCGACCTACCGGCAACGCCGGTCCTATTTGCTGCGCCAATTGGAATCCAATCCACTGTGGCACCAACTGGGGCAGCCCAAAGCCAGCCCGAATGGTGCGGGGATACCGATGCAATTGTTCGTTGATGGCCAGGCCGGGTTGGAGTTGACTGGTTTCCGGGTGCAATGGCCGGCCGGATGTGAACAGAAGAGTTGGAATGTCTCATGGGCCGGTAAACCCTTGCTTAAGCCTACGACTTCGGCCTGGGCCGAGTTGAGAGCACCGATGTCCCTGCTGCCCGCAACGCGACTGGACCCAATCCCGAATTCCAGTCGACGACGAGGCAAGGTTCAGATGCGGAGCAGCCCGGCCCGTTACGAATTTGTGCTGGAATCTACTTGCCGGCCGGTGGCCATCGCCGCCGAAGGAATTCAACTGGTTACTAGAACCCGGGTTCGCTCACAGCCGATCGACGCTACCGTCTTGCTGCGTGTTCCGGCGAGCCGGCCCAGTCCGGAGCTGGTTCCGAAATTCGTCGCCGGTGAGCTCGGGCCCCATCCTTCCGAGCTACCGCTGCCCACGGTTGACAAGGTCCGACTGGGTCCGGGCGTCATCCGCGTGGCCAATACCCGGGTCTTTGCCGAGCACCAATCGGTGGAAGTGGCAGCGGGCACCGAACTGCGGATGGATGCCGATGCCTCTTTGATTTTTCTGGGCCCGGTATTTTTCCAGGGCAGCCAAGAGCAGCCCATTGTGATTCAGGCCGCCGACCCCGCCAAGCCCTGGGGAGGCATCGCATTGCAGGGAGCGGCAACGTCTGGTTCCCGCTGGCACCATGTACAAGTTCGGGGTGGGACCACACCCCGCTACCGCAGAATCGACTATCCGGCTATGATTAACTTCCACGCCACCGAGGATGTTCAAGTTCGCCATTGCCGCTTGGAAAAAAATATCGGCGCTGGCGACTTGTTTCATTCCGCCTACGTAAAGAAACTGCAGATAAGTGATACTTCGGTAAGCGATGCCAGCCATGACGCCTTCGATCTGGAATTTACCGAGGGCCAGTTGCGCAGGATTGCCATTCACCGGATTGGAGACGAGGGCCTGGATTTCATGGGTTCCGCGGTGCAACTGGTCGATAGCGTGGTGGCCGGTTGTTTGCAAAACGCCATTTCTGTTGGCGAAGAAAGCCGCATCCAGATAAGAAACACGCTGATTGCGGATTCAAAAGTGGGACTGCTGGCCAAAAACGCCTCCCAGGTTAACTTGTCGGGAAGTTTGCTGTACCGGAACCAGACCGGCGTGCGGGTGTATACCAAGTCGGTGCGCTACCAAAACGACAGCCAAGTGGATGCTGACGTCCTCTACCTGGTCAAGAGCAAGCAAGCCATCGTGCGCAAGGATCGGGACCGGCAAAGTTTAGACAGCGGGCGGGTGCAGGTGCGTTTGCCCCAATCGGGTACGGCCGAGCACCTCTTGCGTCAAGTGATTGGTTTGGCCGATTGGCAGCAATTGGACGCCTGGCTGGGGGAGGCCTCATGAACTGGAAGTGGCCCAGTCTCGGTTTTGTAGCCATTTGCATCACCTATCTTTTGGTGACGGCATTTTTTCTGTGGGGATTGCACACTCCTGACTTGGACCGGGTCTGGACTTTGCATCACGAATTGAAGACCGGCCGTATGAAAAAGTTGAAGAAAGTCGACCGAAACTTGCTGCTTGGCGCTATGCGCCGTCATCCTGAATTGACCGGAGCTTTGCTCAAAGGTCGTAGCATTGGCATGGTCAGCGCAAACAACGACGGTTGGATTGCGACCCCCACCGTAACCATTTTGCGCACGCCGGTGGCCCAAGACCATCGCCATTTGCTGATGGATGTACAAACGCCCAAGGACTTGGTGCCCTTTGAGCTGACGGTGCAGGTGTTTGGCCCGGCAAGGGTGGGCAAGAAAACCAAGCAAAAGATAGTTGCCCAGGGTCCGGTCTCCTGGCCGCTGCCGGCCCCCGGCCCGGACCCGGAGATAATCATCGTGCGGCTCAAGGAACTCAAGTTCAAGGCCGATTCCTCGATGTTGGGCATCCGGATTCAGTTCCCGACCGACGCGCCCGCCGAAGCATTTGCCGCTGGGGGAAAGCGCAAATGATCCGGCGATTCAATCGCTACGAGTTAAAGTACATCGTCACCGTGGCCAAGGTCGATCAGATCATCGATGATTTGTTGAGCATGACCCAGCCCGACAAGCACGGCGGCCGCGAAGGCTATCCCATTGTCAGTCTGTACTATGACAGCCCCGGGCTGGATTTCTTCTGGGACAAGATCGAGGGCATCAAATTTCGCCGCAAGGTAAGGATACGCATTTATCCCCGTTCGGCTGCCGAGGGTGGCATTGAGGCGGTCGATACCGGCATGGTCGAGATCAAGCAACGTATCAACCGCACGGTACAAAAACGCCGCTTGGCCTTGCCGCTGGCCGAGGCCGAACAGCTTTGTGATGGCACCTTTGAACGAGACGATCTAGATCCCATGGACCAACAAGTGGCTTCCGAGGTGCAATACATCGTGCAAGCCATGCATCTGGCGCCCACCTGCATCACCGCCTACCGCCGGCAAGCCTTCGAGGGTGGTCTCTATGATGCCGGCCTGCGGGTCACCTTCGATACCATGGTCTCTTGCCGGACCCATGGCCTAAAAGTGAATCTTGCGGCCGAGAACCATTTTATCTTGCCGCCGGATTGGTCGATCATGGAAGTAAAAGTAAACGATGCCATTCCCGACTGGATGACCTCATTATTAGCCCGGCACGGATGTCGGCTGCAAAGGGTAAGTAAATACTGTGCCGGCTTGGCCTTAGCGCGTGGAATCGAAGTGATGCCGTTGGCGATGTCGCCGCTTCCAAAAACGGCAGCCAAGGAGACTGAGAATGGATGAGTTACTCAAAGAGCTGGAAAGAGTAGGGGACCTGACCGGGGCCTTCACTCTGCTGGACATCACCCTGGTATTGTTTCTGTCTTTCGGCCTGTCTTTGCTGGTGGCTTTCGCCTATCGCTATACCCACCGAGGGGTATCTTACTCCCAATCCTTCGTCCACACCCTGGTCATCATGGGCACCGTGGTTTCCTTGGTCATGTTGATCATCGGCTCCAACATTGCCCGCGCCTTTGCCCTGGTAGGTGCCCTGTCCGTTGTCCGTTTCCGCAGCGCCGTCAAAGAGACCCGCGATGTGGCCTTCATCTTCCTGTCCATGGCCATCGGCATGGCCGTAGGTACCCGATTCTATTTGCTGGGCACCTTTGCCGCCTTCGTAATCTCCGCTTTCGTTGTCATCTTATTCAAGTTCAATCTCTTCGCCAAAGAAGTCCGCGAGCGCATCCTGCGCATCCAACTACCCGTAGACCGCGACCACGAACAAGCCTTCGAAGAAGTCTTCCGCAAACACCTAGACGAATTCCGCATCATCTCGGTAGAAACCGTCCGCGCCGGTGTCCTCCAAGAGGTCGTCTACTCCGTTGTTATGAAGAAAAGCACTCGTCCCCGCGACCTGCTCGAATCCATCCGCGCCCGCAACGACAACCTAAAAGTCACCCTGGTTCTGGGCCAACAAGAAATCGACGTGTGATAGCAGGTATTGGTTACAGATCGAACTGGGTGGTGAGGTAGATGCCGAGGTCGGGGTCGGAGCCGCCCATGCGGGCTTCGAGAAGTTCGCCGGGGAACATGATGAAGAGTTCGGCGACTAGTTTCATGAAGGGGAAGGGTTGGTATACCGCGACCAGGTCGATTTCGTCTCCGAAGCTGCGGGGGCCGTTTCGGGTTTCGGCGGCCAGGAAATGGTGGTAGTGCAGCTTTAGGGCTGTTTTGGGGCAGGGTTTGATGCTGATTTTGCCGGCTAGGTCTATCAGGCCTTGGGCATTGGTGTGGGTGGGGAGAACCAGGAAGAAATCGGCCATGCCGTAGAATTTGTGGTTGGTGCCGTAGGCTTGATCGAAGGTCTTGATGGTGGCGTCGGTGGGGTCGTCGTCGCCGCTGAGGTAGTCGAACCAGGCATCGATGGTGAGTCCGGCTAAGTTGGCGAGTTTGACGCCGGCTCGGGCGCCCAAGAGGAAGGCGGAGATGTCCTGGTCGCCTTGGCTGCCGGCCTGGTAGTGGCCTTCGACGCGATAGCGGAACATATCCAGACTGCCACGGTTGTAGAACCCAAATGTGTAGCGGTCGCGGTCGAGGACGTCGAAGTGTTCGGCCATGCCATATAGGGACAGGTACTCTTCATTGCCATCTTGTTGGAAAAAAGAATAGGCCAGATGCATCAGACCCATCACGGCGTCGTCGGTGTTGGTATTGTGGGGTGCTTGGGCGAAAATATTTTGCTGTTCGGACAAGACCGAGAAGAAGCCATCAATAGTGAGACCCGAGGCCTTGGGTTTGGCGGTAAAACGGAGGGCGTCGAAGCTTCTTCCTTGCGGGGTCCAACCGACGGCGCCGATGATTCGTTGGCCGTCATAGATGATTTCTTGGCGGCCCAAGCGCAAAGTCAGTTGTCGATCCAGGAGCCTGAGGTCGGCGTAGGCTTGATGGATGTCGAGACCATTGGCGGAGTAGTCGAACAGGCTGTGGCTTTCTTCGCCCCAGACTCTGACGTCTTGGAGTTGGAAGAAAGCACGCAGTTCATCCAGGCGATCAAGATCAAGCGACAGGCGGGCTCGATTTTCTACCAATTCGAAGGGGACGTTGTCGCCCTTGCCGTCGCGGCCGTCATTGCGATCGTATCGGGTCCGGAGTTGCAGATTGACTTTGGCTCCTTCGGCCAAATCAAATGCCGCGGCATCGGGGGCAGACCACAAGCAGAATGCACAGCAGAGTAGCTTAATCACGATCTTCATGTTTTCTCCTTCAGGGCAGAGATCAACGCTGCTGGGCCATTTTCGCCGGCCAGTTGTGTGGCCAGGTCGAAGAGGCTGAGCAGGGCCGGCTTGAGGAGGGCAAGGTCGAGTTGGGCGGGATCGGGCAGCAAAAAGAGGCGCTGGTTGGCCTGGGCTGCGTGCAAAAGCCTACCGCGCATGTTCTCGTCGATGGAGAAGTTTAGTTCGCGGCGTACCAGGGTGCGAGCGTTTTGACAGCTTTGGGTTTTGTCTTGCCAGCCCCGGTGTAAGTTGGGAGCCACGCAGCTTAAGTCTTTGTCGGAGAGCAAATCGACCAGGTCCACAAAGCCCAATACTTCTGATGAGTCTACACTCGCCTCCGTGATGGTAGGCCCGGCCAGCAGGGTTTGGATGGTGGCGGGAAATTCGCCGGCGATGTTTTCAAGACGATGAAGAGCCAAGAGCCCAGTCGCGCGCATCGCCAATGAAATCGCCATGGAAAGCTCGACCGGATCATCACCGCTGGTCCAATTGCTGCTTTCGATGATCTCGAAAAAACGCTGGGCCAAATCAGTTTGCGCGGAAGTTGGGGTCATAATTCCTCCAGCGGGCTTTGTCGTGGCCCGGGAAAATTCTGGTGAGCGGGAAGGTGGCACTGTTGGCAGGTGCGGCGTTCTGGGTGACTGCATCGCAGTTCGGGGGAGGCATCTTGGTGGTGACAGCCCAGGCAGTTTTCCCGCATTACCAAGGGGTGGGGGATGAGCCAGGGGCCCAGCGGATGGGCGCGGAGTCCGGTCTGGTAGGCCTGGCCGTGGAAATTGTTTTCGACAAAAAGCTGGCTGGTCTTGTGCTCCAGATGACATTGCACGCAGGTGATTAGTTCGGGGTGGGGAGTGCGCTGGGCCAGTTTGCCGTTTGGGTCGCGGGCGTCGCCATGCAGATGGCAGGAAAGACACAGGTGGCGGCCGAGGCTGTCGACCTCATGCGGGATGACCGGTGGCGCGCCCGAGTAAGCGCGGTGGGCAGCCAGGGTGATCTGGCTTCTGGGCGCTTGGGTGGTGTCGCCGCAGGAGAAGCCTAGCAAAGCGGCAAAGCCGATCATGGCCAGGCTGAACTGATTGGATGGCCGGATCATGGTCAAGCCCTCTCCACCTTGACCGCGCATTTCTTGTAATCAGGTTCCTTGCTCATGGGGCAGAAGGCATCCAAAGTCAGATCATTGATGGCCACCGCCTCCTCGAAAAAGGGGACAAAGACCGAGCCCGGTTTGGGCACCGCACGCTCGTTAATGGAGGCCGGCAAAGTAAGACTGCCGCGCCGGCTGGTCAATTTTACTTTTTGGCCGGAAGCCACGCCTAGCTTGCGGGCGTCTTGGGGATGCAACTCACAATAGGCGTGGGGGACGGCGTTGTGGAGTTGGGCCACCCGCTGGGTCATGGAGCCCGAGTGCCAGTGCTCGAGTACCCGCCCGGT
>JAUVBB010000135.1 GCA_030591445.1 Deltaproteobacteria bacterium | reverse complement strand
TCGGTGCCATAGCGCAGCACGCTAAGCGCGTTGCCTAGGCATTGAGTATTGAAAGCCACCCGGATGGCCGCCGAACCACGACCGATCTCTTCGGTCAATATTGTCTGGGCCAAAAAGCCCACGTCGGTGCCGCCATATTCTTCGGGGATGGGGCAACCATAATAACCCAAATCGCCCATCTTTTTTACCACATCAATGGGGAAGAAATGTTCTTCATCCCACTTGTCGGCGAAAGGCATAATTTCTTTATCGGTGAAGGAGCGAGCTGCTTCCTTCATTGCCACCAATTCTTCACTCAAACCAAAGTCCATGTCCGCTTCCTCTCAGTCAATAAAACAAAGGGTTATAAGCTCCAACCGGGCGCTAGCATGCCTGTGGCGGCTAGCACTGTCAAGGAGGAAAGGTCCCAGGCCGGCCGGCAAATGGAAGCTGGAATTTTGCTGCCGAAACGTGCTTAACTGTCGGCCGGACGAAAAAAACATCCCTTTTTTCACTTTTACTCAGGAGTTCATAAATGAGGACAGTCGGATCCATCGGTCTATGGCTGCTGCTAGCAACAGGGTCAGGTTGCGCGGGTTTCTCCACCGGGGGGACCCTACGCGCAGATTTTAACGCGCTATCTGAAAAACATCGTAATGATCACGAGAAGTTGCAGATGGAGATCGAGGCGCAGGCGGCAGAGCTGCGCGCCGAGTTCAAATCGATCAAAGAGATGGTCCACGAGCTGGACGCAAAGATTATCAAGCTGCAAAAGCCGGCGGCGGCCAGGCACCGGCCGGGTACTCTTGACCCCAACGCCGTCTATGCCTTTGCGGTTGGCGATTCGCCGGTTCGGGGTCCAGGCAACGCTTGGATCACCATCATAGAGATCTCGGACTACCAATGCCCCTACTGTGCCCGGGTACAGTCAACCTTGAAGCAGATACTGGATGCCTACGATGGCGAGGTGCGCCAGGTGTTCAAGCACAATCCCCTGCCTTTTCACAAACAGGCCCTGCCGGCCGCCATCGCCAGCGAGTGCGCCCACGCCCAGGAGTATTTCTGGCCCATTCACGATCAGATTTTCGAAAACTATCGTGCTTTGAGCGACGATCAACTGGCCCAGATGATACGGCAAAACAAGCGCATTGATTTCGACACTTGGCAGAAATGTTTCCGGCAACGCCAGACCGAGCCCCGGATCAAAAACGACCAAAAAGCCGGCGCCAAACTCGGTGTCCGCGGTACTCCGGCCTTCTTCATCAACGGCCGCTTCCTCTCCGGTGCCCAGCCCTTGGCCAAGTTCAAGGCCGTGATCGACCAAGAGCTTGCCAAAGCCAAGAACAGTGGCATCCCCCGGGCGCAATATTATCAAAAGGTCGTCCTGGACAAAGGCCGCAAAGGACTATGAAAAAGAAGCGGAGCTCTACTTGGCCAACTTCATGACCGTGCCACCAGCGGAGCCGTCGGTTACGTAGTAGATGGCCTCATCGTCGATGGCCATGCCGCGCACCACGAAGGCATTTTGGAATACCACCGCTTCCGTGCTGCCGCCCTCTTTGGGGACTCGATAGATGGTGGCGTTGCTGGTCTCTCCCCAATAGACGTGAGTATCATCGACCACCAGGCCCTCGGCCGAATTGCCGCCGTTGGCCGGGTTCAGGGTGATGGGTCCCTCACTGCCGAAGAGGCCGATTTTTCGGATTCCGCCCGCGTTTACCGGGTAATAGGCATAATAGTTATCCGAGGCCACTGCCATTGGCCAGGGTTGGCCGCTGGTTAGGATGCGAACATAGCCGGAGGTCTCGTAGCGGCCAATGCCGCCCTGTGAGTCGTAAAAGCCTCCTCGGCGGGCCCAGAGCAGCCCCACCTCATCATTTGAATACCAGCCGTCATGAACCAAGGCCACTGGCTCTTGTTGCCCGGTAGCCAAGGCCGTGGGCGAGCCCCCGCTCTTGGTGGCGCGCCACACCGAACCGTTGTTGTCGTAGTACATGGTGTTGTTGCTCACATGATAAGTGCCGCCGTTGCACCAGAAGACTTTGTCAATGCCCTCGACAATCAAGACGCTCCAGGGCGCGGGCTGGGAAGAGGCTAGCAGGCTGACGCTGCCGCCGGTTTTCGATACCTTGCTCACATTGCCTAGGGGGTAGTTGTAGGCCACATCCGAATAGCCCAGGTTGGTGAAGAATACATCGCTATCGTCGACGGCAATGCCCCAGGCGCGCATCTGGCCCGAGGCCAGGGTTTGTATCGAGCCGCCGGTCTTGGCTACCTTTTTGACCGCGCCGTCGCTGTAACTGCTGGTGTCGGTGCCCTCGTTGGTCCAGTACACATAGTTGTCATCGACCACAATGCGCGCCGGGCTCGCTTGGCCGGAGGCCAGGGTGACCGGTCGACATTGGCCGTCGATGCAATTTCCGCCCAGGCAGTCGTGGCCGCAATAGCCGCAGTTCTTGCCCTCATATTCGAGCCAAATTTCGCAGCCATCGGCGTTTTGGCCGTTGCAATCGGCCCGGTTGCTGTCACAGGAGATGGCGCAGACACCGGTTTGGCAAGTGGCCGACCCGCCTTCCAGACCGCAGGCATGGGCGCAGGCGCCGCAGTTGCCCAGGTCGGTGTCGGTGCGGATCTCGCAGCCGGTGTCGGGGTCCAGATCGCAGTCGGCGTAACCATCGTTGCAGGCGACCGTGCAGGCATCGTTTACGCAGCTGGGGTAGCTATTGGCTCCAAAGCTGCAAGCGATGGGATTGCTCCAGTCGTAACAGCCGTTATTCTGTAGCTCACAAGTTTTGAGGCCCGTGCCGACACACTCTTTTTCACCGGCAGTACAAGCCACCGGGCAGTTTTCACAGGTGTTTGCGTCCACGCAGACGCCGGTGGGGCAGGCCAGATAAGCGCCCCAGTCCAGACAGCCTTGATCATCGGCCAGGCAGCTGCGGATTTGTCCCTGCCTGCATTCGGTGGCACCGTCCGCGGGACATTGGTCGCTGCTTTGGCCCAGGCATTGGCCGGCCTGGCAAGTGTCGGCGTTGGTGCAAGGGTTGGCATCGTCGCAGTTGCCATCTTCGTTAATGTTGTCGAGTTCGCAAAGGCCAGTGGCCGGTCGGCAGGTGTTTTGCTGGCAGGCGCTGTCTTGGGCAGCGTCGCATTGGATGATCGTCTCTGGGTCCACCCCGCACTTTTTCTCTACGCAGTGGAGGGTGCCATTGCACAGATCATCGTCTTGCTGATCGCTGCAGTCGGCATCTTCATTGCAGTCACAGATGCTTTCCCCTGGTACACAGTTGCCCGAGTCACAGCGGTCTTCCTCGGTGCAGGGGTTGTTGTCGTCACAAAGGGCGGTGTTGTCGATGAACTCGCAGCCGATGCCGGCGCTGCAAGTGTCGTCGGTGCAGGGGTTGTTGTCTTGGCAGACGAGTTCCTCACCGATGCAAGTGCCATCGAGGCAAGCATCTTCCTCGGTGCAATCGTCCAGATCATCGCAGGCGCGATTGTTTTCGGCCGTCTTCTTGATGTCATACAGCCCGGTCTCTGGGTTACAGAGGTATTCGAAGCAATCAGAACTGGTGTAGGTCGGGGGTACGGGTAGGGTGTCCTGATCGACTACGCAGGCATTGTCGAGGCAGTGCAAAGTGCCGTTGCACAGGTCGCCGTCTTCGTGGGCCACACAGTCAGCGTCTGCGGTACAGTCGCACACGTTGGTGCCGGGTACGCAGGCGCCGTCGGCACAGTGGTCGCCTTCGGTGCAGGGATTGTTGTCGTTACAATCGAGCCCGGCGCAGGGATCGGGGCAGCCTTCGTCGGTGAGTCCATCGCAGTCGTTGTCTACTGCGTCGCCGCAGGCTTCGGCGGGGAGTTCTCCGCATTGGCCGCAGGCGTTGAGTTTGGCCGGATCTTGTACGCAACTACCGTAGTTACAGTCCTCACAGGCGTTGCAGTCTGCTTGGGTGAGGCACTGCTTGGGGTTGCCACAAGCACTGAGGCCGAGTAGGGCAGCCAACAACACCGACGAAATCATTAAATTTTTCTTCATCGTCCGCTCCTGATGGTTATCGTTCTGCTTATCAAGGGGGGCTTGGGTCGGGAGTCGAAACTAAATTCTTTTGGGCAGAAAGCTCTCATCTTTAAAATCGGTAAAATAGGCAAAGGCTTAGGCCCCCCTGTAGCTTCCAGATATATTCGGTTTCTTTGCCTACTCCGGGCAGGTAGGCCGCGCCTAGCTGGCCCGATAGCTCGGCCAAAAAAGCTCCGCGGATGGGGAATAACCAGGCGATGGTGGTGGCCGGTTCCAGCCAAATTCGTTGTCGTTTATCGCCGTCGTCGAAACGTTGCCAGATGCGGCCGGCTCGCAGGCCCAGGGCGATGGACCAGCGGGTACGACCGATGTTGGTGCCCAGGCCCACGCGGGCAGCGCCGACCAGGGCATCGGCCTGGTAATCAAAAGCTTCGAAGTCTTCTTGGCGTTGGCCGTAGCCTAGTGAAAATCCTAGGTGGAAGTGTTCTCGTTCCAGCCGCAGCACCAGTTCGGAAAGATGCTGAGGCGTAAGCAGGCCCGAACCGGCAAACTGTAGTGAGTAGCTGGCGCCCAAGAAGGTGTTCCAGGCGGGCCGATCCATGGAGGCGGCCAGGGTTTGGCTGCCAAAGCCTTTTTCCCATAGGGTTTGGCGCTGGACGCCGATAGCTTGATCTAGGTCGGGGTCGCTCAGGGTGCGTACCACCGTGGTGCGGTCGGTGTCGAAGGCCAATGATTTTTGGCCGGTGACGGTGCCTTCGTTGACGGCCATCAGGTGGGCCGAGCCGGGATAGACGGCCAGGCGAAGCTCACCACCTGCTTGCTTTTCGATGATTTCGCTGAGTTGTCCTTCGGCATAGCTGAGCACAAAGCGGCCGGCCACCGAGGGGCTGAGCACCAGGGTGGAGCTGCGCTGGATGGGGAAGCTGAAGTAGAAGGGCCCGGTGGATTTCAAGCTGGCGACAAACTGTTGCGGGACTTGTCGGCGACCGCGGGCGGTGGTGTAGGCTACGGTATGGTTGCGAACATAGGTCCAGATGCGATCCAAGGTGATGCCCGGACCCTCGCGGGTGCCGGAATCCAGCGCCTCGATCAAGAAGTGGGTAAAGACTCCGCCAATCTTTTGGTCTTCATAACTCATTTGGCTGGGCCCGCTGGAGACGAACCAGACGCTGCCTTCGGCGGTGAGCACTTCTTCGGGTAGCTCGCGAAAGAGGTTGAGCCCCGGGGTGGTGCGTATCCCTTTCTGGGCCAGAGCGGCTTCGTCCAGACTGCCCGAAAAACAGGCATCGAAGAAGCCCAGGGTGAAGGTTGCGCCCACGCTCTTGATTTGCCCGCCCAGATCGGTGGCAGAGATCGGTCCGTCGGCTAAGAGTAGCTGGCCTTTGAGCCCGTGGCCGGTAAAGAAGAAGGCGAATAGACTATCGACCGAGCCCAACTCGGCCAGATCGGCTTGCCGGCGGGCGCTGATTCGTTCGATGGCTCCGCGCAGCTCTTGCCGGCTGGCTCCTACCACCAGCTCGACCCGCTGGGGGGCAAAATTGGAGAAGCGCACCAACCGATCGCGAAGTTCCTTGGCCTCGCGTTCGGCATGGCTCAGCCGGGCGAAGGGTCGCTGGCCGCTTTCATCGACACCCTGGTTGTTACCTACCACCACCGCATAGCGCAGGGTGACTGCCTCCGCGCTCATTCCGTAAGCAAGCAGCCAGCAGGCCACGGCCAATCGGATCATGTCCTTGATCATGATCGTTCCTTACTCGTTGATGACTTGTACCCAGACGGTGCGGGTATGGGGCACCGGTAGGGTCAAGCGGCAATCGCGTTGATTGCCAACTGCGCTGTTTACGTGCTTTTGGATTTCAGCCAAGGTCAGCGGAGCATCGGAAAAAAGGGCGATGATCCAGCCACAACCCTGGCTCGCTTCGACAACGCCGCCATCGGCCAAAGAGACTTGGGTGCCGGCGGCAATGGCTGCGCTTTGGCTTTCGCCGACCGGATGCAAGACCGTGATGCCGGCGTCTTGTTGCACGTCTAAGACCATCAGATAGCCGTCGCGGTGCGCGGTATAGAAGTAGCCAATCCTGTCTCCGGGTAAGAGTCGATCTTCGCTGCGTAGATGGAAGCGTTGAATGCCCCGTTGTACCGCCACCTCGAGTGCTTCGGTTTCGCCTTTGGCTACCATTGAATAGGGTTCTTCGGGCCTTTGGTCGAGGCCGAGATAAGCCCCGAGCGAGACCGACAGGGCCACCAGCACCGCGGCTGCCATCGACCAATTGCGCAGGGAATGCCCCGGGCGGATAGCGAGTCTGGGCACGCCGCCCGCAAAAATTCGCGCGGCTTTGAGTTGCAACATGGTTTGGAAGTCTTGTCGGCAATCCGCGCAGGCGCCCAGGTGACAATGGGCGGCCTGGGCCTGTTCCGAGTTTGCCAGTCCTTCGGCTACGGCGGCAATTCGCTCGGTCTCGACGCAGAAAGCCTCCGCTTCGGGTTGATAATGCAGCTTAAGTACTTGGTTCAACAGAGCCTCGGCATTCATGGACCGGCCCTCCGCTCGGTTTTTGGTTCCGCGCATCATTCCCTCTAATTGCAAGCAGCGTTTCAGCGATGCCAGGCTTTGGCTGACCACCCTGCCTACATACTGTCCAGAGGCGCCTATTAGATCACCAATGGCCTTGTGGCTGAGTTCGGCCTGGTAAGAGAGTTGCAAGATGCGACGCATTTTCGGTTTAAGCTTGCTCAGGCAATGTTCGAGCCGTGGTGACAGTAGCTCACACATGGCCTCCTCGGTCATCCGATCAGGCAGCGAAATGTCGGCGCCGTGCTCCGGGTTCAAATCGAGTTCAGTGTATTTTTGCGCGCGAAATTTACGCGCTTTTCGGATGGCCATGATGCGCATATAGGCCGGTGCCGCCGCTGCGATCTCTAAACTCTGCACATGGCGCAGCAAGAAATCTCCCATGACCTCTACCGCCACCTCTTCGGCTCGCAGTGGGTCGCCGAGAATGTGGGTGGTGATGGCGCACAACTGGGGCAGATAGGCGGCGAAGAACACTCGCTGGGCCTCGGGGCTACCGGCGCGCAGGCGCTCGATCAGTTCGGCCATGTCTTTTTCGTCTTTTTTCTTCACATTCTCATGCCCATTCCATCCCTGGGTCCAAGCCCTTGTCTTCAATAGGGGGTCATACCAGGCCGGTCGAAACCGATTTTTTCGATGTTTTGGCAATTATTGCCCAAAAATCAGGCAATTATTACCAGTAATAGGTAATTATGTCAATCGGGAAGGGGTTCAGGGTTCGGTCGGATAGCCCAATTCGTTCCAGCGCTCGATGCCGTCGGTCATGATCCATAGATGCGGGTAGCCGGCGTCTTTCAGGATGGGGTAGGCCGCTTCCGAGCGTACGCCGCGGCGGCAGTAGATGAGCACGTGACGGGTCGAATCGACTTCATCCAGCCGATCTGCCATCTGATTCCAAGGAATCTTCAATGATCCCGGTATATGGCCAAGATTGTAAAAAGTGGCATCGGCCACATTCAAGGCCAGCAGGCGCGGATCCTGATCGGTCAAATAGTCATTCACTTGTTCACAGCTCAAGTACTTCTCCGCGGGCCAGTCCGCCAGCTCGGCCGGGTCGCCGCCATTCATCCCGTCGACATCCAGACCAGCATCCATCCCGGCATCGGCCGTAGCACCAGCGTCTTCTGTGCCACAAGCCGGAAACAGTCCGAAAACTGCCCATAGGATCATTACTAAGTGGGTTATTTTTCTCATTGGTGCCTCCTCGCAGACAGGCCATACCGCAAGTGCACCGCAAATTCAACAATGGGGATCGATCAAGCTTGCGGTCTTAAGGCATGGTCTTTTGGTAGGCGCTTTTTTTGATGTGGTGGGAGCGCATTTTGTAGGCCAGGGTACGCAGGGGCAGTTGCAGGGCCTGGGCGGCTTTTTGGCGGTTCCAGTCGCATTCGGCCAGGGCCTGTAAGATGAGTTCCGCCTCGTAGCGTTTCACTTCTGCTTGGAGGCCGGCGCTGGTTTGGGGGGCGAAGAAAGGGCTTTGGGCTTGGCGTACTCTTTGGGGCAGGTCTTCGGTGGTGATGGTGGCCGAGGGGGCGATGACCAGGGCGTGCTCGATGGCGTTGCGTAGCTCACGGACATTGCCTGGCCAGGTATAGCGTTTGAGTAGGTCCAGTGCCTCAGGTTCGATATGCTCGACCGCGGACTCGCCGGCCTGGGTGGCCAGCTTGAGAAAAAAGTGAATCAGCGGTTCGATTTCTTCTGGTCGTTCCCGCAGCGGGGGGATCTCCAGGGTCAGGGCGTTGAGTCGGTAAAGCAGGTCTTCGCGGAACCGGCCTTGTTTGACCATGGTCTCCAGATCTTCGTGGGTGGCGGCCACAACGCGCACATCGACCCGGATATCTTTGGTGGAGCCCACGCGGTTGAAGCGCTTGGTTTCTAAGACCCGAAGCAGCACTGTCTGCGCATTGGGGGGCAACTCGCCGACTTCATCGAGCAGGACGGTGCCCCCTTGGGCCGATTCGAAGACGCCGACCGTCTGTTGATTGGCGCTGGTAAAGGAGCCCCGCTCGTGGCCAAACAAAGTGCTTTCGGCCAAGTTGGTCGGGATGCCGCCGCAGTTGACACATTGCAAGGGTCGGTGTCGACGGGCACCGCCTCCGTGGATGGCCCGGGCCACCAGTTCTTTGCCGCTGCCGGTCTCGCCGATGATTAGCACCGGGATGGAAGACGCGGCCAGGCGCTGTGCGGTTTGGAATATTTTCTGCATGGCCGGCGAGTGAATGACCAGACCTTGCCTGAATTTAGCCGAGGCGCTTTCGACCAATCGATCGCTTACCTTCATGATCCCCCCTCCCCAGGATTGACTGGAACGGCTGAAATATAACACGAATAAACTTGTTTTCAATGGCTGGATATTCGGATTCTTGGCAAGTTCTTACCCGAGGAGGCAGCAGATTGCCGAAAACTCCACCAGCCAGTGCCACATTTTGACCTATCTAGAGTAAGAAGGTATGGAATGACAGGTACTTACTTCATGCATGAGATACTGGCACGTCTTTGGCTACAATCTGAGATGCGGAGGGACCCGCAAGGAGAATGCCATGAGACGCAGGCTTGAAAACGTGGCCATGATCCTGGTATCCATCATTTTAGTTGCCATTGCCTGGTTTGTGTCCGGCCAATTCCGGAGTGCTTTTGTCCATTCCCAAGGATTGGAGTGTCAGGGTCAGGCAGAGGTAATGATATGTTTCGATGGTGAAGAGGGGCTGGCCATAAAGTGTGATCTGGTCGAGAGCCAGCTTGTTTTGTGTTCAGGTCAGTGTCTAGGCGAGAGTTCTATCGCCCAAGCGATGGCGCAGTTGCCCATGGTGGCCTTGGCGATCGAGCAATCGGACTAATCCTATGGTCCGCAGACGTCGCCGTTGGGGTTGTCGCTGAAGCTGTTGCCGGCCGCGATGTCTTCTATGTTGTTGACCGTGGCGTCATCGGCCACGTAGATGCCGCAATGGGGGCTGTGTTGGATGTTGCTGTTGGTCATGTCCAGGCGGGCGCCGCCGGGATAGAGGCAGATATTGGCCTTGGAATCGGCGCCGTTGCAGCCCTCGAAACCACCGTATTCGACCGTGACGTAGTCTAGCTGGTTGTTGAGATCGTCACTATAGTAAAAGGCGATGCCGCTCCAGTAACCGGGGGTCTTTTGGGCGCCGGTGAACACGATAGGAGCAGCGGCGGTACCCACTGCGGTCAGGGCTCCGTTGATGTTGATTTCCAGCCAGGCACTCTGGTCGAATTCGAGAGTGGCGCCGGCGGCGATGGTTAGATGGGCCTCGACGGAGATATCATCGGCTAGGTGATAAGGGATATCGATAGCGGGCCAGGTCTGGTCGCTGCTCAGGGTGCCGTATTCTACCACCAGCAGGTCCAGATCGTTGCCGGCGAAACTGCTGGAGTCGTCCAGTTGACCGACGGCCTGCGCGCCGACCATGGCGGCGCCCAGAGTGTTTGCGGTCAGCAAGTTTTGGTCGAAGGCGGTGATGGTGGCGTCTTCGTCGGCGTACATGCCGTAGCCTTCGCTTTCTTGCAGAGTACTATTGCTGATAGCCAGACGCACGCCGCCGGGATAGAGGCAGAGATTGGCCTTGCTGTCGACGCCGTTACAGCCTTCACCACCGGCATACGCAACGGTGACGTAGTCGAACTGGTTTTCGATCTTGTTGGAATAGTAGAAGGCGATGCCGTTCCAGTAGCCTCGGGTCTGTTGCTCGCCGGTAAAGGCGATGGGTTTTTCGGCGGTACCCACGGCGGTCAAGGCCCCGTCGAGGTTGATGCTCAACCAGGCATTTTGACCGAATACGAGGGTGGCCCCGGCGGCGATGGTCAGGTGCGCCTCGATAGAAGTTTCGTCAGACAACAAGTAAGTCACATCGATGGCCGCCCAGGTTTGGTCGGCGGTCACCGGATCGGGCTCTACTACCAGCACTTCCCGGTCGTTGCCGACGAAACTGTTCGAATCGTCTAGCTGTCCCAGCGCATGGGCCGACACGATGGCGGCGCCCAGGGTATTGGCGGTCAGGGTGTTGGCGTTGAAAGTGGGGAGAAGGGCATCATCGGCCACATACATGCCGTAGCCGGTGCTTTCTTGCAGGGTGCTGTTGCTGATGGCCAAACGGCTACCGCCGGGATACAGGCAGAGATTGGCTTTGCTGTCGACGCCGTTGCAACCGTTCGCTCCGCCATACTCCACGGTGACGTAGTCGAACTGGTTTTCGATTCTGTTGGAATAGTAGAAGGCAATGCCGTTCCAATAGCCGCGGGTCTCTTGCGCCCCGGTAAAGACAATGGGTTTTGCCGCTGTTCCCACCGCGGACAAGACGCCATCATTGACTGCCAGTTCGGTATCCTGGCTAAACACCACGGTCACGCCGGGCATTACGGTCAAGGTGACGTCTTTTTTTACATCCAGGCCCTGCTCGGCCAGATAGCATCCCTCGGCCAGGGTCAGATCGGCCTCGATACTCGCCGGTAAGACCTCGGTGCAAGTCAAAACGGGATCAGAATCGGAGTCGGGACAGCCAGTCAAAGTAAGCCCCAGGGCCAGGATCATACAACTGTAAGTTTTCCAGTTTTTCATTTTGATCTCTCCTTCGGATAGGTGTTCGTCTTTTCGTTTGTGCAAGACCTGATCATTCCTAAACTTGTCCCAAATATTTGGCTGTGATTTTGATCACCTTAACTTACAGACCGAGATGGCGTCAAAGACCCAGAATCGTTGCCCGTCATGTTGGTTGGTGTTGGCATATAGGAAAGCGTAGCGGTCATTCAACTCCATGGCCGCAAATGGATAGGGCAGGAGATAGTGATCCCAGTCCTGTTTCATAACGAAGACCGGATCGGGTGGCGAAAGCGTACCCGCGGCGTCGATCGTGCGGAGGTACATGATTTGATCGGTGATGTCGGTGGGGTTGCGCTCGAGCCAGAAGATCCCGGCCTGGTCAGCGGAGGCCTCGGTTACCGAGCCGCCATAGGCATCGCGGCCGGATCCACTGGTGGTCGAGATCTGGATTGGGCTTTCCAGGGCAGAGCCGGCGATGTTGAGCCGGGACAGGTACACTTCTCTGCTGCCGGAGTCCTTGAGCGCATCGAAGCCGAGCAAGATCTCGGCCGAGTTCATGCTGACCTGGCTGAGATCGAATCGCCGTGGATCCGTGAATTCGCCGCTAATGGTTTTGACCGCACTGGCCTGTAACCAGTTGTACTCGTCTATCTCCGCGTATCTGAGCGTGAGGGTCTTTAGCCGGTGATTTCCCGACCCGCCGTCTTCCCAGACGACCAAGGTTTGATCGCCGCGGGCGACAATCTCGATGTCCACTGCCGCCCCGACGCTGGCAATTGGATGCCATTCGAAATAGACCTGGTTCTGGTGGCATTCGTCTTGGTACCAGCTATCCGGACAGGTGCCGGCCGGGCAATTCGAACTGTAGCTGCAACTGGTGCCCCGACATAGTTTGGTCTCACCGACAGTTTGGCAGGTCATGCCTTCGACACAGTCCTCGTTTTCGGCGCACTCGCCGGCGACGCAAACGCCCTGGTAGAAGGGCACATTGTCGCAGGGATAGAAAATGGTCGGCGTACCGGCCGCGTTCAAGGTGCCGGCCATGAGGCTGCCCCCATCGGCGTATACCAGCAGGTACCTTTGCCTGCTTTTCATGCCGGTTGCCGGGGCGATGGCGGGCAGGGTCGGGCTTATGGTCCAGCCCTCGGGATCGCTGTTGACCTCTTGCCCGGTCGTGCCGTCGGTTCGGACCGGCAGGAACCGAAGCATCTGATCGATGACCCAGACTACCACGAAGCGCCCAATGCGGCTGTCGTAAATCAGGTTGGATTCGATGTCAAAATCGCTTTTGCCGGACGAGAGCAGAAAGTCATTTTCGGTGTGAGTCGTGGTCGTTGCCGACTGGGTCAGATAGTCGAAGTAGATCTGGCTGTGTCCCGACCGCTCGTCCTGCCATACCATGCCGAAGGCTTCACGCCCCGGTACCTTGGCGGTGTGCACCCCGGAACGGGATTCCAGATCATCCACCACCGCGGTCTCGCCCCGCTGGCACTCGCAGCCGTCTTCGATTTGCCCATTTTGGTCCAGGAAAGGGGATTGGCAGCGCTCTACTTTGCAATCCGAGCCGGTGCAGTGGATGGACACGGTATGATCGGGGATCTCAGTATAAGGACAGGGCAGGCAGGCCAGACAGCCAAAATCGCTGGGAAATCCTTCTGGTGGGCAAATGCAGATCAAATCGTTCGCGTCGCAGTAATTGCCGCAGATCCCGAAAACGCAAGGTTCTTCCTCCCCGCAGGAGATTCCACAGCCGCCACAGTTGTCAGGATCGGTTTTTAGATCGACGCAGGACTGGCCACAGGTATACATGCCCTCCGCACAGCTGGAGCTACACGTGCCCTGGTCGCATAAGGAACTCGAGTCGCAGCCTTGATCACAGCTGCCGCAGTGTTCCGGGTCGGTCTGGGTATCGACGCAGCGTTGGTCGCAAAGCGTTTGCCCGCTCGGACAAGTGTCTGCGCACTGACCTGTTTTACAATAGCTATCCGGGCCGCATGCGTTCTCACAGCTGCCACAGTGATCGGCATCGGTAAGAAGATCCACGCATTCGTTGTCGCAAAGGCTGGTGCCGGGGGCGCAACGGGCTTGGCAGTTTCCATCGACGCAGTCTTCTTGGGCGGTGCAGGCGACATGACATTGTCCGCAGTGCAGCGGATCGGTTTCCGGCTGGATGCAGCCGCCGGCACATTGCAACTCCTGCGCAGCGCAGGATTCCTGGCAGGTCCCCTGGCTACACAGCAGCTCTGGCGCGCAGCGGCTGCCACAGGTTCCGCAATGCTCGGGATCGCTGTCCAGGTTCACGCACAGGTCCCAGCAAGTGCTGGTCCCCAAGGGACAGGCTTCGGCGCATTGGCCCAGCCAGCACAGCTGGTCGCCGGGGCAGTAAGTGTTGCAGTCGCCACAATGCATCGAATCACCTAAGATGTCGACACAGGCGTTGTCACAAGCATAAGTTCCCGCCGGACATGCTTCTTGGGTACAACTGCCATCGAGACAGACGGAGTCCGGGTCACAGACGACTTCACAATCGCCACAGTTTTCTCGGTCTGCTTGTATGCGCCGGCAATTGCCCAAACAGCATATTTCGTCGTACCCGCAGGCCGAGGTACAGGCGCCGCAGTGACGTGGGTCTTGCTGAAGATTGACGCAGCCGCCGGCACATTCAGTCAAGTCGTCGGTACAGGCCGCTACGCAAGTACCCAGCTGACAGAGTTCTTCCGGAGCACAGGAGCTGGCACAGGAACCACAGTTTTTCGGGTCGCTCGCGGTGTCGACGCAATCTCCGTGGCAATCAGCCCAATCTGTTGGGCAGAAATCGGTGCATTGTCCAAGATGACAGTTTTGGCCCGGCGCGCAGGCCAGTCCACAAGTGCCGCAATGCTCAAAATCACTCAAGCCATCTACGCAGCTACCGCCGCAATCGATTTGTCCGCTGGGACATTGATCTACACAGGCTCCGTCCGTGCAGACCCCGTCGCGACAGGGTGCGGAACAGGCGCCGCAATGATCCCGGTGGGAATCCAGGTCTACGCAGCGGCCGCCGCAGTCGCTGGAGCCATCGGGACAGCTATCGAGGCATTGGCCATGATGACAGACCTCGGTGGCGCAGGAAGTCTCGCAATCCCCGCAATGGCTGGGATCGCTTTGTAGGTCTACACAACGTAGCCCGCAGGCGAAGCTTCCCGCGGGGCATGACGACACACAGTCTCCGCGGGCGCAGAGTTCCGAGGCCGGGCATTGCTCGTCGCATTGGCCGCAGTGTTCTGGGTGCGATTCGACATCTACACAGGCGCGGGAACAATCCACCCAGCCGGGTTCGCATTCTGGCTGGCAGGTGCCCCCTTGGCACACTTGGTCGGCGGCACAAGCCAAGCCTTCGGGCCCGCAGTAATCCGGGTCTTCGTCCGGATGGACGCTCTCGCCATCCACACAAACGGCGCCGGGTTCGACTTCTTGCCCGCAGCCGCCGCAGTGGGCCGCATCGGTTTTGGTGTCCCGGCACTTGCCCAGGCAGCAAGACTCACCGCTGGGGCAAGCCAGGGCACAGGCGCCGCAATGGGCCGGATTCGTCTGCAGATCGACGCATGAGCCATCACAGTAGGACTGGTTGTTTAGGCAGCTGCTTAGGCAGACCCCGGCCTCACAACTATGGCCGGCCGGGCAGCTGTTATCGCAGGCGCCGCAATGATCATCGTCCATGGCCAAAAACACGCAGCGGCGAGCACAGATGGTCATGCCGATTGGGCACTCGGCCAGGCAACTGCCCTGGTAGCAAGCCGTGTCGTCGGCGCAAGGAAGCCCGCAAGCGCCGCAGTGGTCCGGGTGGCTCTGGGTGTCAATGCAGCTCTGATCGCAAAGCTCGTACTCGGCCGAACAAGAGTCTAGGCACTGGCCCTCTTGGCAATAGGTGTCCGGGCTGCAGGCGCGCCCGCAGCCGCCACAGTGATCGGCATCGGTATCTGCATCCACACAGCGGTCGTCGCAAAGCACGGTGCCGGGTGGGCAGATGGCCCGACAGCTTCCGTCGCGGCAGTGTTCCAGATCGGCGCAGCCGGCATGACACTGGCCACAATGCATGGCATCGGTATTGGTATCGACGCAGCTTCGATCGCAATCGGTCAAGTTGGCCGGGCATTCATCCAGGCAAAATCCGCGGCTGCAAACTTGGTCTGCGGGGCAGGCGCTTGCACAGGCGCCGCAGTGGCGAGGGTCGTGGCTCAGGTCGACGCAAGCGCCGAAGCAAACGGTTTTATCGTCTGCGCAGGTATCGTTACAGACGCCCAGATCACAAACCATCCCAGCCGGGCATTGGATTTCGCAGGCGCCGCAGTGGACCGGATCATTTTGCGCTTGGACGCAGCCGCCGGCGCATTCCAGCTCGTGGTCGGCGCAGGATTCCTGGCAGCGGCCCTCGCGACACAGCAGCCCCGGCAGGCAAGGCGTACCGCAAGAACCGCAATGGTCGGGATCGTTGGCCAAATCCACGCATTTGTCCCAGCAAGTCGTGGTT